>NZ_JACAPN010000040.1:0-24267 GCF_013385665.1 Pseudomonas sp. D4002
CTGTAAGAGCGAAACCATAAGTAGCCGTTACCTAAAAAACGGATATACACCCAACATCAACGTAAAGAACCCGTATAGATTCACCCCCAGCCGTAACGTTTAAGTCGTCTCTATTGAGCAACTAATCCCCCCTCCACTACTGTGACCTCCACCCCAATAACCCCCGCAGGAAGTCATCGTGGAAAGTTCAACGTTAGGCATGATCGTCCTCTCAATGATCGCCCTGTTCGGCGCCGCCGCGTTTTGCTTCGAACAACTCGCCACCCGCGAATCAAAGAAAAAGAAAGCCAAATAAGCTGATCATCAAAAGCAGCAAAACCCCAGTGCTTCAAGGGATACCCTGCCCCCGGGTTATCCCTTTTTTCCGTTCGCCCACCCCACCGCCCTCTATACACCGTCTTAATGCCCAAACCCGCAATCAGTGCCCGAACTTGATACCCAACCTCTTAACCTCCCCGCGTCCGCAATCGCGGCTTATTAATCAGGGGAGTTCCACCGTGCTCACACTCAAGTTCATCTATATCGCCAGCGGCCTATGCGCCGTCGGGCTGTTCGCTTATCTGGGCTACGCCCTCATTCGCGCCGAAAAGTTCTAGGGAGCCCCACCATGTACGACATGATTTTTGTAGGCCTCTCCCTGGTGTTTTTCGCCGCGACAACCATGGCCATTGTCGCCATGGGCAAGATTTGAACGGAGCCTCGACATGCTAAGCACTTTGCTGGAATTTGCGCTGGTCCTGGGGTTGATGACCGGGCTCGCCGTGCTGATGGGCAAGTGGCTGACCCGGGTGTTTACCGGAACCCGCCACGCCCTGCCGGAACGTTATACCTATCGCTTGCTGGGCATCGACCCGCTGGAAACCATGAGCTGGGCCCGCTACGGTTCGGCCCTGTTGCTGTCGAACGCCGCGATGATGCTGCTCGGCTATCTCATCCTGCGGTTACAGGCCGTCATGCCGATCAACCCACTCGGGCTGGCCGCACAAACCCCGGACCTGGCGTTCAATACCGCCGCTTCCTTTATCACCAACACCAACTGGCAGGCGTACTCGGGCGAAACCAGCCTGTCGAACTTCAGCCAGATGGCAGTAATCACCTTCCTGATGTTCGTCGGCGCCACCTCGGGCGTGGTCGCCGCAGCCGGTTTTATCCGTGGCCTGAGTCGCTCAAGCTCGGCGGATATCGGCAACTTCTGGGTCGACTTCACTCGCACCCTGTACCGCGTGATGCTGCCGCTGTGCGTGGGCATGGCCCTGGTGTATGTGTGGCAAGGCATGCCGCAGACCTTTTCCTCCCAAGCCCTGGCCACCACCCTGGAAGGCGCGCAGCAACAACTGATTGTCGGCGCCGTGGCGAGCTTTGAATCGATCAAGCATATCGGCACCAACGGCGGCGGCTTCTTCAGCATGAACGCCGCACACCCGTTCGAAAACCCGACCCCGCTGACCAACGCCCTGCACATCCTCAGCATGTTGCTGATCCCGTCGGCGCTGACCTACACCTTCGGCAGCATGCTGCTGCAACGCCGTCAGGGCTGGGTGTTTTTCGGCACCTTCCTGGTGATGTTCTTAGGCTTTCTCGCGCTGGTGTACGGCGCCGAGCAAAACGGCAACCCGCTGCTGACCCAGGCCGGTGCCAACCAGACGCTGTCCATCGAGCAAAGCGGCGGCAATATGGAAGGCAAGGAGCTGCGTTTCGGCATCGCCGACAGCAGCCTGTTTATCGCCACCACCACCGCGGCCACCACCGGTTCGGTCAACGCGATGCATGACTCATTGACCCCCATGGGCGGCTTCGTGCCCCTGGCGCAGATGATGCTCAACTGCGTGTTCGGCGGCGACGGCGTGGGCTTTATCAACCTGATCCAGTACGCGCTGCTGACGGTGTTCCTGGTGGGCATGATGATCGGCCGCAGCCCGGAATTCCTCGGCAAGAAGATCGAGGCTCGGGAGATAAAACTGGTGATGCTCTCGGTGCTCGCGCACCCCATCAGCATCCTCGGTTTCACCGCCCTCGCCGCCCTGTGGCCCGACACCATGGCCAGCCTGAATAACCTCGGCCCCCACGGTTTCAGCGAGGTGCTCTACGCCTACACCTCGGGCACCGCCAACAACGGTTCGGCGTTCGCCGGGCTGAACGCCAATACGCCGTTCTTCAACACCACCATTGGCCTGGCGATGCTGGTCGGGCGCTTCTTCACCATGCTGCCGATGCTCGCCGTGGCCGGTTCCCTGGCGATGAAAAAGACCGTGCCTGCCGGCGCCGGCACCATCCCCACCGCAACCCCGCTGTTCATGGTGCTGGTGGTGTTTGTGGTGCTGGTGGTGGGCGGCCTGACTTTCCTGCCGGCGCTCGCGCTCGGTCCGCTGGTGGAGCAACTGCAGTTGCTGTCCGGCCAGACGTACAACTAAGGACACGTTGATGACGACTCAATCGATATTCAAAGGGCTGTTGCGCCCGGTGCTGGTTTCGGCAGTGTTTTTCATGGCGCTGACCGGCCTCGCCTACCCGGTCTTCACCACCTTTGCCGCGCAGTTGCTGTTCCCGTTCCAGGCCCAGGGCTCGCTGATTGAACGCGACGGATTGGTGATCGGCTCGGCGTTGATCGGCCAGGACTTTACCAGGCCCGGCTACTTCCACGGCCGCCCGAGCATGACCCTCGGTACCGACCCGCAAGACCCGAGCAAAAGTGTCTCCCAGCCGTACAACGCCGGTTCCAGCGGCGCCAGCAACCTGGGCCCTACCAGCCAGAAACTGGTGGACCAGGTCGCGGCCCGGGTTAAAGCCTACCGCCAGGACAACGGCCTCGCCGCCGAGGCCCAGGTGCCGGTGGATGCGGTCACCGCTTCCGCCTCCGGCCTGGACCCGCATATCTCCGTGGCCAACGCACGCATCCAGCTGGCCCGGGTCGCCCGCCTGCGACAGATCCCCGAAGCCGAACTGCTGCAACTGGTGAACGAAAACACCGCTGCCCGCACCCTCGGTTTGCTCGGCGAACCACGAGTCAATGTGCTGCAACTCAACCTCGCGCTGGACGCCCGTCTGCCTCTGCGCCAGCCCCCCATTGCGGCCAGTGAGTAAGAGATTCCCCCATGATCAAGAATGCTCGTTTACCTCTGTTTGATCGCGCCATCGTGCTCACCGCCTGCGGGGATGCGTTCAAGAAACTGCTGCCCCAGGCGCAGTGGAAAAACCCGGTGATGTTCGTCGTGTACCTGGGCAGCCTCCTCACCACGCTGCTGTGGTTCCAGTCCTTGGGTGGCCAGGGTGAAGCGCCCAGCGGCTTTATCCTCAGCATCTGTTTGTGGCTGTGGTTTACCGTGCTGTTCGCCAACTTTGCCGAGGCCCTGGCCGAAGGCCGCAGCCGTGCCCAGGCCGCCAGCCTGCGCGGGATGAAGCGCCAGACCCTGGCCAAGTTGCTGCAACAACCCAAACACGGCGCCCCATGGCTGCCGACCGAAGCCACGCTGTTGCGCAAAGACCAGGTGGTGTTGATCGAAGCCGGCGACCTGGTGCCGCTGGACGGCGTGGTGATCGAAGGCGTGGCCTCGGTGGATGAAAGCGCAATCACCGGCGAATCGGCACCGGTGATTCGCGAGGCCGGCGGCGACTTTTCCTCGGTCACCGGCGGCACGCGGGTGCTGTCGGACTGGCTGGTGGTGCGCATCAGCGTCAACCCGGGCGAGTCGTTCCTCGACCGCATGATCTCGATGGTCGAATCCGCCAAGCGTCAGAAAACGCCCAACGAAGTCGCCCTGACAATTTTGCTGGTGGGCCTGACCCTGTTGTTCCTGCTGGTGATCGCCACGCTGAGCCCGTACTCGATCTTTGCCGTGGCCATGAGTGGCAGTGGCAACGTGATCAGCGCCACGGTGCTGGTGGCGTTGCTGGTGTGCCTGATTCCCACCACCATCGGCGGCCTGCTCTCGGCCATCGGCGTGGCGGGCATGAGCCGCATGATGTCGGCGAATGTGATCGCCACTTCCGGCCGCGCCGTTGAGGCGGCGGGTGACATCGACGTGTTGCTGTTGGACAAGACCGGCACCATCACGTTGGGCAATCGCCAGGCCAGCAGTTTCCTGCCGGCACCGGGGGTCAAGGAAGCTGAACTGGCCGACGCGGCGCAACTGGCGTCCCTGGCCGACGAAACCCCGGAAGGCCGCAGCATCGTGGTGCTGGCCAAGCAGAAGTTCGACATCCGCGCGCGGGACATCAACGCCCTCGGCGCAAGCTTTGTGCACTTCACCGCGCAGACTCGCATGAGCGGCGTCGACCTGCCCGAAGGCCGCGGTATTCGCAAGGGTGCAGCGGATGCGATCCGCAGTCATATCGAAGCGCTCGGTGGGAGCTTTCCGGCTGCATTGCAGGCCAAGGTCGACGAAGTATCCCGACGCGGCAGCACTCCGCTGGTGGTCTCGGACGGGGCCAAAGCACTCGGCGTGGTGGAGCTCAAGGACGTGGTCAAGGGCGGCATCAAAGAGCGCTTCGCAGAACTGCGGCGCATGGGCATCAAGACCGTGATGATCACCGGCGACAACCGCCTGACCGCCGCCGCGATTGCGGTGGAAGCCGGCGTGGATGACTTCCTCGCCGAGGCGCGCCCGGAAGACAAGCTGCAACTGATCCGCGACTACCAGGCCCAGGGCAAGCTTGTGGCCATGACCGGCGACGGCACCAACGACGCCCCGGCGCTGGCCCAGGCCGACGTGGCGGTGGCGATGAACAGCGGCACCCAGGCAGCGAAAGAGGCCGGCAACATGGTCGACCTCGACAGCAACCCGACCAAGCTGATCGAAGTGGTCGAGGTGGGCAAGCAGATGCTGATGACCCGTGGCGCACTGACCACCTTCAGCGTGGCGAATGACGTGGCGAAATATTTCGCGATCATCCCGGCGGCGTTTGTCGCGACCTATCCGCAACTCGGTGCGTTGAACGTGATGCACCTGAGCAGTCCCAACTCGGCGATCCTCAGTGCGGTGATTTTCAACGCGTTGATCATCGTGGCGCTGATTCCCTTGGCACTGCGCGGCGTGACGTACCGGGCGATTGGCGCGGCGGCATTGCTCAATCGCAACCTGCTGATCTATGGCCTGGGCGGGGTGCTGGTGCCGTTTGCCGGGATCAAGCTGATTGACCTGGTGCTGACCGGGCTGGGTCTCGTGTAGCACCGCAAACCCAATGTGGGAGCGGGCTTGCTCGCGAATACGGAGTGTCAGCCAACTCGTCTGTCACTGACACACCGCTTTCGCGAGCAAGCCCGCTCCCACCATTGAACCGCATTGACCAGGAATGACATGCCCGCATTAAACGAAGAACGCCCCGACCCCGACGCCCTTCTCGCCCGGGTCCAGCAGGAAGAACAGGCCGCCTTGCGCGGCAAACTGCGTATCTACTTCGGCTCCAACGCCGGGGTGGGCAAGACCTGCGCCATGCTTGACGCGGCGCAACGGGAAGTCAGCCTGGGCCGCGACGTACTCGCCGGTGTGGTGGAAACCCACGGCCGCCAGGAAACCGCCAACCTGCTCAACGGCCTCGAACAACTGCCCCGCGCCCAACGCCTGCATCACGATTTCACCCTCACCGAATTCGACCTCGACGCCGCCCTGCAACGCCATCCCGCCGTGCTGCTGGTGGATGAACTGGCCCACAGCAACGTGCCCGGCTCGCGCCACCCGAAACGCTGGCAAGACGTGGAAGAACTGCTCAGCGCCGGCATCGACGTGTGGACCACCCTCAACGTCCAGCACCTGGAAAGCCTTAACGATCTGGTGAGTGGGATCATCGGCATTCGCGTGCGGGAAACCGTACCGGACCACGTGTTCGACAATGCCCACGAAGTGGTCGTCGTGGACCTGCCGCCGGATGATCTACTGCAACGCTTGAAGGACGGCAAGGTGTACCTGGGCCCTCAGGCCGAGCGCGCCTCGCGGCACTTTTTCCGCAAGGGCAACCTGCTCGCCCTGCGGGAACTGGCCCTGCGCCGCACGGCCGACCGGGTCGACACGCAGATGCGCGTGTACCGTCGCGAACAGTCGATCAAGACCCTGTGGCCCGCCCGCGAGCGATTGCTGGTAGGCGTGGCCGGTGACGCCGGTGATGAACGCCTGGTGCGAGAAGCCGCGCGCCTGGCGCAAAAGCTCGAGGCGGACTGGATCGTGGTGCACGTCGCCGCAGCCCAGGGCCGCGGCGCCAAGCGTTATCTCACGGCGATGAAAACCCTGGCGCTGGCCAGCGAATTCGGCGCCGACACCGCGACATTGCCGGGCATGGACGTCGCCGAAGCACTGGCCGCCTGTGCCCGGGAACACAACGCCAATCGCCTGGTGCTCGGCCATCATCCGCGCCGGGCGTGGCGGTTCTGGCATCAGTCGGTGAGCGACCGGATCAGCCGGCACCATCCGCAGATCGACCAGATCGTGATCGCCCATGGCCTGCTGCCGGGCACCGCGCCAGTCATTGAAAAAACCGCACCCGCCCCCGGCCGGACCCTCGCCTACCTCTGGTCCACACTCGCCTGTTTCACCGCCAGCGCCATCGCCGCGCTGCTGCTGCAAGTGTTCGACCTGGCCAACGTGGTGATGCTGTTCCTGCTCACGGTGGTGCTGGTGGCCCTGCGGTTTGGACGCGGCCCCGGCGTGTGGGCAGCGATGCTCGCGGTGCTGTGTTTCGACTTCTTTTTCGTCCAGCCGCGCTACTCGTTTACCGTCAACGACACCCAGTATTTCTTCACCTTCGCGCTGATGCTCGGCATCGCCCTGATCACCGGGCAACTCACCGCCCGCCTGCGCCACGAAGCGCGCACCGCCGCTGCCCGGGAACGCCGCGCTACTTCCCTGGCGCGTCTGGCCCGGGACCTGTCGGCCGCGTTGACCGTGGAGCAGATCAGCGAAGTGGCGCTGCGCACCTTCAGCGGCGTGTTCGAGGCGCGGGTCGGCCTGGCCTTGCCGGACGCCGCCGACGGCGTGCACAGCGTGGGCGCGGGCGGGCTGCCGATCGACGACAGCATCGCCCAATGGACCTACGACCACGGCCAGTCCGCCGGCCAGGGCACCGACACCTTGTCCGCCGCCAAGGGTTGCTACCTGCCGCTCAAGGCGCCGATGCGCGTGCGCGGTGTGCTGGTGCTGGAACTGGCGCAAAGCGAACGCCTCAACGAGCCAGAAGAGCGCCGCCTGCTGGAAGCCTGCATGAGCCAATTGGCGATTGCCCTGGAGCGCGTGCACTTCGTCGAAGTGGCGCAAAGCACGATGGTGCAGATGGAAGGCGAGAAAATGCGCAACACCTTGCTCGCGGCGATTTCCCACGACCTGCGCACCCCCCTGACCACACTGATCGGCGCCGCCGACACCGCCCTGCCCCATGCGCCGCCGGGGCCGCTGACCGCGTTGCTGCACGGTATTCATGAGCAGGCGACTTCGATGCAACGCTTGATCGAAAACTTGCTGGACATGGCCCGCATGCAGGAGCGCGGTGTGCGACTCAACCGGCAATGGCATTTGCTGGAAGAGATCGTCGGCAGCGCCCTGCGCCAGTTGCGTGAACCACTGGCCCGGCATGTGGTGAACACGACGCTGGACCCGCAATTACCGCTGGTGGAAGTCGACGCGCTGCTGATCGAACGGGTGCTGGTCAACCTGCTGGACAACGCCGCCAAATACACCCCGCCTGGCACGGTCATCACCGTTACCGCCCGTTCCGTTTCCGACAGCATCCTGCTGGAAGTCAGCGACACCGGCCCGGGCAGCGCGCCGGCCAATCTGTTCGAACCGTTTGCCCGTGGCCAGCAGGAATCCTCGGTCGCCGGAATCGGCCTGGGCCTGGCCCTGGCCAAGCGCATCGTCGAAGCCCACGGCGGGCGCATCGAAGCCAGACCCGGCAGCGAGCGCGGCATGCATTTCGTCATCACTTTACCGGCGGGTACTCCGCCCCCAATGGACGCCCTATGAGCACTGCACGCATTCTGATTGTTGAAGACGAGGCCAACATCCGCCGTTTTGTCGGCATCGCCCTGCAGGATGAGGGCTTCCAGGTGTTCGAGGCCGACAGCGTCAAACGCGCGTTGATCCACGCTTCCAGCCGTCAGCCGGACCTGGTGATCGTCGACCTCGGCCTGCCGGACGGCGACGGCAAACAGCTGATCAGCGAGCTGCGGGGATGGCTGGCGGTGCCGATCCTGGTGTTGTCGGCACGGGATCGCGAAGAGGAAAAAGTCGCCGCCCTGGACGCCGGCGCCGATGACTACCTGACCAAACCCTTCGGCGTACCCGAGTTGCTCGCGCGCATCCGTGCGCAACTGCGCCGTCATGGGCAGACCGGCACCGTGGCGGCCACCAGCAAGGTGGCGTTTGGCGATATCGAGGTGGACCTGGCGACCCATGAAGTGTGGCGCCAAGGCCTGCCGGTGCACCTGACGCCCATCGAATACCGCCTGCTGTGCGCGATGATTCGCGGGCAGAGCCGGGTGCTGACCCATCGGCAATTATTGCTCGAGGTGTGGGGCCTGGATTACGTGGACCGCGCCCACTACCTGCGGGTGCACATGGCGCACCTGCGGCAGAAGCTGGAGGCGGACCCGGCCCAGCCGCAGTACTTCATCACCGAGTTGCAGGTGGGCTACCGACTGGTGGGCTTGTGAACAGGTGCGCGGCGGCGAAGTCGACAAACACGCGAATTTTCGGCGAGAGGTGCCGGCTGGATGGCCACAGGGCCCAGAACTGGCCCTGGTCATCGGAATGGCCGTCGAGCACGGTTTCCAGCTGGCCCTGGGCGAGGGCTTCGCGCGCCAGGAAGTCCGGCACGTAGGCAATCCCATGGCCGTCCATCGCGGCCCGGAGCATGGCCTCCATGTTGTTCAGGGTCAGCGCGGTGGGCAGGCGCAATTGGGTGATGGCCGGGTTGGCGGACAAGGTCCAGTCCATGATTTTGCCGGTGGTGGCGAAGCGGTAACGCAAGCACGGGTGATGCTCCAAATCGCTCAGGGACTCTGGCCGGCCGTTGGCCCGTAGGTACTCGGGTGATGCGCACAGCACAAACCTGAACGGTCCCAGTTTGCGGGCCATCAGGGTCGAGTCCGCCAGACCGCCGCTGCGGATGACCACGTCGAAGCCCTCCTCGATCACATCCACCAGATGGTCGTTGAAATCCAGCTCCAGTTCGATCTCGGGGTAGGCTTTGCGGAACGCCCTCATGTGCGGAAAGAGAAAGCGATAACCGATGGTGGGCAGGCTGACCCGCAGTTTGCCCCGGGGTGCCTGCATCGCATGGGAAAGCATGGCGCGGGCGTCTTGCAGGTCGTCGAGAATTTTCCGACTGCGCTCGTAGAACAATTGGCCTTCGGCGGTGAGGCTGACCTTGCGCGTACTGCGGTGCAACAGCCGCACATTCAGTGACGCCTCAAGCTTGGCGACATTCTTGCCCACCGCCGAAGCGGAAATCCCCATCGCCCGGGCCGCGCCGGTGAAGCTCAGGGCTTCCGCGGTTTTCACGAAGGCGATCACGCCGCTCAAGTTATCGGTCACGTCATTGCATCCATTCAGTCCGTTATGAACGGAATGTAAGCCCGTTTATCCGTGATTGCATCCTGATTAGAGTCTTTTAATCTTCAAACTCGCGGGAATGCCCCTATGAACACGACAACCGAATCTGCGCCCGCCCATGGCCGATATTCCATCCTGGCGGCCATTTGCCTGGCCGCCCTGGTATTGCCCATGAGCTTTACCGGCGGCGCCGTCGCCACGCCCTTTATCGGCCAGGCATTTGCCGCCCAGCCCAGCCAGCTGGCGTGGATCACCAACGCATTCATGCTGAGTTTCGGCAGCCTGTTAATGGCCGCCGGCACCCTAGCCGACCTGTATGGGAGAAAGCGTCTTTTCTTGTGGGGCATGGCGCTGTTTACCGTGGTCTCCTTGCTGCTGGCAGTGGCACCGGGGATTTTCTGGCTGGATGTGTTGCGTGGCGTGCAGGGCGTCGCGGCGGCTACGGCATTGGCCGGTGGCTGTGCGGCGCTGGCCCAGGAGTTTGACGGCCATGCCCGCACCCGCGCCTTCAGCTTGCTGGGCACCACATTCGGTGCAGGCCTGGCGTTTGGGCCATTGCTGTCGGGGGTGCTGATCGAGCACTGGGGCTGGCGCTCGATTTTTCTCGGCACTGCATTATTGGCCGGTATTTCGCTGCTGTTTGCCGCGCCCAAAATGCGTGAAAGCCGCGACCCGCAAGCGATGCGGCTGGACACCGCTGGTGTACTGACGTTTTCCGCAATGCTGGTAGCCCTGACCACGGCGGTGATCCTCGCGCCGGAGCACGGCTGGACGTCGCCGTTGGTTGATGCCCTGCTGATCGCGGCGGCGGTGTTTTTGCTGGTGTTTATCCTCGTCGAAAACCGCTCCAGCCAACCGATGCTAGAGCTGCGGCTGTTTCGCTTCCCGCGTTTTATTGGCGTGCAGCTCCTGCCGATCGGTACCTGTTACTGCTACATCGTGCTGATCGTGTTGCTGCCCCTGCGGTTTATCGGTGTGGAAGGCGCCAGCGCGCTGGACGCGGGTTTGATGATGCTCGCGTTATCGGCACCGATGCTGGTGGTGCCGATGATCGCCGCATCGCTGACCCGCTGGCTCTCAGCAGGACTGTTGTGTGCCATTGGCTTGCTGATCGCGGCGGTGGGCCTGTGGGGATTAAGCCTGGCCAACCAGCCTGCGCAGACCATAGCCGCAATGCTGGTCATCGGGATCGGCACCGGGCTGCCGTGGGGTTTGATGGATGGTTTGGCGATCAGCGTGGTGCCCAAGGAGCGCGCGGGAATGGCGGCGGGGATTTTCAACACCACCCGCGTGGCCAGTGAAGGCGTGGCGCTGGCGATCACGATGGCAGTATTGGGCGCATTGGTGGCACATCACCTGAAGGGTCTCGCAGGGGCCGACGTGTCAGTGATTGCCCAAGGCCTGGTCATGGGCAACGTGCAACTGGCCTCGGCCGCCCTTCCGCCGGAAGCACTGCGCAGCGCCTACATCGCGGGGTTCAACACGTTGCTGCAACTGCTCGCGGGATTCACCGTGCTGACGGCGTTGGTGGTCCTGGCCTTCATGGGGCGAAACAGCATTGCACCCGTGCAAACCGAACCGGGCATTCAGTCGTTGAGCTGAATCCCAGGCACAAAAAAGCCCGCTCAATGAGCGGGCTTCCTGTGGTACCTGGCGTTCAGCGTTCCAGGTGACCGAATATGGCGCAGCGGACGGGACTCGAACCCGCGACCCCCGGCGTGACAGGCCGGTATTCTAACCGACTGAACTACCGCTGCGCGTAACACATAAAGCGAATGGTGGGTGATGACGGGATCGAACCGCCGACATTCTGCTTGTAAGGCAGACGCTCTCCCAGCTGAGCTAATCACCCTTCACTTTCGGTGTGGGGCGCATTCTATAGCATTTTTCCGTAATGTCATGATTTAAATGCAATTTATTTAAAATATTTTGTCTTCGACCCCGCGCACCCCGAAAAACCGGCGCTTTGGGTGCAAACGCGAGTCTATTGCGTTTGCCCAAGCCTTGGCCCCACAATTAACAATTATTCTCAATAACACCTGGGCCGGGTCTTATGTCTGTGGGTGAACCGCCGTTCCAACGGGAGATTACCGAGCTGTACAGCGAGCATCACGGCTGGCTGTTCACTTGGTTGCGCCGAAAACTGGGCTGTACCCATAACGCCGCCGACGTGGCGCAGGACACCTTCGCGCGGATTCTGCACGCCCGCGAGTCGGTGACCGCCATCCGCGAACCCCGCGCCTATTTAAGTACCACCGCCAGGCGGCTGATCATCGACCAGGCACGGCGCAAGCAGATTGAGCACGCCTACCTTCAGGAATTGATGCTGACGGTGGAAACCCTGGAAGGTTTCCAGTCGCCCGAACAGATCCACACCACCCTGGAAGCCCTCGAGCACATTGCCTTCATGCTGGAAGGCATGCACGACAATATGCGCCAGGCGTTTGTGCTGTATTACCTCGAAGACCTGACCCAGCAGCAAATCGCCCGCCACCTGAAATTGTCGGAGCGTACGGTACGCAAGTATTTGATCCAGGCCCTGCTGCATTGCTGCCACAGCGTGGATATCTGAACCGCACATGCCCGCCTCCCGCCAACAGATCGACGAACAAGCCGCCGAATGGATGATTCGCCTGCACGAAGGTGAATTGACCGAGGCCCAGCGCCAGGCGTTCGAGCGCTGGAAGCAGCAAGGCCCGCAACACGCCGCATCAGCAGCGCGCATGGAAGATGTGATTGCGCGGATGCAGGCCCTGCGCGGGCAAAAGGCACCGGCCCGGGCGGCCTTGAGTGCGGCCTTTCCCCGGCATGGGAAGGCGCGCAAAAACTACGTCCGCGCGTTGGTACTGGCCTGCAGCCTGGGCCTTCCCGCCATGGCGCTGCTCTACAGTCCTTATCCACAACAATGGATGGCCGATGTGCACAACGGTCCCGGCGAATGGAAAACCCTGCGGCTGGCGGACGGCTCGACGCTGACCCTGAACGGCATCAGTGCGGCGAATCTGCATTTCGACAGCCGGCAGCGCCGCATCGAATTGCTGCAAGGTGAGATCCTGGTGGAAGTGGCCCACGATGGCGAACGGCCATTTGTGGTGCAGACCGCCCAAGGCACCCTGCGCGCCCTGGGTACGCGATTTGTGGTCAGGCGCGAGGATGACGTTACGGTGCTGAGCATGCTCGAATCCCGCGTGGCGGCAAAAAGCGCGAACGGGCAGCAGACACTGGAAGTTGATGCGGGCTCGCAGGCGCGACTCAGCAAAGATGCCGTGCGGCTCTCGGGCAGCGTCGATACGGCGAGCATCAATGGGGCCTGGCGCCGCCATCAACTGGTGGTGGATAACCGACCGTTGCCGGAAGTGCTGGATGAGATCGCCCGTCACCGTTCGGGCCGCTTGCAGTTTGATCGCGCCGCACTGGCCAGTCTCAAGGTCTCGGCCGTACTTCCCCTGGATGACACCGACCGCACCTTGCAGATGCTGGCTCAAACCCTGCCGATCACGCTGAAAACCTTTACGCCGTGGCTGATGATCGTCAGCCCGGATACCGAGAGCAAAAAATAATTATCCAAATTGTTTCCGCTTTGTTTAACGCTACCCGTCAAGGAAGGTATATCGATAACTAAAGGACTGCCATCGTCATGCCGCTCCCTTCCAAACCCCGCAGACGCCTGCTGAGCAGCGCGCCGCTGACCCTCACACTGCTCGCGACGACGCTGCTCAATACCCATCTGGCCCAGGCCGATACGGTAAACGTCGCGGCCCAAGCCTACGACATACCTGCAGGGCCGCTGGGCGCCACACTTAACCAGTTCGCCCAGCAAGCGGGCGTGGCTATCGTGTTCCAGTCCCAGAACCTGCAGGGGCTGAATGGGCCGGGGCTGAAAGGCACTTATAGCGTGGACGCAGGGTTCGACAGGCTGTTACAGGGCAGCGGCTACCGCGTGATCAAAGGTGATCAGGTGTACGCGCTCGAAGCTGACCCTGCCGCCACCGACGCCATGGAACTAGGCCCGACCCAGGTCAGCTCCAACCAGTTGGGCAACGTTACTGAAGGGACTGATTCCTACACTCCAGGCAGCATCGCGACTGCGACGCGGCTGGTGCTGACCCCCAAGGAAACCCCGCAATCGGTGACCGTCGTCACCCGCAAACACATGGATGACTTCGGCCTGAACAACGTCGACGACGTGATGCGCCACACCCCGGGCATCACCGTGTCGGCCTTCGACACCGACCGCACCAACTACTACGCCCGCGGTTTCTCCATCAATAACTTCCAGTACGACGGCATTCCTTCCACCGCGCGCAACGTCGCCTATTCGGCGGGCAATACCCTGAGCGACATGGCGATCTATGATCGGGTCGAAGTGCTTAAAGGCGCCACCGGCCTGCTCACGGGTGCCGGCTCATTGGGTGCCACGATCAACCTGGTGCGCAAGAAACCCACGGCTGACTTCCAGGGCCATGCCAGCCTCGGCGCGGGCTCTTGGGACAACTACCGCAGCGAACTGGACGTCAGCGGCCCGATGACCGAAAGCGGCAACGTCCGTGGCCGGGCCGTCGCGGCGTATCAGGACAAGCGCTCGTTCATGGACCGTTACTCGCGCAAAAGCCCGGTGTACTACGGCATCATGGAATTCGACCTGTCCCCCGACACGATGCTGACCGTGGGCGGCGACTATCAGGACAGCCTGCCCACCGCCTCGAGCTGGTCCGGCAGTTTTCCGCTGATCAACGCCAATGGCGATCGCAATAGCGTAAAGCGCTCGTTCAACAACGCGGCCAACTGGAGCAGTTGGGAGCAATACACCCGTACCGCCTTCGCCATGCTTGAACATGACCTCGGCAACGGCTGGGTGACCAAACTGCAACTGGACCACAAGATCAACGGCTACCATGCACTGATGGCTTCGATTCAGGGTGACGAGCCCCGTGCAGACGGCACCGCACATGTCACTTCGCAAAAATACACCGGGGAAACCGTCAGCGACTCCGCCGACCTGTACGCAAGCGGCCCCTTCAGCCTGGGCGGCCGTGAGCATGAACTGGTGGTGGGCGGCTCCATCGGCATTTCGGACTGGAACGGCAAGGGCTACTGGAACCTCGCCCCCAACCTCGTCGACTTCAATAACTGGCACGGCCACGCCCCCCAACCTTACTGGGGCGCGCCGCAGCAATACATCGACGACACCATTCGCCAGACCGGCGCCTACATGACCACACGCCTGAACCTGGCCGATGACCTGAAGCTGCTGCTCGGTGGCCGCGTGGTCAATTACCACCTGACCGGCAATAACCCGTCCTACCGCGAGACCGGACGCTTCGTACCGTATGTCGGCGTGGTGTATGACCTGGATGAAACCTACTCGGTCTACGCCAGCTACACCGATATCTTCATGCCCCAGGAGAACTACAACCGCGACCGGCAAAACCAGTTGCTTGAGCCGGACGAAGGCCAAAACTACGAGCTGGGCATGAAGGCTGATTTCTTCGACGGACGCCTGAACGCCAGCGCAGCGTACTTCGAGGTCCATGAAAACAACCGCGCCGTTTCCGACGACGACTACAACAACCTGAAACCTACACCGCAGAACTATGCCTACAAAGGCACCAAGGCCGTCACCAAGGGCTACGAGCTTGAAGTGTCCGGCGAGTTGAGCCCGGGCTGGCAGATTCAGGCCGGCTACACCCACAAGGTGGTGCGTGACGACCAGGACCAGAAGATTTCCACGTTCGAGCCCGAAGACCAGGTCAAGCTGTACACCACTTATAAGCTCAAAGGCGACCTGGACAAGCTGACCGTCGGCGGTGGCGTGCGCTGGCAAAGCGTGGGCTGGCAGGACATCTACAACACCCCCCATGGCGGTTATGAAGAGTTCTCCCAGGAGGCGTACTGGCTGGTGGACTTGATGACCCGTTACCAGATCACCAAGAACGTGTCGGCGACCCTGAACGTCAACAACATCTTCGACAAATCCTACTACACCAACATCGGCTTCTATAACTCCGCCGCTTATGGTGAGCCGCGCAACTTTATGGTCACCACCCGCTGGGATTTCTGAACCCAATCAAAAACGCCCCCGATCACGGTACATGATCGGGGGCGTTTTTCTGACTGATGGTTTTAGCAAACCCCAGACGGCAAAAAGCCCGCTCAATGAGCGGGCTTCCTGTGGTACCTGGCGTTCAGCGTTCCAGGTGACCGAATATGGCGCAGCGGACGGGACTCGAACCCGCGACCCCCGGCGTGACAGGCCGGTATTCTAACCGACTGAACTACCGCTGCGCGTAACACATAAAGCGAATGGTGGGTGATGACGGGATCGAACCGCCGACATTCTGCTTGTAAGGCAGACGCTCTCCCAGCTGAGCTAATCACCCTTCACTTTCGGTGTGGCGCGCATTCTACGGAGCGACCCATAGTCTGGCAAGCACTTTCTTAAATAATTTTTTTCAGGCCTTCCAATGGCTTAGCGAGGGTTGGCCTATGACGCCATGAGGAGAATAATGCCCCCCTTTGTATATAAGGAGAGACTCACCCCATGTGGTTCAAAAACCTGCTTATCTATCGCCTGACCCAAGATCTGCCTGTTGATGCCGAGGCGTTGGAAACTGCACTGGCCACCAAACTGGCGCGCCCTTGTGCAAGCCAGGAGTTGACCACTTACGGTTTCGTCGCCCCTTTCGGTAAAGGCGAAGACGCGCCCCTGGTACACGTCAGCGGTGATTTCCTGCTGATCGCTGCGCGCAAGGAAGAACGTATCCTGCCGGGTAGCGTGGTGCGTGATGCGGTGAAGGAAAAGGTCGAAGAGATCGAAGCCGAGCAAATGCGCAAGGTCTACAAAAAGGAACGCGACCAGATCAAGGATGAAATCATCCAGGCCTTCCTGCCGCGCGCGTTCATCCGTCGCTCGTCGACCTTCGCCGCCATCGCGCCGAAACAAGGCCTGATCCTGGTGAACTCCGCCAGCCCGAAACGTGCCGAAGACCTGCTGTCCACCCTGCGTGAAGTGATCGGCACCCTGCCAGTACGTCCGCTGACCGTGAAAACCGCGCCAACCGCCATCATGACCGACTGGGTCACCACCCAGAAACCGGCCGATGACTTCTTCGTCCTCGACGAATGCGAACTGCGCGACACCCACGAAGACGGCGGCATCGTGCGCTGCAAACGCCAGGACCTGACCGGCGAAGAGATCCAGCTGCACCTGACCACCGGCAAAGTCGTGACCCAATTGTCCCTGGCCTGGCAGGACAAGCTGTCCTTCATGCTGGACGACAAAATGACCGTCAAGCGCCTGAAGTTCGAAGACCTGCTGCAGGATCAGGCGGAACAGGACGGCGGCGACGAAGCACTGGGCCAGCAGGACGCCAGCTTTACCCTGATGATGCTGACGTTTGGCGACTTCCTGCCGGCGTTGGTTGAGGCACTGGGTGGCGAAGAAACCCCACAAGGTATCTAAAGCCTTGTGAAGATCAAAATGTGGGAGCGGGCTTGCTCGCGAATGCGTCCTTTCAGTTGATATCTTCCTGGCTGACACACCGCATTCGCGAGCAAGCCCGCTCCCACATTTGATCGCATGCGCACTTCCAAAATCGAATAACAAGGACCAACCCCATGCGTGCACTCGCCGCCTTGAGCCGTTTCGTCGGCAATACCTTCGCCTACTGGGTGCTGATTTTTGCCGTGGTTGCGTTCCTGCAACCCGCCTGGTTTCTCGGCCTCAAAGGCGCCATCGTGCCGCTGTTGGGCCTGGTAATGTTCGGCATGGGGCTGACCCTCAAACTTGAAGATTTCGCTGAAGTCGCGCGCCATCCGTGGCGCGTGGCATTGGGTGTGGTCGCGCATTTCGTGATCATGCCCGGCGTGGCCTGGCTGCTGTGCCAGGTCTTTCACCTGCCACCGGAAATTGCCGTCGGTGTGATCCTCGTCGGCTGCTGCCCGAGCGGCACGTCGTCCAACGTCATGACCTGGCTGGCCCGAGGCGACCTGGCCCTGTCGGTGGCCATTGCAGCCGTCACCACCCTCCTCGCTCCGCTGCTGACGCCCGCGCTGATCTGGCTGCTGGCCTCGGCCTGGTTGCCGGTGTCGTTCATGGAGTTGTTCTGGTCGATCCTGCAAGTGGTACTGCTGCCGATCGTGTTGGGCGTGGTGGCGCAGCGCTTGCTGGGCGCCCGGGTACGGCATGCGGTCGAGGTGTTGCCGCTGGTGTCGGTGGTCAGCATCGTGGCGATTGTCGCCGCCGTGGTGGCGGCCAGCCAGGCGAAGATTGCCGAGTCGGGCCTGCTGATCATGGCGGTGGTGATCCTGCATAACACCTTTGGCTTCCTGCTGGGCTATTTCACCGGCCGTGTGTTCGGGCTGCCGCTGGCACAACGCAAATCCCTGTCGCTGGAAGTGGGCATGCAGAACTCCGGCTTGGGCGCCGCACTGGCAAGTGCGCATTTCTCGCCGCTGGCGGCGGTGCCGAGTGCGCTGTTCAGCGTCTGGCACAATATTTCCGGGGCACTCCTGGCTACGTACTTCCGGCGGATGAGCGAAAAGGAAGACCGCGAATTGTTGGCGGGCAAGTCCGAAACTTGATCACCTGATCAATATTCGGCAATCTACCGGGCTTCGCGGGGACGACCCTGCGACGCAATCAAGCGCTTAATCCGGGGACGACCCCACCTAAGAAGGGAGGTCATCATGTCCTGGATCATTCTGTTTTTTGCCGGACTGTTTGAAGTCGGCTGGGCCGTCGGACTGAAATACACCGACGGTTTCAGCAAGCCACTGCCCACGGCCCTGACGATTGCCGCCATGGCCGTCAGCCTCGGGTTGCTGGGGTTGGCCATGAAGGAACTGCCGCTGGGTACCGCCTATGCCATCTGGACCGGTGTCGGTGCAGTGGGCACGGTGATTGCCGGGATTATCCTGTTCGGGGAGTCCATGGCGCTGTTTCGACTGGCCAGTGTGGCGTTGATTATCTGCGGGCTCATTGGCCTCAAGATCAGCGCTTAGGTAGGCACCAGATCGTTCCCACGCTCTGCGTGGGAACGCATCCTGTGACGCTCCGCGTCACGACTCTAAAGGCAGACGCAGAGCGACCACGGCGGCATTCCCACGCAGAGCGTGGGAACGATCAACTACCTGACACTCCCGCGCAATTCCCCCACCACCCCATGCAACGCCTCGGGCGTCGCCGCCTCCACCGTTACCGGCGCGCCGGCCACCAGGGTCACTCGCGACCAGATCCGGTGGAAGAAGCCCTTGTTCGGATCGCGACTGAAGAAACTCCCCCACAACCCCTGCAACGCCATCGGAATCACCGGCACCGGCGTCTCTGCAAGAATCCGCGTCACGCCGCTTCGGAACTCGTTCATCTCGCCATCGGAGGTCAATTTTCCTTCCGGGAAGATGCACACCAGCTCGCCGTCCTTAAGGTAGTGGGCAATCCGCTGGAAGGCCTTTTCGTAGATCTGGATGTCCTCATGCCGCCCGGCAATCGGAATCGCCCCGGCAGTGCGGAAGATAAAGTTCAAAACCGGCAGGTTGTAGATCTTGTAGTACATGACAAAACGAATCGGCCGACGCACCGAACCGGCAATCAACAGCGCATCGACAAACGACACGTGATTGCACACCAGCAACGCCGCGCCCTCGTCTGGGATCAGCTCGAGGTTCTTGTGCTCGACGCGGTACATGGAATGGCTGAGCAGCCAGATCATGAAACGCATGGTGAACTCGGGCACGATCTTGAAGATGTAGGTGTTGACCGCGATGTTCAGCAGCGACACCACCAGGAACAGCTCGGGAATCGACAGCTTGGCCACGCTCAGCAGCAGGATCGAGACGATCGCCGAGACCACCATGAACAGCGCATTGAGAATGTTGTTGGCCGCGATCACCCGCGCCCGCTCGTTCTCGGCGGTACGCGACTGAATCAACGCGTACAGCGGCACGATATAGAAGCCGCCGAATACGCCAAGGCCGAGGATATCGAACAACACCCACCACGCCTGGCCGTAACTCAGCACGGCGATCCAGTCGTTGGCCTGGACGTTCTGCGGGAAGCCGCCGGAATGCCACCACAACAGCAGGCCGAACACGGTCAAACCGAACGAGCCGAACGGCACCAGGCCGATCTCGACTTTGCGCCCGGAGAGCTTTTCGCACAGCATCGAACCCAGTGCGATGCCCACCGAGAACACCGTGAGGATCAGCGTTACCACAGTCTCGTCGCCGTACATCCATTCCTTGGCGTAGGCCGGGATTTGCGTCAGGTAGATCGCGCCGACAAACCAGAACCACGAGTTGCCGACAATCGAGCGCGACACCGCCGGTGTCTGCCCCAGGCCGAGCTTCAAGGTGGCCCAGGACTGACTGAAGATATTCCAGTTCAGGCGCATCTCGGGGCTGGACGCCGCCGCGCGCGGAATGCTGCGGCTGGCCAGGTAGCCCAGCACCGCAATGCCGACGATGGCGGTCGAGACCACCGGCGCGTAATGGGTGGACGACATCATGATCCCGGCGCCAATGGTGCCCGCGAGGATCGCGAGGAACGTGCCCATTTCCACCAGGCCATTGCCGCCCACCAGCTCATCTTCGTGCAGGGCCTGGGGCATGATCGAGTACTTCACCGGCCCGAACAGCGCCGAGTGCGTGCCCATGGCAAACAGCGCCAGCAGCATCAGCTCCAGGTGGTTGAACATGAAACCCACCGCGCCCACGGACATGATCACGATTTCGCCGATCTTGATCACCCGGATCAGCGCGTCCTTGTTGAACTTCTCGCCAAATTGCCCGGCCAGGGCCGAGAACAGGAAGAACGGCAGGATAAACAGCAGCGCGCAGAGATTGACCCAGATCGAGCGGTCGCCCTCGATGGTCAGCTTGTAGAGAATCGCCAGGATCAACGACTGCTTGAATATATTGTCGTTGAACGCACCAAGGGACTGGGTAATGAAGAACGGCAGGAAACGCCGTTTGCGCAGCAAAGTGAATTGCGAGGGGTGGCTCATCGTCCGTGTTCCTGCGTGGCCTGAAGGCTGTTATTGGTTTTTCCAGGCCACGACTTTACCTAATCCTGCTTACTTATTCGCTAGTCCTGCAATGCACGGCGATACAAAAAGCTCGCCTTTATAGGCGCCCTGCACCGTGCGCTTGGCGACGATCAGCCACATCAGCGCCAGCGCCGCCACCAACACGCAACCAACGATGCTGAAAAAACCCAGGTGCAAGGTGCTCGCCAGTTTCAGCGTGGCCAGCGAGTACACGCCCAACGGGAAGGTGAAGCCCCACCAGCCAAGGTTGAACGGGATACCGGCCCGCAGGTAACGCAGGGTGATCAGCACCGCGATCAGCATCCACCACAAGCCGAAGCCCCACAGGGTGATGCCTGCGACCAGGCCGATGCCGTTGGCCATCTCACCGACGCCGGGCAGACCGTTGGCGGCAAAGATGGCAGGTGCATCACCGCCCAGTACCAGCATGCCCAGGGCACCGGTGCCGATGGGACCGAGAGCCAGCCAGCTCGACGCGGCCATATTGGCGTGTGGCAGTTTATGCAGGGCCATGCGCAGCATCAGGATGGTCAGGATGCTGAACGCCACCGGCAGGGAAAACGCCCACAGCACGTAGCTGGTCACCAGCATCACCAGTTGCGAATGGGCGTCGGCCAGGTGCGGCGCCAACAGGCCACCGCTGGCGGCGGCGACTTCCGCGGCCACCACCGGCAACAGCCACACGGCAGTCATCTGGTCGATGCTGTGTTCCTGGCGGGTGAACATCATGAACGGGATCAGCACCCCGCAGGCCAGGGCCATCGCGACGTCGAGCCACCACAGCACCTCGGCCAGTTGCACCACGCCATCCCCCCAGCGCGGCACGCCGAACAGCAGGAAGCCGTTGATAATGGTCGCCAGGCCCATGGGGATGGTGCCGAAGAACATCGACACCGTGGAGTGCCCGAAAATGCGCCGGGCCTCGTGGAAAAACATCACCCAGCGCGCCGCATACAGCACGCTGAACAGCACAAACAGGCCGATGGTAAACAGCCACAGCCCTTCGGCCACGGCGTGCAGCCCCGCCAGGTTGACCGGCAATTGCGCCAGCGCCAACGCCAGCACCCCGGTGCCCATGGTGGCGGCAAACCAGTTGGGGGTGAACTGGCGAATCACTTCCCGGGGACGGGTCAGGTAACTGAAGGGTTTCAAGCTGCTGTGAAGCGTATTCGGGCAAGTCATGGTGTAGTCCTCTTCCTCGCATGAGGTTGAGACCATGGTAGAACCGAATCGAATATCTATATAACGGGTAATATCTCTAACTGTTATCTGTTTCGTAGATATACCATTAAATGCTGCCTTCGGTTTCAATCACCAGAATCCGTGCGGGGCCCTGTGGATGGGCCACATGCTCGGTGCCGACACTGGCGTAGAAGATGTCGCCTACCTGAAGCAAGGCCATCTGTTCGCTGCCGTTTTCGCGATAGTGCATCTGCACCTGGCCATCAAGCACCACGAACACCTCTTCGCCGTCATTCACGTGCCAGCGATACGGCTGGTCGGTCCAATGCAAACGGGTGGTGATGCCGTTCATATTGGCGATGTCCAGCGCCTCCCAGGCGCGGGTGCCGGTGAATTCTTTGCTGCGGATGATCTTCATGGGTGAATCCCAAGGCGTAAGGGTGACGAATTATTACCGAATCAATTACCCGCCGTCGCCCTGCTCTTCGCCAAATCCTGCATTAGCAACGCCACCAACGCGCCGAGTGCCAATACGATCAGCACCACGCCATAACCGTCGGTGGTGGCGATCAAACCGAAGGTGCGCGTCAAGTTGCCCGCCAACAGCGACGGCACACAGAACGCCAGGTAACTCAGCACATAGAACGCCGACATCAAGCCCGCCCGCTCATGGGGCAAGGCCAACGGCAAGACGCTGCGCAGCGCACCGAGGAATCCCGAGCCAAAACCACCGCCGGCGATCAGCGTGGCCATGAAGAACAGCGGCAGGCTGGCGCTGTGGACGGCCGTGAGGATCAGCGCAACACCCACCGCCAGCAGCACGGCGCCCAACCGCAGGACTTTGTCCGCCGGGCGGTTGCGCAGGCTGAAAATCATCACCGCCCCGCTCAGCGTCAACACCGCCACCAGTCCGCCGCCGATCAGGTTCGAGGTGGACCCGGTCGCCGCCCGCACCAGCGAGGGCGCCAGGGACAGATAAAAACCGCCCATGGCCCATACGGCTACGTCTACCGGCAACGAGATCCACAAGGCGCGGCGGGCCTGGGGCGGTACATGCAAGGTGGGCCATAGCGAGGCCAGGGCCCCCGGAATCCGGCTGACTGTCTCCGGCAGGCGCCAGACGTACAATGCCTGCAGGATCATCAACCCGAGCAGGGTCCAGTAAATCAACGTGGTCGGCATCGGCGCGAACTCCACCAGCAGGCTGCAGCCCATGGCCCCGCAGGCCATGCCCAGCAAAGGCGCTACGCTGTTGATCAGCGGGCCTTGCTGGCGGTCGGTGTCGAGCAATGCGGCGCCCAGCACAGCGGTGGCCATGCCGGTGGCAAAGCCTTGTACCGTGCGGGCGGCAATCAGCCAGCCGACGCTGTCGGCATTGATAAACAGCAGCATCGCCAGCATATCGACGAGCAGCGCGGCAAAAATGACCGGCTTGCGCCCCAGGTGGTCCGACAGCGACCCCACGGTCAGCAATGCAGCCAGCAGGCTCAAGGCGTAAATGCCAAATACCAGGGTCAACATCGCCGCCGAAAAGTGCAGGCCCTCTTGATAGAGGTGGTACAACGGGGTCGGCGCGCTGGAGGCGGCGAGAAACGTCAGCAAGGTGATCGCCAGAAACACCAGGCTGGAACGATGAGAAGTAACGCTGGACATGGGCACGCTCCGCTAAAGCTAATATTTTGCTTTTGCGGAGTGTGCTACCGGATGGCGCTTAAAGCAAATTCTTTGTGTTAAGGTTTTACGCATGGCGATAAAAGAAGGGCTCCGCCCGGGGGGCCGTAGTGCCCGGGTCCAGGAATCAGTGCATTCGGCAGTGCGCGAATTGCTCGAAGAGCAGGACCGTTCCAGCGTGACCGTGCCGCAGATAGCCACGCGCGCCGGAGTGACGCCTTCGACCATCTACCGGCGCTGGGGTGACTTGGCGGCGCTGCTGGCCGATGTTGCGATGGCCCGTCTGCGCCCGGACAGTGAGCCGGCTGATACCGGCAGCCTGCGCGGAGACCTGCGGGCCTGGGGTGAGCAATACCGTGATGAGATGAGCTCTGACCTTGGCCGCGAGATGATGCGTGATGTGCAATGCAGTCAGGCGCCGGGGTATTGCGTGGGGATTCTCACCGGGCAGTTGGAGACGATCCTGGATCGGTACACCGACGACGCCGGGACACTTCCCAGCGTGGATCGGCTGATCAATTTGATCGTTGCGCCCACCGTGTTTCGCAGTTTGTTTTCTACTGTGCCGTTGGAGGTTGAGGAGCTGCATGAGTTGATTGAGTTGGCTTTGCGGGGGTGAGGTGGTTTTTGGGTTTGGGTGTATATCCGTTGCTGCGGTAACGGCCACTTATGGTTCCGCTCTTACAGCGGCTCACTTTTGAAAAGCGCAAAAGTAAGCAAAACGCTCTTGCCCCACCACTCGGCACCTCGCCTAGGCTCGGTGTGCCCTCACTCCGGCTTTGGACCGTGGGCCGCCGTCATGGGCCATCCTTGGCCCAGGACGGCTAACCTGG
>NZ_JACAPN010000041.1:0-125658 GCF_013385665.1 Pseudomonas sp. D4002
CCAGGTTAGCCGTCCTGGGCCAAGGATGGCCCATGACGGCGGCCCACGGTCCAAAGCCGGAGTGAGGGCACACCGAGCCTAGGCGAGGTGCCGAGTGGTGGGGCAAGAGCGTTTTGCTTACTTTTGCGCTCTTCAAAAGTGAGCCGCTGTAAGAGCGGAACCAATAGTCGCCGTTACCCAAACAACGGATATGTACCCTCAACCGTGCTTCTTGTAACGACGAATCCGAATATCCGCCTGCTCCTTGTGCCCCGCAAACCCTTCCATCCCGCAAAGCCGCGAGCAGTATTCCCCTACCAACACCGAAGCCTCATCCGTCAGCACCCGCTGATACGTGCACGTCTTGATGAACTTGCCGACCCACAGCCCGCCGGTGTACCGCGCAGTCCCGGTGGTAGGCAATGTGTGGTTGGTCCCAATCACCTTGTCGCCATAGGAAACGTTGGTGCGCTCACCAAGGAACAACGCGCCGTAATTGGTCATGTGCTCCAGGAAATACAACGGATCGCGGGTCATCACCTGCACGTGCTCGGAGGCGATGCGATCGGCTTCCTGCACCAGCTCGTCGACGCTGTCGCACAGGATGATTTCGCCATAGTCGCGCCAGGCGACAGAAGCAACCGGTGCGGTGGACAGGATCGCCAACTGCCGCTCGATCTCCGCCGGCAGGGTTTGCGCCAACTCCGCACTGTTCGTCAAAAACACCGCAGGCGAATTAACCCCATGCTCCGCCTGCCCCAACAAATCGGCAGCGATGATTTCAACATCGCTGCTGTCATCAGCAATCACCAGTGTCTCTGTAGGCCCGGCAATCAAGTCGATACCAATCTTGCCGAACAACTGACGCTTGGCCTCGGCCACATACGCATTACCCGGCCCAACGATCATATCCACCGGCTTGAACGTATCGGTGCCCAACGCAAACGCAGCAATCGCCTGCACCCCGCCCACGCAATAGATCTCATCGGCACCCGCCAAATACATCGCCGTCACAATGGCCGGATGAGGCTTGCCATCAAACGGCGGCGCGGCCGCAACAACGCGCTTCACCCCGGCCACCTTGGCCGTCAGCACGCTCATATGCGCCGACGCCAGCAACGGGTACTTGCCGCCCGGAATGTAGCAAGCCACCGAGTTCACCGGAATATTGCGATGCCCAAGGATCACGCCAGGCAAGGTCTCGACTTCCACATCGTGCATCGAGGCTTTTTGCACCTCGGCGAAGCGCCGGACCTGGGCCTGGGCAAAGGTGATATCGCCGATTTCCTGCTCGGACAGGCTCGCCACGCAGGCGGCAATTTCTTCGTCGCTCAGCCGGAAAGATACAGGCGACCACTGATCAAACTGCTTCGAATACTCACGTACGGCCGCATCGCCGTTACGGGCGACGTTGGCGATGATGCGCTCAACGGTATCGCGGACTTGGGCGGCAATCTCGGCTTGGGCTTCGACCGGTTTAGGCGTTTTCAGGTAACGAATCATCAGTGGCTCCAGGTGGTTCTTGAGGGCACGCGACATGCCCCCGGCATTGGCAACCATCTTTTCCTACCCCCCTGCCCCGGGCAATTTCGCAGCCTCCCTATTGGTGACGCAACCTGACGCAACACAGACGCAGTGTTGAAGCACTGCGGCGGGCTGCTGACGTTATTCGTATAACCCCCGATGAAAAACATGTAAGCCCCATTGACTTAGGGATTCGGAGTGATAGGTTAAATAAGCGGTTATACGTATAACCTAACAATCACACCCAACGTAAAGAGGTGATCAACCGTGAGTCGAGTCTTGTATCTATTCGGTGGCTGGCCCGGCCATTTCCCCTACGAAATTGCGGCATGGGCGCGCACCGTTTTCCAGGAACTGGATTTCGAGGTCGAAGAGTCCACCGACATCTTCACACTGGACAGGGACTTGACCGGTTATGACCTGATCGTGATCGGCTGGAACAACGCCGTCACTACCGAGACGCTCACCGCGTCCCAGGAAAACCGCCTGCTGGAAGCGATCGAAAGCGGCACCGGCCTGGTGGGTTGGCACGGCGCAGGCGCGGCGTTTCGCGCCAGCCTCAAATATCACTGGGTGCTCGGCGGCTCATTCCTCGAACACCCGATGGGCGAAGGCTTTCCCCACCCGTACCAGGTCAACGTCATCGACCACAGCCACGAGGTGACCCAGGGCGTCGAGGATTTCGAGGTACGGTCCGAGCAGTACTACATGCAGGTCGACCCGAACATTCATGTGCTGGCTGAAACCACCTTCGACGGCAACCCCTTCCCCTGGCTAAACGGCCATCGCAGCCCGGTGGCGTGGGTGCGCCAGTGGGGCCAGGGGCGGGTGTTCTATCACTCCATCGGGCACGACACCAGCAACCTCGCCGACCCGAATATCCGCCGCCTGACCAAGCAAGGCCTGAACTGGGCGACACGCGGGCGTGCAGCCAGTACCGCCGAGGCAACCCCCTCCGTTTCATCAACCCAAGGAGTCCTGTCATGACTAAATTGACCGGCAGCCAGATCGTGGCTCAAACCCTGAAAAACTATGGCGTCGAATACGTCGCCGGTATTCCCGGCCACGGTATCTGGACCCTGACCGACGCCTTCCTCGAAGAAGACTCCAAGCTCAAGTTCATCCAGGTGTTCCATGAGCAGAGCGCGGTGCACCTCGCCGATGGTTACTACCGGGTGAGCGGCAAGCCGATGGCGGCAGTGACGTCCATCGGTGCCGGCGCCGCCAACACGGTGATCGGCATGGCCACCGCGTTTACCGACTCCACCAGCCTGATGCTGATCACCGGCGGGCCACCCACTCACATGCGTGGCCATGGCTTGCTGCAGGAGCTGGAGCGCTACACCGACAACGACTTCCCGAAAATCGCCGAGGCCGTGACCAAGCGTCATTGGGTGGCGACCCGTGTTGAAGAGTTGCCGTTCATGATGCACCGCGCCTGGAGCGCAATGGTCACCGGACGCCCCGGGCCGGTGCACCTGGAAATCCCGATGGATGTGCAGGCCGAGGCCGCTGAAGTGACCCTGCATGCCCTCGAAGAGCGCACCCCGATCGGCAAATGCTTCCCGGACCCGGCAGCCACCGCACGCGCAGTGGAAGAGCTGAAACTGAGCAAGCGCCCGGTGCTGGTGATCGGCGGCGGCGTGATTACCGGCGAAGCCAGCGCGGAATTGTTCGCCCTGGCCGAAGCCTGGAAGATCCCGGTGGTCACCACCTGGAACGGCAAGAGCGGCTTCCCGGAAGATCACCCGTTGTTCGCCGGCAGTGTCGGCCAGACCGGCACCCTGTGCGGCAATAAAGTCGCGTCCACCGCAGACGTGATCATCGCCGTGGGCTGCCGTTTCACCGACTGGTCGTCGTCCAGCTACGCCAAGGGCGTGACCTTCGCGATCCCGCCGTCGAAGCTGATCCACATCGACATCGACCCGCATGAAATCGGCAAGAACTACCCGGTGACCGTGGGCATTTGTGCCGACGCCAAATACGCCCTCGCCGCCATTGTCGAAAGCCTGAAAGGCGAGACGGTTGAGCGCGAAGAGTACCTGAGCGACCTGCGCGGTTATCAGGAAGAATGGGAAACCAAACTGGCGGGCCGTCGTGACTCCGATCGCTTTCCGTTCACCTCGCAACGCCCCCTCGGCGCGCTGCGCAAAGTGTTCCCGCGGGACACCATCGTGGTGGTTGGCTCGGGCAACACCCAGGGCGCGGTCAAGCAGACTTTCCCGGTCTATACGCCACGTACCCACCTGACCTCCGGCGGCTTCTCGTCCATGGGCTGGGCCGTACCTGCGGCCATCGGTGCGAAGCTGGCGGCGCCTGACCAGCCGGTGGTGTGCATCCTCGGGGATGGCGATTTCCTGATGACCTCCCAGGAAATTGCGATCTGCGTGACCAACAATATCCCTGTGGTGTTCCTGATCCAGAACAACGCCGGCTACATGTCGATTCGCGGTGGCCAGCGCAAGCAGACCAGCCGCCATATCGGCACTGAGTTCAACCACCCGGACGGCACGCCCTACAGCCCGGACTTCAAGGCGGTGGGCGAAGCCTTCGGCCTCAAATCCTACCGTGTGGAGCGCCCGGAAGACCTTGAGCCTATCCTGCAGGAAGCGCTGGATTTGAATGTGCCGGTGCTGATCGAAGTACCCACCGACCGCGATGCGGCTGGCCCTTGGGTGCCCGGCTGGTGGGACTTCCCGATTCCGGAATACATCACCGACGAACGCCAGGATGAGTACTGGCAAATCCGTAATTCCGAACAACACCTGTAACTGCCGGAGCGGCTCACATGAGTGATGCATTGATTTCGCATCATGCAGAGCTGAATCCACAACCGGGGGCGCCGCGCGAACCGCGCGCCCTCGACGTGGTGACACCTGATGCAGATGGCACGATCAACTGTGACGTGGTGATTATCGGCTCGGGCATGGGCGGTTCGACCTTCGCCCATGCCCTGCGTGACAGCGGGCTGGATATTGTGATCGTCGAACGAGGGGATTTCCTGCCCCGGGAAATCCAGAACTGGAGCGCTGAAGCGGTGTTCGGCCAAGGACGCTATCGCAATGCCGAACCGTGGCTGGACCAGGCCAACCAAGCATTTTCGCCGGGGGTGTTTTATTACGTCGGCGGCAACACCAAATTCTACGGCGCCATGCTGCCACGGTTTCGCGAGGCGGACTTTGGCGAGATCCAGCATGCCGAGGGCGTGTCGCCTGCGTGGCCCGTCAGCTACGCCGAGTTTGAACCCTGGTACGCCGAAGCGGAAAAGCTCTACCGCGTGCATGGCCAGGCCGGCATTGACCCCAGCGAACCCTGGCGTTCAGGACCCTTCCCGCAACCGGCACTCAAGCACGACCCGGCCCTGGTTGCGCTGGAGCAAAGCATGCAGCGTGCCGGACTCAAGCCGTTCGTGATGCCGGCGGCGGTGGACTATGGCGATGGCGGCGATTGCGTATTGTGCTCAACCTGCGATGGCTATCCGTGCCTGGTGGAGGCCAAGGCCGACGCTGAAGTTTCTGCGCTCAGGCCCGCCCTGCGCAGTGGCAGCATTCGGCTGATGACTCGCACCACGATCCGGCAGCTGAACACCGATAACGATGGCAAAACCGTGACTCAAGCGCGGGGTCTGTTCGATGGACGCGAGGTGACACTGCGTGCCAAACGCTTCGTGCTGGCGTGCGGCGCAGTCAACAGCGCGGCATTGCTGTTCAAGTCCGCGAACGCTCAACATCCTCATGGCCTGGGCAATAGCTCTGGGCAGTTGGGGCGTAACTACATGGTGCACAACAGCACCTTCATGCTGGCGGTGGACCCGCGACGCAAGAACAACGTGACCTTCCAGAAAACCCTGGCCATCAACGACTGGTACAGCGCCAGCCCGCACAACGCATTCCCCTTGGGTAACGTGCAGATGCTGGGGAAAATCCGCGAGCCGATGATCAGTGCCATGCGGCCCTGGCTGCCGAAATTCGCTTCACGCTATATCACTGACCACAGCGTAGACCTGTACCTGACCTCGGAAGATCTGCCGACCCAGGACAACCGCGTCACCTACGACACACAGCGCGGTGCGATCAAGGTTCACTGGACGCCGAACAACCTCAAGGCCCATGAAGGACTGGTGAGCAAGGCCACCCAAACCATGCGTGATGCAGGGTATCCGCTGATCCTCAAGGCGCGCATGGGCATCGCGACGAACTCCCACCAGTGCGGCACTGCCGTGATGGGCAAGGACCCTACCACCAGCGTGCTGGACCTGAACTGCAAGCTGCATGACCTGGAGAATGTATGGGTGGTGGACAGCTCGTTCTTCCCGTCGTCGGCGGCGGTTAATCCGGCACTGACCATCGCGGCGAATGCCCTCAGAGTAGCGGCACACTTCAAGGGGCAGCCCGGGTAAAGGTGGGAGCTGGCTTGCCTGCGATGCAGTCGACTCGGTCTGTCAGTGGTATTGAGTCGATACCATCGCAGGCAAGCCAGCCCCTACAGCGATCCCTTACCAACGGGATCAGGCGTCTGCCTGCTGGATACTGCGGGTCGAGGTACGCACCACCAGCTTGGTGGCGAAAATCTTCTGCTCGGGCGCCAGCGGCGCATCAGCCGGGGCATTCAATTGCTCGGTCAGCATGCGTGCGGCGTACACGCCCTTCTCCACCATGGGTTGGGCAATGGTGGTCAACCCGAGCTGCACCGCCTCGGGAATATCGTCGAAGCCGATCACCGAAAGCGTCTGCGGCACTTGGCGACTGAGGGCGTGGGCGGTTTTCATGCAGGCAATCGCCATCACATCCGAGCACGCCACCACTGCCGTGACGTCGTTGGAGGTCAGCAATGTGAACGCTGCGGCCTGGCCGGACGTGGAATCCAGCCCACCGGCCTCGATCACGCTCAGGTCTTCAAACGCCAGGCCCGCGGCGGTGGCCGCCTCCACGTAACCGGTGAGGCGTTCGCGGACAATCCGCTCACTGGCACTTTTGAAGCGTTGCAGGTCAATCGGGCCGCGGTAACCATCCGGGTTGAGGCGGTCAATGATGACGCCGATCTTGCGGTGGCCCAGGTCCAGCAGATGCTGCATTTGCGTGCGAGCCGCACCGCGATCGTCGATGCCGACAAAAAACGAATTCTCGACCAGCGGCGAGTCGATCACCACGAACGGAATACTGTGCTTCACCACCGCCAGCACCGCCGGGTGATCATCGGGCAGGGTCGAGATAATCAGGCCATCCACCAGCCCGCGCAGGGCCAGGCTGCCGTGGCTCGCCGCCGGGCCCCGGCCTACCAGGCGGTTGTTGTTGAGCGGAAACAGTGTCAGTGCGACATTTTCCAACTCGCCCACTTCACTGATGCCGCGCAGCATGGCGATGGTGCACGGGTCGGCAAAGGCCAGGGACAACTTGTCCATCATCATCAACCCGATGGCGCCGATCTTGCCCGAGCGCAGGCTGCGGCCCAGCACATTGGGGCCCGGGTAGCCCAATGAAGCGGCCACCTCGAGGATATGCTCGCGCTGGGCCGGGGACAGTTTGGAAGGTCGGTTGTAGGCGTAAGACACCGCAGGCTGGGACACCCCTGCCGCCAGTGCTACGTCTTTCATTGAAACGGCCATCGCTTGCTTCCCAATCCTTTTGAAACCTCATGCGAGGTCATGAAAAAACAGGCGCTCAGTGTACCCGTTGAGGGGAAACCTTCGGAACCAGTCGTGTGGCACTGAACATGATTGCGACCATCAGCGAGGCAACCGCCAGCAGCGCCCAGGATAGATTCGTCGCGTGGGCGAACAAGCCGATCACCGCCGGGCCCATCAGGATACCCAGATAACCGAGGCTGGTGGCAGCGGCAATCGCCAGTTCCCCCGGCATGGTCTTTTGCGCGCCCGCCAGCGACAGGTACACCGGCGCGATGTTGGCCAAACCGATGCCGATGACCGCAAACCCCACCAGGTTCACCTGCCAGTTCGTCGCGAGCACCACCGTGAGAAAGCCCAGGATTACAATCAGGCCACCGCCCACCAGTACTAGCCGGGCGCCGAGCCTGAGCAGAATCCGGTCGCCACTCAAGCGCCCCAACGCCATCATCACGGCGAAGCAGGCGTAGCCCAGGCCTGCAATGGAAGGCTCGACATCACGCACCTGGGTCAGGAACACCGCGCTCCAGTCGAGAATCGCACCTTCGGCCAGGAACGCGAACAGGCACAGCACCCCCAGCACCAGGACTTTACGCGTGGGCCGCACGAAGATCGGGCTGCCCTCTTCGCCGCTGCGCCCGAGCATCTGGCGCCCGTAACTCAGGACAAACGCAGCCAGTGCCGCCATCACCGCGCTGCTGGCCAGCAACGGCGTGGCGCCCAGCCAGAGCAGCGCGGTGATCCCCGCCGCACTGACAATCGTGCCCAGGCTGAACAAGCCATGAAAACCCGACATCAAGGACCGCCCGGTCGCACGCTCAACCATCACGCCCTGTACGTTCATCGTCACATCCACTGCGCCGCACCCTGCACCGAACACGGTCAGGGCAAACATCAAGCCCAAGAATGAATGTGTGGTCGCCAGCAGAGGCAGCGTCAGAAACACCAGGGCGATGCCGATGTGCATGGTAAAGCGGCAACCTTTGCGGGCGTTCAGGATGCCCGCCAGCGGCATCATCACCAGTGAGCCCAGGCCCAGGCACAGCAACAGGATGCCCAATGCGCCGTCGTCCACCCCGGCCCGGCTGCGCGCATAGGGAACCAGCGGCGCCCAGGCGCCCATGCACAGGCCGGACAGCAGAAACGTCAAGCGGTAGGCCGACATATGCGGCGTGGAGCACGGCAATAACAACTCTTGAGACGACACGGAAACCCCAATACCTGGACAGTTGGAGTTATACGTATAACTTAAAACTCAAGCGCCAGCCACTGCCTTGTTACTGTTACATATTCTGGATTGATAAAGCATTGACAGCCCACAGGGTGCAGGTTTTACTTCCGCAAGGTTATTCGTATAACCCAAAATTGCATAACCACCCCACAAAAACAAAAGGGACCATGCAGCGTGATAAGCACTTTCCAGAAAACCCCGATCCCCCCGCGTATTCGCAAGGCACGTATCGCCACCTTTCTCGGTTTCATGATGATCGGCGCCATGATGTACATCTGGTCCACCGGTGTAAGCGTGTTCAGGACCCAGCTTGGCCTGACGGGAGAACTCGGGGACTCGAGTTTCGGCCTGATTGCCCTCGGGGTCGGTGTCGGTTCCGCAGCCGGTGCGCTGCTGGTCGGGCGGCTGCTGGACACCTTCGGCGCCAAGCCGGTAATTACCCTTGGCGCCCTCGCCTATCCCCTTTCGATTATCCCGCTGGGCTTCGTCAACGGTTTCTGGTTTGCGCTGTGTTTCGGCTCTGTGCTGGGGCTGTTGCGCGGCGCCCTGGATACCGCCTTGAATGCCCACGGCGTGCAGGTTGAACGGTTTTATCGACGCTCGATCATGTCCGGCTTCCATGCCTTCTATTCCCTGGGCGGCTTCCTGCTGGGCATGGCATGCAGTTGGCTGACCCGGTTCTACACCGACAGCGTGCTGGTGCCTTACACCGTACTGGGCCTGGCGATGTTCATTCTGGGCTGTGTGTTCAGCCGATGGTTGCTGGGCAAGCATGATGTGCCCGACGCCCAGCTCGACGACTGGCAAGCCGGCACCCAGTCCCGGGACGAAACCGGCAAGGGCCCTTCGGCCAAGACGCTGCTGGTGATGATCGCTCTCGGCACCTTGCTGCTGGGCAGCATGATGGGCGAAAACGCAATTGCCGACTGGGGCCAGGAATACATTCGCCGGGAGTTCGCGACCACCACCTCGACCGCAGGCATGGCGGTCTCACTGTTCGTCGGTGCGTCATTCGTGGGGCGTCTTTTTGGCGACCGCCTGGCCGCTGCGTTCGGTAATGCGCAGGTGGTGTTTGGATGCGGTACGTTGTGCGTCCTCGGCATGATCACCACGATATTGGGCGGTACGGCCGTGACCGGCGTTGTCGGCTTCGCGTTGTTTGGCCTCGGCCTTTCGTGCATCGCACCGTTGATGATCTCCGCCGCCGGGCGCCGGGACCCGGCACATGCCGGGCGCAATATCGGCATCGTCAACTGCATCGGATTTTCCGGGATGCTGGTGGGCCCCGCCGTCATCACCGTCATCGTCAGCAACTTCGGCCTGAGCAAGCTGATGTTCTTCCCGCTGGTGATGCTCGGTTTGCTCGCGACGTTCGGCCCACTGCTGATGCGCGCGCCGAAGAAAACCGTTGCCCGCGGCAAAGCGCAAACCGAGGTGTGAGGGAGGCCCGCATCGTCACTGCACCGGCAGGAAATTCATCAGCAGCAAGCTTTGCGCGTAGTTGAGCCCGATGCGCCGGTAGCGTTCGTCGAGCATCTGGGTCAACAGGTCGAGGCGCGCGACGATCTTGCCGAACTCCACGGCAAAGCTGAGGTTGCTGCCCGCCTCCGAGATCTCGTTGGAGAACAGCAACAGCGAGCCATTGGCATCCTGGCGCTGACTGAGCAGCCAGGTGGCCTTCTCGATATTGCGCGCGGCATTGCTGACGAACTGCGGGTTGATCGAGTCCGTTATATAAAACTCGGTGCGCCCGCCGTGTGCCGTCACCAGCATGCTGCCGATCGCGTAGATGAAGGCGCCTACCCGGTCGCCGCGAAACTCCGGGCTCAGGGAATAGCTCAACGCCGCCAGGTCGCGACGATCCCCCAGGGCAGGTAGCGGTTGGCGAAGTTCGATGGCCTGGCGGATTTGCCGGGCGGCGGTCACCGCGTCGGTGTAACCCGATTGACGCCACTGGTTGGGGTTGCGCAGGTAGAGCTTGCTCATCAGCAGATACAGGCTTTGCAGGTTGTCGCGCATGCTCAGGGTGGCCATGCGATCAACGCTGGTCTGGAAGAACTCGTCGGGCTTGCCGTTGCTGAACTGCGTGGCAATATCGCGCCCCTGCTGCTGGCTGCAACCGTTGGCGCAAAGCATCAAAACCGCAGCCAGCCACAGCGGCTGACGCATCCATCGGGTGATAAAAACAGGTAACGTGCGATCCATCGGCACCAGGTCTGGGTCTGCTGTCCACGCCGGAAATTAGTGTGGTCGGGACAGAGATAGATCGGAAGAACGGGAAAAAGTGCAGTGAGGGCGGCAAACCAATAATTTTTCCAGAGGTGCATCCACTTTGATCCTTGGTACGTAGATTCAATACCCTCACCCGGAGGGCACAAGCACCAAGGAGATACATCATGCACGCCATCTACAAAAAAATTGCTGCCGTTGCCTGCTTTACGATCCTCTCCGTCACCACATCCCTAAGTTTTGCCACCGACACCGTAATGGTGGGCGGCGCGGCGATGTATCCGACGAAAACCATCGTCGAAAACGCAGTCAACTCAAAGGACCACACCACTCTGGTGGCGGCGGTCAAGGCAGCCGGACTGGTGGATACCCTTAACAGCAAAGGCCCGTTCACCGTATTCGCACCGACCAACGAAGCTTTCGCCAAGCTCCCCGCAGGCACCGTGGATACGCTTGTGAAACCTGAGCACAAAGCCGATCTCACAAAAATCCTGACCTATCACGTGGTGGCTGGCACTCATACCTCTGCACAACTGATGGCCGACGCCAAGAAGAACGGCGGTACCGTGATGTTGAAAACCGTGCAGGGTGAGTCGCTGACGATCAAGCTGCATGACGGCAAACTGTGGGTGGTGGATGCCAAGGGTGGCAAGGCCAGCATCAGCATTGCGGATGTGATGCAGTCCAATGGCGTGATTCATGTGGTTGATTCGGTGCTGATGCCGTAATCGTCGCTTGACACCGAAAAGCCCGACGCAGTGTGCGTCGGGCTGATTCGGATGCTTCAGTTGTCGGGGTGTTCACTCGCGACAGAATCAGCCGCATCCACATCCGACATATCCTCTTCCAGAGGGGCATCATCGTCCGGTTGTAGAGGCGCTTCAGGTTGATCGCGCCGAGGATCATGCCCGGTTTCATTGTCTGTACCGCGCGTTACGCCTTGCTGGGATACATTCCCAGGGGCCTTCTCGTTAATTTCCATGCTGGCTCTCCGTTCTAGCGCGGGATGTCCGTGCTTGAACATGAGAAACGATGCGGTGTCGCGAGTGCCGGCCGATGGACGAACGGTGGGGATCAATTTCATAACGGCCCTAACGCTCCGAGAGACTCTATCCACCGCAGGATCGCGGGTTTCTCTGCTGGTTTTTCGCCAATGCAACACACCTCGGGGTCGGTGAGAGAACACCAGACAGACACCGGGTCTCCCACTCGCAAGCCATACGAGGCTTTACGAAGCGTCGTCGTTGACCAAGCGTCAACCGTCTCGTTGAGAGACTTGTGAAAGTGCTGCCCATTGACGCTATAGCTGAAGCTCATGAACTGGCGTCCGGCCCACGATGCCTCACGCCCGACGAAGGTTACGTAGCCAGGCACCACTTGCCCCGCGTCCATGGCGCTCATGAGTTCTCTCCTGAAAACAGCCCGGAAACACGTTTGTTTTTTGTGCTTTTACACTGTTATAGCTCAGAGGCCCGCAGCGCGACAGGTCCTTGGTCGCCGCCTACGGTGAGGCCTGAAACTGACTACCCTTTATATCTGACACACATTGACATATCGATAATTCTCGATATGATCACGCCATGGACTTACTCGAAATATTCAAAGCCCTCTCAAACCAGACACGCCTCGAAATCCTGAAAGGTTTGAAGGACCCCGAGAAGAACTTCCCTGCACAAGATGAAGGGGACGTTCACACGGTGGGCGTGTGCGTCAGCAGTATTCAGGAAGGCATCGGGCTCTCGCAGTCGACGGTGTCTGGTTACCTGGCAACGCTGCAACGGGTGGGTCTGGTCGAAGTCAGGCGCATCGGCCAGTGGACTTACTACAAGCGCAATGAAGCCACCATCCGCAGGCTTGCCGAGATCATAGGGAAAGATTTGTAGTTTTTTTACCACAGAATATCGAGATTTCGCGATATCCCTTTTTGTCGAAACGAGGAAATGCAATGAAGGCGTTGATACTCAAGTCATTTGGCGGCCCGGAATCATTTGAACTTCGCGACGTTCCCAAGCCCGTTCCGCACACGGGGCAAGTCCTGGTCCGCGTACACGCAACCTCCATCAACCCGCTGGATTACCAGGTCCGACGTGGCGACTACGCTGACCTGGTGCCGCTACCGGCGATTACCGGGCATGACGTATCGGGGGTCGTTGAGGAAGTCGGGCCGGGGGTTACGTCCTTCGCGCCAGGCGACGAAGTCTGGTACACCCCGCAAATATTTGACGGACCCGGCAGCTATGCCGAATACCACGTGGCGGCCGAAGGCATTATCGGGAAGAAGCCCCCTGCCCTGAGTCACCTTGAAGCGGCAAGCCTGAGCCTGGTCGGCGGCACCGCCTGGGAAGCGCTGGTGGTGCGTGCAGCCCTCAGGGTGGGAGAAAGCATCCTGGTGCACGGCGGCGCGGGCGGCGTCGGCCATGTGGCGATCCAACTGGCGAAAGCCATTGGCGCCCAGGTGTTCACCACCGTACGCGACGTCAATGTCGAGTTCGCGCGAAGCCTGGGCGCGGACGTAATCATCGACTACGAAAAGGAAGATTACGTCGACGCCATCCTGCGGGAAACGGGTGGCCGTGGCGTTGATGTGGTGTTCGATACCATCGGCGGCACCACATTGTCCCGTAGCCCGGACGCGCTTGCGCAACTGGGTCGCGTGGTCACGATTGTGGACACGGCGCACCCCCAGAACCTCGTCCAGGCCTGGGGCAGGAACGCGAGTTATCACTTCGTTTTCACACGACAGAACCGCGGCAAGCTGGATGAAATGAGCGCACTGATCGCCAACGGTCAACTGCGGCCACACGTTGGCGCGGTCTATTCCCTTGCCGACATCCCGCTCGCCCATTCCCGCCTGGAAAGCCCCAACAACGGCATTCAAGGGAAAATCGCGATTGCCGTGTTTGCCGGCTTACAGGAGGATTGGCGCAACGGTGCTTGAGCTGATCGCACTGAACCACTTTTTTGGAGAGCACGGGTAAATGGCAGAACTGATGGAAAGGCTCGACGGCCCAAGGACCGCGCAGCAGGAACTGTTCTACGACCTCGAAGATGCGACGGCCGTTATCGCCTGGTCGGTCAATCAATTGGCCACTATCGCCGGGGTCGCCAAATCACCCGACGAAGCAGTCGCCCTGATGAAGATGGGTGCACTGCTCGCGGCTCAGCAGGAAAAGCTCAGCGGGTACGCGGATGAGGTGAAGGCCGGAAGGATTGTGCGAGGAGAGGGTCACTCGTGATAAATACGCTACGCACTCAACAACCTTTCACATCCCTTTCACACTCGAGCGCTTATCGTTACTCCAGCTCCTAAGTGAACACCTTTAAGCCCGCACTCCCCATCGCGGGCTTTTCTTTGCCTGGAATTTGGTAAAAGGGATATCAAAACCTTCATCCAGTTTCATTTGTTGATGGCCTGGGCTGTCGCCTTAATGCTCCCACACGAACTCGTGCACAGGAGCAAAATATAATGAAAAAACGTCAACCGTTACTTCAGCTCAACACCTTGGCCGTGGCGCTGGCATTTGCCTTGCCGGCCATGAGCTATGCCAGCGATCAGTCCGACTCCAAGGGCTTTGTCGCCGACAGCAGCTTGAATATCCTCAACCGCAACCTGTTCTGGAACCAGAACGGCAACGGCGCCCACACCCGTGACTGGAGCCAGGCGCTGATGGCAACCTACAGCTCGGGCTTCACTCAAGGCACCATTGGCATCGGCATTGATGCGTTTGCCGACCTGGCGTTGCGCATCGACGGGGACACCGACCGCGCCGGTGGCCCGAACATACCGTCCGACGCCAATGGCAATCCGGATCATGGCTTCGCGAAGGCCGGTGGTGACGTCAAGTTCCGTATTTCCAATACCACGCTCAAGGTCGGCGACCTGCAGCCTACGTCGCCGGTGTTCGCCACCGCCGATAACTACCTGATGCCACAGACCGCAACAGGCTTCCAGATCGACAGCCATGAAATCACCGGCCTGAACCTGGAGGCCGGCCATTACACCTCCGGCACCGGTACCACCACCACCTCGCGCAGCGGCGACATTCTCGCCAGCTATGCAGGCGTGGAAGCGTCGTCGGCCAGCTTCGCGGGGGGCAAATACCAGTTCAGCAAGGAATTCACCGCGTCGCTGTACGGAGCACACCTGGAAGACGTGTGGAATCAGTACTACGTCAACCTGAACCTTGTTCATCCACTGACCGATGACCAATCCGTCGCGCTGGACTTCAACCTCTATCGCACACTGGACGACGGCAGCGCCAAGGCCGGGACCATCGACACCACCGCAGCCTCGCTGGCGGCTGCCTACACCCTGGGTGCACAGACCTTCACCCTGGCCGGGCAGAAAGTGCATGGTGACGAGCCGTTCGACTACGTCGGCTTTGGGGAGACCAATGCCGGCGTCGGTGCCGGGCGCTACGGCAACTCGATCAACCTGGCTGACTCGGTGCAATACTCCGACTTCAACGGCCCGGACGAGCGGTCCTGGCAGATGCGCTATGACCTGGACATGGGAGCCTTTGGCGCCCCCGGCCTGAGCTTCATGGCCCGCCATATTCGCGGTGCCGGCATCGACGGTACGCATACCCCCGGCAATTCGGCCTACACCGGGTTCTATGGCGCCAACGACCAGGAACACGAAACCGACGCCGAAGTGAAATACGTCGTGCAGAGTGGCCCGGCCAAGAAGCTGTCCTTCCGCCTGAGGGAAGCCTGGCACGATGGTGATGCGTCCACCGGGGGGCATCTGGTGCAGACACGCCTGATTACCGAGTACCCGTTGAATATCTTCTAAACAGGCGGGAGTGCCCGGTTGATGGATCTACCGGGTACTCTGCGTAGCCAGGTATTGATCGGTAGGCGTTTTGATTCCACACACAAAAAAAGGCGCTACCAAGAGCGCCTTTTTTGTTACCGCTGACTTATTGCAAACTAACCTGACGCAGTTCGGGCTCTTTCCCGCTACCAATCGTGATGCGCTTGGGCTTGGCCTCTTCAGGAACCACGCGCAGCAAGTCGATGCTTAACAGCCCGTTGTTCATCGAAGCACCGCGCACCTCGATATGATCTGCCAGCCGGAACGACAGCCGAAATGCTCGTTGCGCGATGCCCTGGTGCAGATAAGTGACTGCTTTCTCGGTTTCGCGCTTGTCGCCAACGACTGTCAAAACGCCCTTCTCGACCTGTATATCCAGATCCGCTTCAGTAAGCCCAGCGACAGCAATGACAATGCGATATTCGTCATCACCGTGCTTTTCCACATTGTGAGGCGGATAAGTGTTCGGAGCCTCGCTGCGAAGCGCCGACTCGAACAGGTCATTGAAGCGATCGAAGCCCACGGATTGACGGAACAAAGGGGCCAAGGAAAGGGTAGTAGCCATCTCAAAATCTCCTGATTAAATCCAAGTGATTAAGTGCGCGACCCGCATTCGGCGTCGCGTGATAAAAATTTATGTTCGCCGGGAAAATTTTCAAGAGGCCAGATAAAAATTTTTACATTTGAGTACCAGCCGGGAACGGCTTGCTCGGTTGGATAGACAGGCCGCCCTCAGGCTGCGATGCGTAGTCAGCCCACCTTTCTCTTGAGTGCTTGCCTGGGTCGGGTTCAGCAAGCGGTGGCTTCTTGGAACTCTCTGGCATGTTCGCCATGACTCGCGGCATGTCTTAAAATATCCGGTTGCCGAAGAACCGCCATGACATATCCATGAAGGGCTTCAATCCTTTACAAATAAGTGTGGTCAAGATGAACAAGCCTTTCATTTCGCTGTGCCCTGAAATTACGCGGGCGCACGCGCTGACGTTGGTGGATTGGTTAGAGGATGAACGCATCACCTGCTACCTGAGCGATTCGCGTCATGTCTCCCGCTCCATTGAGCAAGTCATTGATCGGACTCAGTTGCCGATCCTGACTCATCTATTCAACCAGGGCGGCAGATTCTTTATGGCCTATGACCGGCATGACGCCCCGGTTGGCTTTGTCCGTCTCATCAAGACCGGCTCAAATTGCGAGATTGTCCTGGTCATCGGAGACAGCGACAAATGGGGCCGGAACCTGGGCGCCAGCACGATCCGCGAAGGCATGAAACTGGCCTTCCTCGACATGCGGGCCGAGAAGCTCATCGCCAAGATTCACCCGGACAACTCGCGCTCGCTGAAAGCCTTTCTGCGCAGCGGCTTTATGCTGGAGAGCGAAACGCCGACATTGACGTCATTTTCCATGACGGCGGCAAGCTATTTCCAGTTCTTGCGCGAAGGCGCCGGTGGCGACTCCACCAGGATCTACATCACTGAAATCGACAAGGCCAGGCTCGAGGATCTGATCGCGTTCGAGCAAGGCCCGGCGGTTGTTGAACTCGAACATGAGCTTGAGCGGGCCATTGTCGTCAAGCCGCAGCAGGTGGCGTGCAATGTCATCACGATGAACTCCAGGGCCTTGCTGCAACTGGACGATGAAGAGTTCGAAGTGGCCTTGGTCTACCCTGAAGACGCGGACAGCAACGCAGCAAAGCATTCCGTGTATTCCGACATAGGCACCGCCATCCTTGGCTATCAGGAGGGAGACGCCATCGACTGGCGAATTGCTGACCGGACCCGCCGGATTGAGATCAAGAAAGTGCTTTACCAGCCGGAGGCTGCGGGCCATTTCCACCTATAACGGCGCCTTTTTCTCAGTATTCGCCCATCAGACGCGAGGATTCCCCAAAGGAAGGCGCCTCGCTTTCCGTGTCTGAGCGGCCTGTTGTAGGGTCAAGGGTAGGAGCGGAGCCAGTTGCGAAAAGCAGGAGGCGGTAGAACAGACCTAGCCGGCTCCTGCGACAGTTTTAATTCTCTAAGTTCACGGCTTCCCGTAATTCCCCAACCCAACCCAAATTGACACCACCGGTCACGGAGGGCGACGCCTTACTGGAGAGAATCCATGAGCCGTCTAGATCTCTACAGCCTCAAGCTGATACCGGGCCGAATGTCCGAAATACATCAATAGCCCCTTTAAACGGATCACGCCTGCCGGCGCGCCTGACTTCTCCAGAATGAACTGATAACAACCGCCTTCCCCCTACAGATCGAGCAAGGTTCAAGCTCGACCCGCTCCTGTTTAAATCCAGCCCTGTGCCCTTTCTGCATGTTTTAAAACCTCACCCTTAACAATTTGCCTTAAACTGACGCTAATCAGTCGTCGTCAGTCGCAAGTTTCAATAGATTGGAAAACCGAAAAATCGCCGCATTGATTTCATCTTGAGTGTCGCCATCCCAGCCTTCAACTGATACCAACTCTGCTTTGAGCGACTCTATTTGTTTTTGGATAACCCAGACTACCGCGCCCGGACCGCCCTTCTTGGCTGGACGAACGAAAAAACTGTTGAGCGTGAATAGAGTGGGCCGGTCAAAGACCCGGGACATTTCCTCGATCTCGGCTGCCTCAACTAGTTTTGCGGTGAGCGTCTGAGCCCGGGCCAGGGCGAACGGCATTTGCCGATGCTCCAGGTCACTCAGGGTCTTCTTGAGGAGGTCGCCGCCTTTCGTCTCGATCTTAAGCATGCCCCCACCCCCGATTTAGCGAGCTATTGCCCGCTTGCATTACGACCCACAACGGATTCAGTAACACCGGCCTTTCGTGCCAGGAATTGCGTATATAGCCCGCCAGCGACATCGGCGCCGATCACAGCGATTACAATGCCCAGGCCCGCCGCTAGGTAGAGGTTGTTCCAAAGGGCCATCGCGAGTAACAGCGTGGCCATACCCAACAGGCCTGAAGCGAGAAAGCGTAGCGCCACTCGCTGAAGGATTTGCCGAAGGCCCAGGTCGCTGCCTGATGCCCGCAACATTTCTCCAGACAAACCGGCGAGGCTCAGCAGAACCAACAACCAAAGAGGTACATCGGTCAGTGCCTGATGCTCAGAGTTCATCTTGAGTCCTCAAATAAGTCGGCCTCCACGTTGCTGGCATCCGCTTTAGGCAAGGAGACAGGCGTAGGGGCCGAAAACAAAAAAGCCCTGCTCAATGGCGGGGCTTGTAAATAGGAACAAAAAACCCGGCTCAGTGGCCGGGTTTTGAAGGCGTCTCGCTGCGTGCACAGCAATTCACGCTGCTATGAAACCAGATCTATTCCGTGCGGAAAACCCCTTTAACAACCAGTGAATGCTGATTTCAAATTTAGGTTTTGAGCGCATCCTTGCACCAACACCTGCGCTTTCAGAACGTCTAAAGAATCACTATCCTATTTTTTTCTATCTTGAAAAATTTTTGGAATAGCCTTGACCAAAACTCGACTTAACTCCGATTCCGACTTAGCTCTCTCTAACTCTACTGTCGTTTGACCTTTACCCAACACAAAATTCCGTTCAGTGTTGGAAAGAGCCTCGATCGCTGCCTTTAACGCACCGTTACTTTTAGTGATGTAAGCAAACTCAATAGCAGTCAACTTTGACTCAACATTGGTAAGCTCATTCTGAAAATATTTAATCTCAGAAAGCCCATCACGATACAAACGCAAAAAGAAATAAGCAAAGACCTCGACAAAAACCACCAATAAAACCCTAGGAATAATAGGAAGGACTAAATTCTTAAAAAATTTAGAGTCTGACTCCTTGCCCTCAGAGGCCAGCACTCTTAATAATTCAGAAGCGTCAACCATTGATACCGTAGACCACAAGAGCCATAGTCCACCTGCGGTTATCAGCATGCCTATAAGGAGGTTTATATTAGAACGGAGACGCAAATCCGATATTTCACGCATTAAACGAGAAACACTACTCTTCGACGTCGCAGCCAAACGGTCCAGCCCTAAACTATCAGAAAGCTGCGCTTCCAGACGTCCTGCCTCAACTGCAAAAACCTCTTTAATTGCATCAGCACTTGCAGCCTCTATAGCACCCTTCACCACTCGCTCTCGGTCGTGATCGGTCAATCCTTTTGCTACTTCGGCATCTTCAAGTCGCTTATTAAAAGCGTCAAGCTTTGCAGAAAAATCTATCGATTGACGTTCAAACTCCTCAAGAGCTCGACTAGCCTTATTTATATAGACACTACCTGAAGATCCAACACCTACTTTAAGACCAACATCAGAAACAACTGGCTTAGCACCAGACTGCAAATAAACAAAAGAAAACAATGTCGCCGAAGCCATCAAAAGAGCTACAGGAACTCCTATACCATAAGGATTATATTCACCCCCACCTCCAAGCATCATGCTAAATCGCTCAGAAAAAAGAAGTAAAATCGAGAGAACGCCTGTCAACGTACCACCGATTATAAATATGCGCTTAATGTAAAAATTAACGCGATAATTAAGATCTGATTCCATTCACTTCACCCAATAATCCAAGAAACCAGTTGCTAGCGGTCATTCAAAAAAACCAACACACAAGCCTGTCGGCACGCGATCATACTTCATGGCCGAGAAAAAAACATTTTCCTCGACTCTCTGAACATCCAATTCACCTCACTGATATCTCGACAAAATTCTCGAATAGTAAAATCTAAGCTACGCTCCGCATGACATCGATCGCGCAGTCGACCCATGCCGCGCCAGCTCTTGCCAACTCACGCGACTTTCCTTCACTGATACCGAAGTGTTTCCCCACTCGCAGCATTGGCCATTTTTCACCGTAATACAGCCAGAGTACGTCGCCCATTTGCTGATCTCGATGAGTGAGCCTCGCCACAGCGTTGTCGATGGCCACGGCCCACTCATCCGTTATGCAGTAGTTTTTGCTGGATGATGGTTGTGCCACGGCTTGCCGCATCAGTGCCAAGGTCGGTGATGTATAGCCAGGTACACCCATACCATCCATCCTCCACCAGCCCCACTGCTCAAGTAAGTACTCGGTATCTCCCAATGGCCGGCCTGCCGGCTTACGAATCATCATGCTCTCAATCCCCTGTGTAATTTGTGCCGCCTGCTCCCAGGCGGTTTGGTGTCTCGTATTGGCTCTGCGCTCCACCTATTGGTGCCGAACCTTTCAGCGCTGAAATTTCACGCTGTGCCTGCTGCAACTTGAAGCTCAACTGCGTGACCAACTCGTCCGAAGAAAGCACCAACTTGGTCCCAGCAACAACCCAACCTGAGCCGTTGCAATCCGTGCAAACCCGCTCATAAAACACCCACTAACCACCGCCTTACCCCTGCAGATCGAGCAAGGTTCCAGCTCGATCCGTTCCTGCTTAAATCCAGCCCTCAGCCCTTTCTGCATGTTTTAAAACCTCGCCCTTAACAAATTGTGGTTCTGGCTCGCAGGCCCCGCCGTTCAAGGCGTCTACGATGTTTTGCGAATCTTCATATCTAACACCTGTCTGCTCGTGAATCGCCTTGAAGCCACGCTCATCTAACCAGTTGTGCCACTTCACTAACGCCAGGCGGCTCTGCTCTTTCGCTTGGGTGTTGATGTAAGTGGAGGCGATCTTGCCCAGCGAGTGGTTGAGCAGCATCTCGCCGATGTGTCCGTCGACGCCGAGTTCAGTCCAGGCGGTGCGGGCAACCTTGCGCAAGTCGTGACTGGTCCAGGCGCCCTGCCCTAACCGGGTGAATACGGCGCTCGCCTGGTTGTCGCTCAGCGGCTTGCCACGGCGTGACGGGAACAAGAAAGCCCCTTCATATCCCTGGGCGGTCTGGCGGTCACGGTAACGACGCAGCAGCGCGGCAACCTGGTCGGTCAGTGGAACGCGCAGCTCGGTCTTGGTCTTGGTGTGTTCGGCTGGCAGGAACCACTCGCGCTCTGTCAGCGCAATGTCGGCCCAACGGGCCTGACGAGTCTCGCCGATCCGGGTGCCGTGACACAGCATCATCAAGGCCAGCATGGCGTCACCCGGTGCGCTGTCGAAGCGCTCAGCCAGCAGTGCCACCAATTCAGGCAACTGAACATCACGCACCCAAGACGCCATATGCGTCGACCAGCGTTCACGTATGGGGGCATATGTAACGCACCGAAAGCCCGGGCAACCCCCGGGCTTTTTTACGCCTCGCCTTTATCCGTCAGCACCCTCCCCTGCGCCCAGCGGCAAACAGCAGGCGGTCAGGTTGCTGACGAATAACGCAACCACAACCAAGGAGTCGGCATGAACCCAGCCATCCAACAAAGCCAAGCCGTTCTGCAGGCCCTGCGGGAACGGGTTTCGCTTTCCACTTCGGAGATGTACATGAAGATCGGTCGCGAAGAACCAGTGAAGGTGCCGCGCTACAACGTGGTACCGCTCGGCAAGAACACTTTTGACGTTATCGAGCGGGCCACCGGCCGCTGCCGCAGTGCACGCCTGGGCCACCACAGCGCCTGTCAGTACGCGCAAGAGCTTGAACACATCGCGGACTTCACTGATGCCGTGAAGTCGACATCAAAGCACTTTGGGGCTCGCCTGCTTCGCTGGACGATCGGCTTCGCGGCAATGCTGGTGGTGTTCGCCTGCTACGGTGCGCAACAATGATCGGCGTACCGATGGCCAACTCTCGCGACACAGTGATCGCGGATCTGCATCGCCAGATGGACGCTTTCTTCGGTGCGGGCAAAAAGGCCGAGCAGATTGCCGCCGGCGTCAGCGGTGAAGTTGGCGGCCCGATCAAATGTGCACGCACCAACAAGCTACGCGCCGAGCGGGACAAGCTGGCCCCCGACCTCAAGCAACTGGCCGATAGCGGCACGTCGATCAACAAGGCAGCCGCAGCACTCGGTATCTACCACAAGCGCGCCAGGCTCATCGCCAGAGAAAACGGCTTCAAGTTCACCGACAGCCCATGAAGCGCATCAGCAACCAGGTGCGGCAGCGCCGGCGGCAGGCATGGCTTGATTTGCCAGCACATGAAATCGGAGGGGTAGGCCATGGCCAAGGACAACGCGCAGATCCAGCGGGACAAGCGCGAAAGAGAAGGCGCTGCTCGAGCGGATCGGCGCCGAGAAGCGAACGCTGATTGTCTCGAAAGCGCTCGATGATGCACTTCAGGTGCTGGGAGAGCGCCACGACTTCGAGGAGTGGCAGGAAACGGCATCGACTTTACTAATCAACCTGGCAGCAGCTAACACCGAAGAGTCGGCCCGATTCGCCAACATGTCGCGACCTGCTTTTGAGGCTTCAGGGAAGCAGTCGCGACAGCTTGAAGAATTCTGCAAGACCGGCATTGAGCCTGTTTAGCGTAATACTGAGCCTTTCGAATGCAGTAGCTCAATCTGGGTAGCAGAGTTTTTCTTCAACTTCCCAAGTAACGCTCGCGCTCTGATTGCTTTCGATAACGAGAACCTCACCGTTTACGGCCTTAACCTGCCCAAAGCGCTCAGACCCAGTCGTCGTATCGCCTACTTGATCGCCGACTTCAAAGGTCACACTTCCGTCTTTGTTGTATTTCATGTCACTGCTCCGGTTTGGTTTGGGGCACCGTAATACCCCATCTCATCGATTCACGCCAGTCGGTGAGGCAGCCGCGCACCTGTAGATAGCCCACGGGCCTCGAACCACGCGACCGATGCGCACTGGACTGGTGGATCATTCACACCAACCGGCAGCACCCTAAATTTCAGGAGAACGTCTCGGTTAGGGCAATTTGTCAACATGTATACCTAGGCGGTGATGCATCTCAACGCAAGCCGCCTTGCTACACCACGCCATGCCCCGCGCTCACCTCGCAGCAGCCTGGTTTGAATTTACCATCTGCGTAATTTTGCTTTGTTGGATTTCGACCCACTCTTCGTATTTGTCGATAGAGTACCGCGCCTTTTTTAACAAGCTTTTCGATCGAGTGACCGCCTGCTCAAATTCCGGAGGGTTGTCTATTAAATGACGATCCAAATCAATGCACGCTAGCGAGCTTTTCACTATTTTGTCCGCAGAATTCTTGAACACCTCCCGCTGCCTAGCGTCTTGATCTTCAGGCTTAAAGCCAGATAATCCCGACAAATCCGCGTGAGCCTGAGGCAAACGAGAGCACCAAAAAGACATCGAGACCATATCAGTTATCGCATCATCAGATTCAACATGGTACCCATAAGGCTCATGCATATCTGTCTTACTACTAGGACTTCCTCCTATGAGCAGACGTAACTTCCAGATACCGAATGCAGAAGTGAAGCAATTTCTGTGTTCCAAGGAGCTTAATCGCGCCTGACTGTAGGCAGCACTCTTAAACTCTTGATAGTTTATGCCGAATTTTTCTTCGATATAGCTGGACGCGATCTCATCACCAAAAGAGTCTACGACTGATCCAATTAACGCTGCAAAAGCCGCGGCATCAACCTTGCTCTTGTCGTTACGACTAGTAATTAGAAAGACCCAATCCTCAGATCTGTAAAATGCCTGATGCGCGACCAGCTTATGAATTGCCGTATACAGACTGTTCCAAGTTCCTGGTTTGTGGCGGGCGAATGAAGCACAAAGGTCTATATTTATGATGTCAAAGGTTTTGTGCTTTTCCAACACCCTCTGATTAGCAATAGAATCCGTATTACAAAGATCTTCGAATCGCTCGTTAATCACACTGCTATTCTTGTCAACGAAATCTAGCGAACGAACTTCGTTCAAGGACAGGGCTTGTTCGGCATGGACTTCAGCGGCGTCTCTCTCAATAAAGTTCAACCCCAAAAAACTAAGCTTTACGTTGTTCTCATTGAGGACGTCTTCCAACGACCTTACGTCTAATAAATCCACGCCAGGCAGGCTCAAATAACTTAGTGGGCGGCCACTATCTCTTAGGCCAAGTCGTTTTATTAGCGCAACTGTCAACCTACCCCATTGACAATCCCTGATCCATTGCTTCCTCGGCTTATGCCATGGAGCAAAGTCGGTTTTCAGCTGAGGAGATGTGTGTATTGTTACTTTTGGGGCGACGCCCGCCAAAAAATCACCACCACCTTCGAAAGGATCTGCTGTGTTATCGATTTCCATATCGCTCATTTCTTAATCTCTAAAATCATAACTTCGAGAATAGCGGAGATCAGACTTTCAAATTTTTCTTCAGGTAAAAACTCGTCAACGCCGTAGATACTAAGCAGTGATGCCAGTGATTTAGCTTTTTCTTCATTCAACGAATGCCGCAACTTATCTTTGACTGTATAATTTTTACGATTTTGCAAAGGTTTCAACACAGAATCATTTAGCTCAATCCTCCCTTTCTCCTTAGCATCATCAGGGAAAAGAGTATGAACCTTTGCGGGAGCAACGTATGTGGCTTCTTTAAAGTCAGCGACCCCTTGGGTTTTCGCGGATGCCGCCACGATCTCTCGGAGCTGTTGAAAACTCTCGGCTTTCCGCTCCTGCAAAACTGCTTTGTTGACGTCGCTAGACAAATACTTGTGCTTGTTCATCAACTGGCGCAAAGCAGAATGAAGCCAGTTCTTCAGGATAAGGTAATGAGGGTGAGCGATGTTGAAAGATTCTCGATCGATGTTCAGGGCCGCATCGAGCCCTTTGATTACAAAAATCTCTGCTGTAATTTGCCGAAGCCTGGTTTGCTCAGATACTTGATACTTTAGAAAATGCTCCTCAAAAAGTGTACCACTTGCACCATTAATTCTGATCAGAACTCCATTGTGCTCGCGAGGAACTATCTTTTTAGACCAATACAAATAGGCCTCAAACTCTAAATCGCCACCTCTGTATTGTTCTGGTATTTCGCTTAAATCTGGTTTAGCTCTACCTACAAAAAATAATGGCTTATCAATTGGATGGCCTTCGATTGGGGCAAACGACCCGTATGAGAGTGGCCGAAATAACTGGATACCATCAATAAAGACGCCAAATGGAAGCGCATGCGATGCGGTAGACCTTAATTTGTATTTATCCGTAATCGTCTGACCTGGCAGTAGACTTACATCAACAGCACTACCCTTGGACTTGTTGTCTATCTGAAAAATTTTGATTCCGTCATTACCATCCAACTCAAAGGGATGCTTGCGTAGGTAGGGAATCGGTAAAGACAGGCTAAGAACCCAGAGCATGCGCAAATAGTAATCCAGAGCATGCGCAAATAGTAATCCAAATGCTGCTCTATACTAGGACCTTTAGAGCTTCTATCGGGATCGGATATATTGAACACTTTCTCAACAAGAGCACGAAACTTCTCTTCGCCAGTTTCGTTACCATCCCATGGCAGTTTGGCCTCCTTTAAAACCACTCCATGATCGGGGTCAATTTCACCGATATGATAGATCGGTTCTACAATATCAATATTGCCATCATAATCGTCTTCGTCGTCTAAGCTGGAACTTTCAGAGGCTTGTTCTAACGTCTCAGCTGCACGCTCTTCCTTTTCCCGAAGGGACGTCCAGGTAACCTTGGACAACAAAGCCTCTTTCACATGACTACGGAGATCCAGCAGTAATATTTCTGTTCCTTGAGAGTCGAGATCGTCAGCGTCAACAAACTTGATAGAGACTTCGCCGGTTACAAACTTCTGATCTTCTTCTTTCTCAAGAATCGCCTCAGACTGAGGCATCAGCAAGATATCGCAATATATGCGCTTATTACTGCCCGCGACCTTTGAGATGATGACAATATGATGCGTAATCTGTGAAACGGAAAACAAACCGATGCCAAGCTTACCAATCAGGGGCCTTCCTGCTTGACTTTTCGTTACATCATCGTCACTCGATATCTGATGCTTTTGCCCTTCTTTCGTTCGCTTAAGGCTTCCCCCAATATGACAAATGACATGTGCCAAAGTCTCTTTCGTAAGACCTTTGCCATTATCTCTAACTGAAATTTTACTAAACCTAGGATAGTCAGTTTCAACTCTGACATCAGTCGCGTCAGCGTCGTAAGCGTTGGCTATCAGTTCTCGTAGAGCAGACGCCGGATCACGATAAATACCGTCAGTAATACGCGCAAAAACCCGCTCATCCGTCATCAAGCGAGCTGTTACCGTATCGCCCGAGACAAGAGCATTATTCAGTTTTAAATTTACATCAACCTCGGTGCTCTCGTTTGCATCTACCGTGACATCCATGTATCCACCTTCAGCTAAATAGGTACTTTTTTACACGTTCCGCTAACGCCTCTGCAACAGGCGGAGCAACGGCGTTTGATATTTGTTTAACTTGGGCGCTTAAACTTCCCCACAGCGAATAGCTGGAAGGAAACCCCTGTAATTTCATAGCCTCATAGATACTGAGCCGTCTATTGCCGTCAGGATGGACGTGTATCTCCCTGTTTCCATATGCAACAGTACGACTAGGTTTGTCCCAGACCAACTTTATAAAAGAGCGTCCGCCCTTGGGCATATCCCCAGTAGTAAAACGCTTTGACTTCGGTTGCATCGTCCAGTGATTTGGATGGTGCGGAATCTCGGGCGTTATAACCCCCCGTTTAAAAAAGTACGGTTCAGGCAAGCCTTTGATTGCATCAGATACAGTTTTAACTGGGAGATCTAACGCAACTGGGAACTCAAAGCCCCCGGAGTCCACACTCTTTGCAATTCCAACTATAAAGTAACGCCTGCGGTTCTGAGGAACGCCGAAATCGCATGCATTCAGCTCTTTCTCGTAAATATTAAATTTTTTGGACAGCCGCTTACGAAGCAGCGCTAAAAACTCGACATTCTTCTTCGCCAGAATTTCTGGCACATTTTCGAACAAGAAAAACTTTATGTTTGAAGCCTTATGAAAATAGTTAACTATTTCAGCATACTTCAAAGCAAGCTGATTACGAGGATCTGTAGGGCATCTCGCCACATTACCCCGAGAAAAACCCTGGCAAGGAGGCCCACCAATGATTCCCTGAATGTTGTCACCGCCCTGTTGAGAAGCCAAGGCTTTCTGATACAACTCTTCCGGAGAGATAGTAAGAAGATCAAGCTTTACAGCAGTCTCGCCCGGATGATTCTGGTTATAAGTTCTAACTGCAGATGAATCAAAATCAGCCGCTAAAGGCACTGTAAAGCCTTGCTTCAAAAAGCCGATATCAAGACCGCCTGCGCCGCAAAAAAGGCTTAATACGCCAGGGGGGCTTATGGGACTGATTTCTTTGGGCTCAGAAGACGTAAAAAAATCTTCTGACACTTTAATGTTCATTCGTAACGCCTGCGCAATAGTTAATCGTATATACCACACACAGATGACAATCTCAAGCAAAATCAGCTATGCAGTACAACTTTCTATTAACTTGTAAGAAGCAATGGCATAACAGGCCGTGGCAGGTAAGCACTTACTAAACATAGAAGCCGTACATCAACAAATCGCAAGAAAAACATTCAACATAACAATGATGAAGTTTAGCCAATGAGCATTTTAGAACTTATTGCACATACCACCAACTTAAATTGGCGTCCGGCAGCACTAACACATGATTTAAGCGGGATAACTATAGTGACTGCTGCCCATCCACAGGATGCAGCGAATGCGGTTACACCGGCAAACGGCGACATCACTTTGGCTTCCCGCCTTCCCCGGCAGATCGCAAGCCCCCCCCCAATCCCCTTACATACCTGCCGGTGGGCGGCAGCTGAGTTCACGGAAGCTGAGCATCAACCCAGCGCTCTGCTACTTATATGGCCTCATCTAAGACAACAGGAAAGTCGGGCCACGAGCCTGACAGAATGGCAACAACTTCACCCAGACCGTGAAGATCAAAGGGCTCGACGATTGTCTCGGATGCAGGCACCAGGTCGTTTGGTCTTTTCCCGACGAACTTGAGGAATACCTTGTGGCCTGGGCACTCATGAGCGATCGGCACATCCAGATTGTGTGACATATATCCTCCCGAAGACTAAACGAATTGAACACCTGTTTTACACCCAACCCTTAGGTTTAGAAATCCGGGCAAACAGCGATTACTCCCCCCCCATGGCCACCGCAGCGGGGTTCGCTGATATCAGCCGCCCCGCGCGACGAGAACACCACATAAACATCACAAGAAAGCGCGGCCCAGTGCGGGCTGCGGGAGGTCGGTATGCAAGCAGAGATATTGTCGGACGAAGAGCTCGCCGACCCTACCGGCTACAAGCGTCGATCTGATCAGCGGAAATGGCTCAAAGATCGAAACTGGGCATTCGTCGAGAGTCGTGGCGGCCGGCCCCTGGTCGGCAGGATGTTCGCCCGCATGAAGCTTGGCATCGTAAATCCGACCTTCGTTGAACAAAACCCACCGCCGGGGCGCCCAGCTTGGATACCAGACTTTTCCAAGGTGAACTGATATGCGCCCCCGGAATAACGAAAACAGAGACTTGCCGCCAGGAATGGTGCGCCGTAAGCGCCCAAGGAAAAATGGCAAGGTCTGGATCGGATACTACTACCGGGATTCTGCCGGTAAAGAGATCCCGCTGGGCACGGACCTGAGCAAAGCACGCTTGAAATGGGCCGAACTGGAAGCCAAAGACAAACCGGCCGACCTCACAATGATGAAGGGGATGTTCGACCGGTACGTGCGCGACGTCATCCCTAAAAAGGGGGAGCGGACCCAGAAGGACAACATGGCCGAATTGAAGCAGCTTCGCCCTACCTTCGATGAGGCGCCCATCGATTCAATTACGCCGTTCAACATTGCCGGGTACCGTGATGCCCGCTCAGCGAAGGTTCGTGCCAACCGCGAGATCGCGCTCCTGTCCCACGTTTTTAACATGGCCAGGGAATGGGGGCTCACGGAACGGGAGAACCCATGCCAAGGCATCAGGAAGAACAAGGAGGCGCCGCGCGACTACTACGCCAATGCGACTGTCTGGGATGCCGTCTACGCCGTTGCCGAGCAAGAACTCAAGGAAGCCATGGACCTGGGCTATTTGACCGGACAGAGGCCTGCTGACGTGCTGATCATGCGCAGCGACGATACCGAAGGTGACTACTTCCTGGTAACGCAGGGCAAGACCGGCCAGAAGCTGCGAATCCTGATGCGTACCGATGCAGGGGAAAACAGCCTGGGGAGATTGGTCAGGGAGATCGGTGAAAGGAATATCGGGCATCCGTCCAAGTACTTGTTGATCAACAGGCATGGAAAGCGGATGACGAAGGGGATGCTGCGCTTGCGCTGGGACAGGGCGCGGGAAAAAGCAAAGCAGAACGCCATCGAACAAGGCGACCCGCTGCTCGCGGCCAAGATTGGAGGGTTTCAGTTCCGCGACATCCGGCCGAAAGCCGCGTCGGAAATCATCGATATCGGGGACGCCAGCCTGCTGCTGGGACACAGCAAACAGGAGATCACAAAGCGGGTCTACAGGAGGATTGGTGCCACCGCGAAACCGTCCAAATAGGCAAAGTTTCGGAACTCCTACCCGAAAGTTTCGGAACCCCTGCCAAAAGCAGCAGAAACTTTCCAAAACCCCAGAAACGCAAAAGCCCCGCAATAGCGGGGCTTTTGAGTCAATCTTGGCGGGAAACCAGGGATTCGAACCCTGGAGACGCTATTAACGTCCGCCGGTTTTCAAGACCGGTGCATTCAACCACTCTGCCAATTTCCCTTGTGCAACACAGGATTAGCGTAGCTCATCCTGCCTCAGCGGGCGCCATAATACCCGAATGAAACACACTGTCAAACTCTCGCCATAGCTTGTTACAGAGCGTCTGTTATGATCCTTGCGACTGAATGTTTCAAAACTGAAGGAGTGTCGCCATGCGCGAACAAAATTACGCAGTGAATGGAAACGCGCAGGCTGAGCAGCTAGAAGTTAGCCGCGTCCTGCGCAATACGTACGGCTTGCTCGCTCTCACCCTCGCGTTCAGCGGCGTGATGGCCTTCGTAGCCCAGCAAATGCGCGTCGGCTACCCGAATATCTTCGTCGTGCTGATCGGCTTCTACGGTCTGTTCTTCCTGACCAACAAGCTGCGCGACTCGGCCTGGGGCCTGGTGTCGGCGTTTGCCCTGACCGGTTTCATGGGCTTTATCCTCGGCCCGATCCTTAACCGTTACCTCGGCATGGCCGGCGGCGCGGAAGTGGTCAGCTCGGCATTTGCCATGACTGCCCTGGTATTTGGCGGCCTGTCGGCTTACGTGCTGATTTCCCGCAAGGACATGAGCTTCCTGGGTGGTTTCATCACCGCCGGTTTCTTCGTGTTGCTGGCTGCGGTACTGGCAGGCATGTTCTTCCAGATCAGCGGCCTGCAACTGGCGATCAGCGCAGGTTTCGTGCTGTTCTCCTCGGCCTGCATCCTGTTCCAGACCAGCGCAATCATCCAGGGTGGCGAGCGTAACTACATCATGGCCACCATCAGCCTGTATGTATCGATCTACAACCTGTTTATCAGCCTGTTGCAGATCTTCGGCATCATGGGCCGCGACGACTGATCGCAGCCGCATGCAAAAAGCCCGCTTCGGCGGGCTTTTTGTTGCCTGCGGCTTTATCATTGCCACAGGTTTTGCCTTCAGGGTGTTCCATGAAGTTCGCGATTGCGCTTTTTTCCGCCGCCCATGCGCCCTCCTCGCGCCGTGCCTTGCTGTTCGCCCAGGCGGCGCTGGCGGGTGGACATGAGATTGTGCGGCTGTTTTTTTATCAGGATGGCGTCTACAGCGCGTCCACTAACATTGTTGCGCCGCAGGATGAGCAGGATATCGCCCGTCAGTGGCGCGAGTTTGTCAGCGAGCATCAGCTCGATGGCGTGGTGTGCATCGCCGCGGCCCTGCGCCGTGGCGTGCTGAATGCCGAAGAGGCCACCCGTTATCAGCGCAGCGCGGTGAACCTGGACGCGCCTTGGGCATTGTCCGGGCTTGGGCAGTTGCATGACGCCGCCCAGTCCGCTGACCGCTTGATCTGCTTCGGAGGGCCGTGACATGTCGAAATCCTTGCTGGTGATCAGCCGACAGGCGCCGTGGTCCGGCCCCAGCGCCCGTGAAGCGCTGGATATCGTATTGGCTGGCGGCGCGTTTGATTTGCCGATTGGCCTGTTGTTTCTGGATGACGGCGTGTTTCAACTGGCCGCGAGCCAGGACGCCAGGGCCGTGCAACAGAAAGACCTGAGCGCCAACCTCCAGGCCCTGGAACTATTTGGCGTCGAAGAGGTGTTTGCCTGCAGCCATAGCCTCGCCGTGCGCGGGCTGGCCACCTCCGGCAACGCACAGCCGCTGAGCAGCGAACAAATTTCACTGATGATTGACCGTTACGACCAGGTGATTACCCTCTGATGTCGACCTTGCATGTGGTATCCCACTCGCCTTTTACCGACAGCCGGCTGGACAGCTGCCTGCGCCTCTGTGGCACCCAGGATGCGATCCTGCTGTGCGGCGACGGCGCCTACGCCCTGCAACCCGCCAGCCCGCCTTGCCAGGCCCTGCAGGCCAGGGGCGTGAAAGTGTTTGTACTGGCCGAAGACAGCCAGGCGCGTAACCTCGCCGTGCCTGAATGGGCCGGCAGTGTCGATTACCCGGCGTTCGTCCAGCTGTCGATCGACTATGACAAGATCAATACCTGGCTATGAACACTTTGACCGTAGGTGAACGCACCCTCGAACTGGACAAGGACGGCTACCTCGTCGACCTGACCGAGTGGTCCAGCGACGTGGCCAACGCCCTCGCCACCGCCGAAGCGCTGGAGCTGACCCCGGAACACTGGGAAATCCTCGAACTGCTGCGCGGCTTTTATACCGAATTCCAGCTGTCGCCCGCCACCCGCCCGCTGATCAAGTACACCGCCTTGAAGCTGGGCCCGGAAAAGGGCAACAGCCTGCACCTCAACCGACTGTTCAAAGGCACTCCCGCCAAACTCGCCGCCAAGTTGGCGGGCCTGCCCAGGCCGACGAATTGCTTATGACTGATTTTGCCCCGTTGATCACTGAAACCCCTGCCGAGCATCCGTTCGCGCCGTTCGTGCGCATCCTCGGCAAAGGCAAGCGCGGCGCCCGCAACCTCACCCGTGAGGAAGCCCGCGAAGCCATGGGCATGCTGCTGGACGAGAAGGTCGAAGACACCCAGCTCGGCGCCTTCCTCATGCTGCTGCGGCACAAGGAAGAAAGCCCGGAAGAACTCGCAGGCTTCACCGAAGCCGTGCGCGAGCGCCTGAATGCACCGTCGCTCAATGTGGATGTCGACTGGCCGACCTACGCCGGTAAAAAACGCCACCTGCCGTGGTACCTGCTGGCAGCCAAGTGCCTGGCACAGAACGGCGTGCGTATCCTGATGCACGGCGGCGGCGCGCATACGGCAGGCCGGCTCTACACCGAGCAGTTGCTGGATGGCTTGCAGATTCCGTTGTGCCGCAATTGGCAACAGGTGGAAGCGGCCCTTGAACAGGACAACCTGGCGTTTATTCCCCTGGGGGACTGGGCGCCGCAACTGCAGCGCATGATCGACCTGCGCAACACCCTGGGCCTGCGCTCGCCGATCCATTCACTGGCGCGCATCCTCAACCCGTTGAGCGCCCGCTGCGGCCTGCAAAGCATCTTCCACCCGGGCTACCAGGGCGTACACCGCGATGCCAGCGGCCTGCTTGGCGACAACACCATCGTGGTCAAGGGCGACGGCGGCGAGATCGAGATCAACCCGGACACGATCAGCCACCTGTACGGCACTACCGGCGGCGAGAGCTGGGATGAAGAGTGGCCCGCCCTCTCCGCCCAGCGTCACGTCAAGCCTGCCGCCCTGGAGCCCGAGCATCTCAAGGCGCTATGGCGCGGTGAGGTGCAGGACAGCTACCCGCAACTGGCACTGATCGCCACCATGGCCCTGGCCTTGCGCGGCCTCGGCCACCCGCGGGAACAGGCGTTCGAACTGGCCCAGCAGTACTGGGATGCCCGGGACAAATCGATTTAGTCGATCATTAACCCCCAGCCTTTGCGCTTTTTGTTCGAACTCAGACCTTTAGACTGCACTCCAACGCTTATTAGCCAAGGAGTCAGTCATGGGTTTGCTGATCGAAGGACGCTGGCATGACCAGTGGTACGAAAGTAGCGCAGACGGCGTCTTCCAACGGGAGCAGGCGCAACGCCGCAACTGGGTGACCGCCGATGGTGAACCCGGCCCGACCGGCGAAGGCGGTTTCGCGGCTGAAGCCGGTCGCTACCATCTGTACGTATCCCTCGCCTGCCCCTGGGCGCACCGCACATTGATCCTGCGCAAGCTCAAAGGCCTGGAGAGCTTGATCGATGTATCCGTGGTCAGCTGGCTGATGCTGGAAAATGGCTGGACCTTCGACAAGGCCCATGGCTCCAGCGGCGACAAGCTTGACGACTTCGCCTTCATGCATCAACGCTACACCGCCGACACCGCCAACTACACCGGGCGGGTCACAGTGCCGGTGTTGTGGGACAAGAAGCTCAAGCGGATTGTCAGCAATGAGTCGGCGGAGATTATTCGCATGTTCAACAGTGCGTTTAATGAACTGACCGGCAATCAACTGGATTTCTATCCCGAAGCCCAGCGCTCGACCATTGATGCACTGAACGATCGAATCTATCCCGCCGTGAACAACGGTGTGTACCGCGCAGGCTTTGCCACGTCACAAAAGGCTTATGAGGCCGCATTTGATGATGTGTTTGCCGAACTGGATCACCTTGAGCAGCACTTGGGTGAGCATCGTTACCTGGCGGGAGAATACCTGACTGAAGCCGATGTAAGGCTTTTCACCACGGCGATTCGGTTTGATGCGGTGTACTACAGCCACTTCAAATGCAACCTGCGGCGAATTGCGGATTATCCGAACCTGTCGAACTGGCTAAGGGAGTTGTATCAGTGGCCGGGGATTGCCGAGACGGTGGATTTTGCTCACATCAAGGGGCATTACTACGCCAGTCACCGCACGATTAATCCGACGGGGATTGTGCCGAAGGGACCGTTGCAGACGTTTGAGGCGGAGCATGACCGCGCGAGACTGAGCGGAAAAGGCATCTTGAGCTGACAAACCCTGTGGCGAGGGAGCTTGCTCCCGCTGGGCTGCGCAGCGGCCCCAAAATCCTGGGAGCGCTTCGCACTCCAGCGGGAGCAAGCTCCCTCGCCACAGCAAGCTCCCTCCCCACAGCAAGCTCCCTCGCCACAGAGACGGTCTCGCCACAGGAGACGTGTCAGACTTGCGACTGAGCGCCTTCAAACCACTTCAGCTTCTCACGCAACTGCACCACTTCTCCCACAATCACCAGTGTCGGCGCATGAACCTCATGTTCCGCCACCATGCGTGGCAGGTCAGCCAGGGTGCCGGTAAACACCCGCTGGTTGGACGTGGTGCCCTGCTGGATCAACGCCGCCGGCGTATCCGCCGAACGACCATGCTTGATCAGCTGTTCGCAGATGATCGGCAACCCGATCAAGCCCATGTAGAACACCAGGGTCTGCGAAGGGCCCACCAGGTCACTCCACGGCAGGTCCGAAGTCCCGTCCTTCAAGTGCCCGGTAATGAAGCGAACCGATTGCGCATAGTCGCGGTGGGTCAGCGGAATACCGGCATACGCCGCGCAACCACTGGCCGCGGTAATACCCGGCACCACCTGGAACGGGATGCCATGGGCCGCCAGCTCTTCGATCTCTTCACCGCCACGCCCAAAGATGAACGGATCGCCACCCTTGAGCCGCAGCACGCGCTTGCCTTGCCTGGCCAGGTCCACCAGTTGCTGGTTGATCTGGTCCTGCGGCACCGCATGGTCGGCGCGACGCTTGCCGACATACACCCGCTCGGCATCGCGACGGCACAATTCAAGAATCGCCGGCGCCACCAGGCGGTCGTACAGCACCACGTCGGCCTGTTGCATCAAGCGCAAGGCGCGGAACGTCAGCAGGTCCGGATCACCCGGGCCTGCGCCCACCAGGTAGACTTCGCCCGGTGCGTGGGGCGGCGCGCCGTTGATTTTCTCCACCAGCAGACGCTCGGCTTCATCGCCCTGCCCGGCCAGTTGCCGATCAGCAATCGGGCCCTGGAAGACATCTTCCCAGAACGCGCGACGTTGCTGCACATCCGGGAACAAGCCTTTGACCTGGCTGCGAAACCGCGCCGCCAGCCCGGCCAACTGGCCGTAAGTCGACGGAATCCAGGTTTCCAGCTTGGCGCGGATCAAGCGTGCCAGCACCGGCGCATCGCCGCCGCTGGACACTGCGATCACCAACGGCGAACGGTCGACAATCGCCGGGAAGATCACGCTGCACAAGGCCGGCGCATCCACCACATTGACCGGTACGCAACGACGCCGGGCATCGCTGGACACTTGCGCGTTCAGCGGCTCGTCGTCGGTCGCCGCGATGATCAGGGTGCAACCGTCGAGGTCGGCCTCCTGATAACCACGCAAAATCAGTTCACCGCCACTGCCCTGCACCAGTTCACGCAACTGGTCTTCAATCTGGGGAGCAACCACCCGCAACAACGCGCCGGCGTCGGCCAGCAGCCGGGATTTGCGCAAGGCAATCTCCCCGCCACCGACGACCAACACACGACTGCCGCGCAGGTTATGAAACAGCGGCAGAAATTCCATTTAGCCGATGACCTCAACGCCCGCCATGTACGGCTTGAGCACTTCAGGCACGCGGATCGAACCGTCAGCCTGCTGGTAGTTTTCCAGCACGGCCACCAGGGTACGGCCTACTGCCAGGCCCGAACCGTTGAGGGTGTGGACCAGCTCGGGCTTGCCGGTTTCCGGGTTACGGAAACGCGCCTGCATGCGACGGGCCTGGAAATCACCGCAGTTGGAGCACGACGAAATCTCGCGGTATTTGTCCTGGCTCGGCACCCACACTTCCAGGTCGTAAGTCTTCACGGCACTGAAACCCATGTCGCCGGTGCACAGCGCCAGAACGCGGTACGGCAGCTCCAGCAGTTGCAGGACGCGTTCGGCGTTGGCGGTCAGGCCTTCCAGCGCTTCCATGGAAGTCGACGGCTCGACAACCTGCACCATCTCGACCTTGTCGAACTGGTGCTGGCGAATCATGCCGCGGGTGTCGCGGCCCGATGCACCGGCTTCGCTGCGAAAGCATGGCGAGTGGGCGACAAACTTGATCGGCAACTGCTTGGCGTCGAGGATTTCCCCGGCCACGATATTGGTCAGCGATACTTCGGCGGTCGGGATCAGGTACAAGTCGGCTTCGCCATCGCGGCTGATCTTGAACAGGTCTTCCTCGAATTTCGGCAGCTGGCTGGTGCCCATCAGCGCCGGAGCCTGGACCAGGTACGGGGTGTAAGCCTCTTCGTAGCCGTGCTCGCCGGTGTGCAGGTTGATCATGAACTGCGCCAGGGCGCGGTGCATGCGTGCAATCGGGCCACGCAGCAAGGCAAAGCGCGCGCCGGACATTTTGGCCGCCGTTTCGAAGTCCAGGCCACCGGTCAGTTCGCCCAGGGCGACGTGGTCCTTGATCTCGAAATCGAAGGCTTTTGGCGTGCCCCAGCGACGGACTTCGACGTTGCCGTCTTCGTCTTCGCCGATCGGCACGGATTCGTGCGGCAGGTTCGGGATGCCCAGCAGGATCGAGTCCAGTTCGGTCTGGATAACGTCCAGCTCGACTTTGCCGGAAGCCAACTCGCCAGCCATACGCTCGACGTCCGCCATCAACGGCGCGATGTCTTCGCCGCGCTGCTTGGCCTGACCGATGGATTTGGAACGCGCATTACGCTCAGCCTGCAGTGCTTCGGTGCGGGTCTGGACGGTCTTGCGCTGTTCTTCCAGCGCTTCGATGCGCGCAACATCCAAGGCAAAGCCACGGGATGCCAGGCGGTCCGCTACGTCCTGAAGGTTGCTACGTAACAGTTTGGAATCGAGCATGTCGGTCTCTCGTTTATCAAAGTTTGGTCAAGGACAGGCCAGCCCAGGTGGCGAGCAGCCCGCCGAACACGCTGACGGCCAGGTACCCGAAGGCGACCGGTGCCTGCCCGCTTTCCAGCAGGCGTAGCGTGTCCAGTGAAAAGGATGAAAAGGTCGTCAGACCGCCTACAAAACCGACAATCAAGCCGGCACGAATCTCAATCGGCACTTCCGGGCGAAGCAGAAACCACCCGTACAACAAGCCTATGATCAAACAGCCCACCAGGTTGACCGCCAGGGTCGCCGCATAAAAATGCTTCGGCCAATTGGCGCTGACCCAGGTGCTGGTGGCGAAACGCAATAATGTACCAGCGATGCCGGCTACGGACACGGCAAGAATCGTTCTGAGCACTACTTTCTCCGCTGTTTCGGACTGAGCCGGTCAAGTTGGGCGAGGTGATTGAGCTTTTCGCCGATCTTCAGCTCCAGGCCGCGGGGCACCGGCTGGTAGAACGGCTGCGGCTCAAGGTCATCCGGGAAGTAATCTTCGCCAGCCGCATAGGCGTCCGGCTCATCGTGGGCGTAGCGGTATTCATCGCCGTAGCCGAGTTGCTTCATCAGCTTGGTCGGCGCATTGCGCAAGTGCAGCGGCACTTCCAGGGAACCATGCTCGGCGGCAGCACGCAGGGCGGACTTGAAGCCCATGTACACCGCGTTGCTCTTCGGTGCGCAGGCCAGATAGGTGATGGCCTGGGCCACCGCCAACTCGCCTTCCGGGCTGCCCAGGCGTTCCTGCACTTCCCAGGCGGCCAGGCACAGGCTCAGCGCACGCGGGTCGGCATTGCCGATATCTTCGCTGGCCATGCGCACCACGCGCCGGGCCAGGTACAGCGGGTCGCAACCGCCGTCGATCATCCGCGCAAACCAGTACAGCGCGCCGTCGGGGTTGGAGCCGCGCACAGATTTGTGCAGCGCGGAAATCTGGTCGTAGAACGCTTCGCCGCCCTTGTCGAAACGCCGGCGGGTGTCGCCCAACAGGCTCTGCAGCAAGTCGACGCCGATTTCGCTGCCATCCTCGGCCAGGTCGGAAGCGTTTTCCAGCAGATTGAGAAAACGTCGACCGTCGCCATCCGCAGCAGTCAGCAGGATCTTGAAGCCTTCCTCACTGACACTCAACTGGCGCTTGCCCAGGCCCTTGTCTTCGTTCAGCGCACGCTGCAAGAGCTTCTGCATCGCGGCTTCATCGAGGCTCTTGAGCACATAGACACGCGCCCGGGACAGCAAGGCATTGTTCAGTTCAAAAGACGGGTTTTCGGTGGTGGCACCAATAAAGATCAGCGTGCCGTCTTCGACATACGGCAAGAACGCATCCTGCTGCGACTTGTTGAAGCGATGCACTTCGTCGACGAACAGGATGGTGCGCTTGCCGTACTGCCCGGCCTGCTGCTTGGCGACTTCCACCGCCTGGCGGATCTCCTTGACCCCGGCCAGCACCGCCGAGACCGTCTCGAAGTGTGCATCCGAGACTTTTGCCAGGAGCCGCGCCAGGGTGGTTTTACCCACGCCCGGCGGCCCCCAGAAAATCATCGAGTGCAGCGCACCCTGCTCAAGGGCCTCGCGCAAAGGCTTGCCGCGGGCGAGCAGGTGTTCCTGCCCGACGTACTCGTCCAGGTTGGTCGAGCGCAGGCGCGCCGCCAGAGGCTGAGCAATCGGGTCACTTCGAAACAGGTCCATGGGCAGCGTTTGAAACCTCTGGGCAGTTTATTCCTGGATCACGTCGGCACCCTTCGGGATGTCGAACTTGAACTTGGATGCCGGTACCGGCTGGTTGGCCTTGACCCCGGAGAACAGGATATCGGTGCGCTGGCCGACGCTGTCAATCAGACGCATGTTGTTGATCACGCCGTTGCCAAACGACAGGGACAGCGTGTCAAAGAGCGTGTCCTTGGATTTCGGCTTAAGGGTGAATTCAATCACGTTGCTGGTCTGCTTGGAGGTAATGTCGAAGCTGTCGTTGATCTTCGACACATCGCCCGACAGCAACAGCGCTGGCGTCTGGTTCAGGCGCGGGTCGAGCTTCTTGATGGTCGCCTGCTCCAGGTCCGGGTCCCACAGGGTGACTTTTTGGCCGTCAGAGACGATGGTCTGCTCGGCCTTGCCTTCTGTGTGCCAGTAGAACAGCCCTGGACGCTGTACAGCCATCTCGCCGGCGGTTTCCTGCAACTGGGTGCCACCGGCATCCAGCGTGAGCTGGGAGAAGCGCGCGGTCAGGGTCTGGGATTTGTCCAACAGGTTTTTCAGGCTGGCGACGGAAGCCGGGTCAGCATGAGCCGAAACAGCAGTCAGGGCCAATGCAGGCAACAACAGCATGCGGATAAGACGCATGGGAGTCCTCTTAGATTCGGTTGCAAGGCGTGCCGCGTGTTGCCACGCGGCACGTAATCAGTCACGCATCTGCGCTGGCGCAATCACTTCGCGCGAGCCGTTGGTGTTCATCGAGGTGACCACGCCGGCCATTTCCATGGCTTCGATCATGCGGGCAGCGCGGTTGTAGCCAATCTTCAGCTTGCGCTGTACGGCGGAGATCGAGGCGCGGCGGCTTTCAAGCACGAACTGCACCGCTTCGTCGTAGAGCGCATCGGTCTCGGCATCATCGTCGCCACCGCCGCTGCCACCGTCGAAGCCGCTGCCGGCCTCTTCGACACCGGCGAGGATGTCGTCGTTGTATTCCGGGGCGCCACGCAGTTTCCAGGCTTCCACCACACGGTGCACCTCATCGTCGGAGACGAACGCGCCGTGGACACGGATCGGCAAACTGGTGCCCGGCGGCATGTAGAGCATGTCACCGTGGCCCAGCAGTTGCTCGGCGCCGCCCTGGTCGATGATGGTCCGGGAATCGATCTTGCTCGACACCTGGAACGCCATGCGGGTCGGGATGTTGGCCTTGATCAGGCCGGTGATCACGTCCACCGACGGACGCTGGGTCGCGAGGATCAAGTGGATCCCGGCGGCCCGCGCCTTCTGGGCGATACGGGCGATCAGCTCTTCGACCTTCTTGCCGACGATCATCATCATGTCGGCAAATTCGTCGACCACCACCACGATGGTCGGCAATTTGGTCAGCAGCGGCGCTTCGTCGTGGATGCTTTCGCGCTTGTACAACGGGTCGGTCAGCGGCGTGCCGGCGTCCTGGGCTTCCTTGACCTTGGCGTTGAAGCCCGACAGGTTACGCACGCCCATCTTCGCCATCAGCTTGTAGCGCCGTTCCATCTCGGCAACGCTCCAGCGCAGGGCGTTCGCCGCATCCTTCATGTCGGTCACCACCGGGCACAACAGGTGTGGAATGCCTTCGTAGATCGACAGCTCAAGCATTTTCGGGTCGATCATGATCAGCTTGGCGTCATCCGGGCCCGACTTGAACAGGATCGACAGGATCATCGCGTTCACACCCACCGACTTACCGGAACCGGTGGTGCCGGCAACCAGCAAGTGAGGCATTTTCGCCAGGTCGGTGATCACCGGCTTGCCGCCGATGTCGTGGCCCAGGGCCAGAGTGACCGGCGACTTGAAGTTGTCGTATTCCGGGGTCGACAGCACTTCGGAGAAGCGCACGATCTGCCGGTCTTCGTTGGGAATCTCGATACCGACGGTGGTCTTGCCCGGAATCACTTCCACCACCCGCACGCTGGTCACGGCCAGCGAACGCGCCAGATCCTTGGCCAGGTTGGAAATGCGGCTGACCTTGACGCCGGCAGCCGGCTGGATTTCGTAGCGGGTAATCACCGGGCCCGGGTGGATCGAATCCACCGAGACTTCGACGCCGAATTCCTTGAGCTTGATTTCCAGCAGGTGGCCGACGGCCGCCAGGGATTCAGGGGAATAATTGAGCTGTTTCTTTTCCGCAGGATCAAGAATCGAGATCGGCGGCAAGGTGCCTTCCACGGCGCTGTCGACAAACAACGGCGCCTGTTTCTCTTTCTGCACGCGATGGCTCGGCTCGGGGGCCTTCGGCGGCGCAGGGGCAATCACCGGCGGCACTTGCTTCTCGCGGTCCGACATGTGCTTGGTCAGGGCCTGCTCGCGTTCGATCAGGCGTTCCTTGACCTTGGCCTGCTCACGCCGGTCCGGCGTGCTCGGGGCTACCACCTCGTTGACGCGGGTATCCACCTCGCGCAGTTGCGCAACCATGCGTTTGCGGTCCACCCGGGCCGACCACCAGCGATTGGCCGCGCCCTGGAACAGTTCGAGCAGGTCGAGGGTGATCTTGCCGGTCACGTCCATGACCTTGAACCAGGACAGGTCGGTAAACACGGTGAGGCCGAACAGGAACAGCGCAATAAACATCAGGGTGCTGCCCTGGATGTTCAGGGTCCTGCGGGCCAGCTCGCCGAGGCTTTCGCCCAGAGCGCCGCCGGCACCGGCCGGCAGACCGGTAGGTGCATGGAAATGGATATGGGCCAGGGCCGCGCCGGACAACACCAGGAACACCAGGCCGATCAGGCGCCAGGAGAACAGCCAGCCGCTCCATTGCCACGGCTCGTGACGCTGGCGGAAGATCTGCCAGGTCTTGATGGCCAGCAGCAACGGGAAGATGTAAGCGAAGTAACCCAGCACCATGAACAGGATGTCGGCGCTGTAGGAGCCGGCCGGACCACCGAAGTTCTGCACGTCTTCGATCTTGCTGTTGTGGCTCCAGCCTGGATCGTCCTTGCCATAGGTGAGCAAGGCCATCATCAGGAACAGGCACAGCGCGCCGATGGCGATCAGTGCACCTTCCTTGAGTCGGTAGTGCAGGTGCTGGCGCCAGGCGGGCACGACTGCGGCTTTAGGTGTTGCGGCGGATTTCTTCAAAACGGGTCTTTTCCTGCGCCTTTAGCGCGTCCATCTGTTGAATGACTGCAAAACACTGCCCAATCCGGGCAGGTAAAAAATGAACGAGTGCCAGTGGAGCTACTTTTAACACCCTGCTACTGATTCATGAAACGGCGATAACGCCCCAATGGCCGCATTGTACGGGTTTGTGTGCGCGATGCCACGCACTTGGCCCTACGTTACACAGCATAGCCAATGTTCAATTTCATAACGTTCAATTTGAGCATGCATTGTCTTTACTGACAAAGGCTTATGAGCTGTTTTTGCCAATCCAGGCTAGCTTGCCGACCGACGTACGCGATTACGACCACGCCCCCGGCATAGAGTTGCAGAAACACCCGTTCATGCTTATCTGCACCGATCCCATGTTCGGGGTAGCCCCAGAGCGTTTCGTCGACAATAATCACAGCTCTTGCAACGGACAACATCGCCGTTACCGCCCTCCCCTTCCGTAAGCCTGGATGCCATGCTGACCTGGTTACAACGCAACACCCTGACCTTCCCACCGCTGGCCAAGGCCATGCGCGAACCCAATGGCCTGCTCGCTGCCGGTGGCGACCTGTCGGCCGACCGCCTGATCCAGGCCTACCGCCACGGCTGCTTTCCCTGGTTCTCGGAAGGCCAGCCCATCCTCTGGTGGTCGCCCGACCCACGCACCGTACTGTTCCCCGATGAGCTGCACGTTTCCCGCAGCCTCGGCAAATTGTTGCGCCAGCAGCGTTACACAGTGACCTTCGACCAGGACTTCGCTGCGGTCATCCAGGCGTGCGCGGCGCCGCGCAGTTATGCCGATGGCACCTGGATCACCGAAGCCATGCAGAACGCCTACCTGCAACTGCACCAGCGCGGTTATGCGCATTCGGTGGAGGTGTGGGACGCGGGCGAACTGGTGGGCGGCCTGTACGGCCTGGCGATGGGCCAGTTGTTTTTCGGCGAATCCATGTTCAGTCGCGCCGACAACGCCTCGAAATACGGCTTTGCCACCCTGGTTCGGCAACTACAGGCCTGGGGCTTTGTGCTGATCGACTGCCAGATGCCCACCGATCACCTGCACAGCCTCGGCGCCCGCGCCATTCCCCGCAGCGACTTCGCCAACTACCTGCGCGACCATTTGGACCAAACCAGCTCTGCTCCGTGGGTTTCCTAGGCGACTTCCCCACACCTGGCTTACACTTATTTCAAAGCTTATCCGAGGGTTGATCATGACCGAGTTGGCGCGTTTGAAGTTTTATGCCACTCAACCCCACTCATGCAGCTATCTGCCCGATGAGCAGGCCACCACGCTGTTCCTCGACCCCAGCCAGCCGATGGACGTGCATGTGTATGCCGATTTGTCGGAAATGGGCTTCCGGCGCAGCGGCGACCACCTTTACCGGCCGCACTGCCAGAACTGCAACGCCTGCGTACCGGCGCGCATCCCGGTGGCGCAGTTCCTTCCGGACCGCAACCAGAAACGCATCCTGAAGCGCAACGCCGACCTGACCGTTACCGCCACCAAACCCGGCTTCAGCGAAGAATATTTCGACCTTTACCAACGCTACATCGAACAGCGCCACGCCGACGGCGACATGTTCCCGCCCAGCCGCGACCAGTTTTCCACCTTCCTGGTGCGCGACCTGCCCTTCTCGCGCTTCTATGAGTTTCGGCTGGAGGGACGACTGGTGGCGGTCGCCGTGACTGACCTGCTGCCCAATGGCCTGTCGGCGGTCTACACCTTTTATGAGCCCGCCGAGGAACGGCGAAGCCTGGGACGCTTTGCGATCCTGTGGCAGATCGGTGAAGCCTTGCGCCTGGAATTGGAGGCGGTGTACCTCGGATACTGGATAAAAAACTGCAAAAAGATGAACTACAAGACCCAATATCGGCCCATTGAGCTGCTAATTAACCAAAGATGGGTCACGTTGAACTAGAACCTCTTGGCTTAAACACCCTTTTTCGGGCACAATGCACGCCGCTTTTGCCTGGCGCAGTTGCACCGGGCCATTCACTGGATACCGAGGGCTTTACTGCATGTCGAAAGAAGACAGCTTCGAAATGGAAGGCACTGTCGTCGACACCCTGCCCAACACCATGTTTCGTGTGGAGTTGGAAAATGGGCACGTCGTAACCGCGCATATCTCCGGCAAGATGCGCAAGAACTACATTCGTATTCTTACCGGTGACAAAGTGCGCGTCGAACTGACGCCCTATGACCTGAGCAAAGGGCGCATCACTTACCGCGCCCGTTAATCAAGTCAATACAAAACGCCCGGTTATGCCGGGCGTTTTTGTGTGCGCGCGATTTACCTGAAACCAGCAATCCCTTGTGGGAGCGGGCTTGCTCGCGAATGCGGCGTGTCAGTCACTGATTATGTCGACTGGCACACCGCATTCGCGAGCAAGCCCGCTCCCACATTTGATCTGCATCGGTTTCAAGGCAGCAAAAAGGCGCCTCTCGGCGCCTTTTTGTTTTGTTGCGTCAGCTATCAGGCCATTTCAGCCGTGGTTTCGAAGTCGAAGGTCAACTCGCCGTCCTTCAGATCGATATGCACCACGCCACCATGGTCTGCCAGTTCGCCGAACAGGATCTCTTCCGCCAGTGGGCGCTTGATCTTGTCCTGGATCAGGCGAGCCATTGGCCGAGCGCCCATTGCCGCGTCGTAGCCACCTTCCGCCAGCCAGTTGCGCGCCGCGTCCGAGACTTCCAGCTGCACGCGCTTGTCTTCCAACTGCGCCTGGAGCTCGGTGAGGAACTTGTCCACCACGCTTTTGATGACCTCATGGCTGAGGCGACCAAACTGAATGATGGTGTCCAGGCGGTTGCGGAATTCCGGCGTGAAACTCTTCTTGATCACTTCCATGGCGTCGGAAGAGTGATCCTGATGAGTAAAGCCAATGGAAGCCCGCGCGGCCGTTTCGGCACCGGCGTTGGTGGTCATGATCACGATCACGTTGCGGAAGTCCGCCTTGCGCCCGTTGTTGTCGGTCAGGGTGCCGTGGTCCATGACCTGCAACAGCAGGTTGAAGACTTCCGGGTGCGCCTTCTCGATTTCATCGAGCAGCAGCACGCAATGTGGCTGCTTGGTGATCGCCTCGGTCAACAGGCCGCCCTGGTCGAAGCCGACATAGCCCGGAGGCGCACCGATCAGGCGCGACACGGTGTGACGCTCCATGTACTCGGACATGTCGAAACGCACCAGCTCGATCCCCATGGCCTTGGCCAATTGCCGCGCCGCTTCGGTCTTGCCGACGCCGGTAGGCCCGGCGAACAGGAACGAACCGACTGGCTTGTCCGGCGACTTGAGGCCAGCGCGGGACAGCTTGATCGCGGTGGACAGCGAGTCGATCGCCGCATCCTGACCAAACACGGTCAGCTTGAGGTCGCGCTCCAGGTTACGCAGCAGCTCCCGATCGGAGGTGTTGACGTGCTTTGGCGGAATCCGCGCGATCTTCGCCACGATATCCTCGACCTGAGGCACGTCGATGCGTTTCACACGCTTCTCTACCGGCTGCAGGCGCTGGTAGGCACCCGCCTCGTCGATCACGTCGATGGCCTTGTCCGGCATGTGCCGGTCATTGATGTAGCGCGATGCCAGCTCGGCGGCTGCACGCAGCGCCTCATCGGTGTACTCGATGCCATGGTGCGCTTCAAAGCGCCCCTTGAGCCCGCGCAGGATGCCAATGGTGTCTTCTACCGAAGGCTCGGACACATCCACTTTCTGGAAGCGGCGCGCCAAGGCACGGTCTTTTTCGAAGATCCCGCGGAATTCCTGGAACGTGGTCGAACCGATGCAACGGATATCGCCCGAAGACAGCAGCGGCTTGAGCAGGTTCGACGCATCCATCACGCCACCGGAAGCCGCACCGGCACCGATGATGGTGTGGATTTCGTCAATGAACAGGATCGCCTGCGGGCGTTTTTTCAGCTCGCCGAGCAACGCCTTGAAGCGCTTCTCGAAATCGCCACGGTACTTGGTCCCGGCGAGCAATGCGCCCAGGTCAAGGGAGTAGACGACGCTGTTGGCCAGCAGGTCGGGCACCTGGTTATCAACAATGCGTTTGGCCAGGCCTTCGGCAATCGCGGTTTTACCCACGCCTGCCTCACCGACCAACAACGGGTTGTTCTTGCGGCGACGCGCCAGGATCTGCGCCACGCGCTCAACTTCCAGCTCACGCCCCACCAGCGGATCGATCCGCCCCTGGCGCGCCAGTTCGTTGAGGTTGCTGGCATAAGCGTCCAGCGGGTTGCTCGAAGAAGAAGACTCACCGCCCTCGTCATCCTGCATATCCTGCTCACCTTCCGAGTGATCGCCATGCCCCGGCACCTTGGAAATGCCATGGGCGATGTAGTTGACGACATCAATACGGGCAACGCTTTGCTGCTTGAGCAGGAACACAGCCTGGCTTTCCTGCTCGCTGAAGATCGCCACGAGCACATTGGCCCCTGTGACTTCGCGCTTGCCGGAGCTCTGTACGTGGAAAACGGCACGCTGCAGTACCCTCTGGAAGCCCAGGGTTGGCTGGGTCTCGCGGTCCTCGTCATGAACGGGGATCAACGGCGTGGTGGAGTCGATAAACTCCTGCAGGTCATGCTTGAGTTTGTCGAGATTGGCACCACACGCACGCAGTACGGTGGCGGCAGCTTCGTTATCCAAAAGTGCCAGCAGCAGGTGTTCGACGGTCATGAATTCATGACGCTTCGAACGGGCCTCCTTGAAGGCAAGATTGAGGGTGACTTCGAGCTCGCGGTTTAACATAGCTTCACCTCATACCCAAGTGGTCGGAGTTAACCGTCCTTCTCGATTTCACAGAGTAGCGGATGCTGGCTTTCCCTGGCGTACTGGTTGACCTGCATGGCCTTTGTCTCGGCGATGTCGCGGGTAAACACTCCACATACTGCCCGTCCTTCTGTGTGAACGGCCAGCATTACCTTGGTCGCCAACTCGCGGTTCAGGTTAAAAAACACCTCGAGTACTTCGACGACGAAATCCATCGGTGTGTAGTCATCATTGAACAAAACCACCTTGTACATCGGCGGCGCCTGTAAAGCAGGCTTGGCCTCCTGGACAGCAATGCCTGCAGAACCGTCGTCGTCTTCTTGATGATCCGGGCGATCCTGATTGAATGTTAGTCGAATCTGGCTGATTGCATGCATGGAAAGAAAGGTTCGTCAGTGGTTCAAATACAGTGGTGGGGGCGACCTGTCAGAATTTCAACTCTGACCGACTGGTCGCCTTGACTATCGGCAAATCAGTGTTACAACCAATAGAACCCACAGTGGGTAAAAAAGGTCCGCGCAGTCAACCTTATTTATTCGGGTTAGGACGGATAAACTGGATGATACTCCAGTGATGGAGTCTGGTGCAGAGGGATATGGGCATGGCGAGCGGTAAGGTCAAGTGGTTCAACAATGCCAAGGGTTACGGCTTCATCAACGAAGACGACAAGACTGACGACCTATTTGCGCATTACTCGGCTATCCAAATGGATGGCTACAAGACACTAAAGGCAGGGCAACCGGTTTCCTTCGACATCATTCAGGGACCCAAGGGCTTGCACGCAGTGAATATCAGCGCTCCAGTCAGCGCCACTACCCCCAAAGAGGGCGTCGCTCAAAAATCAAAAAGACAACTGGCCTGATCAGCCACTGAGCAAACGCTCTAAAAAAAACCGGCCCATCAGGCCGGTTTTTTTACGCCCCTGTATCAGCTTACATATGCGAAATCAGCGCATCCCCGAACGCCGACGACGACAGCAACTTGGCGCCGTCCATCAAGCGGTGGAAGTCATAGGTCACGGTCTTGGCCGAAATGGCGCCGTTGGTGCCCTTGATGATCAGGTCGGCCGCTTCGGTCCAGCCCATGTGGCGCAACATCATTTCCGCCGACAGGATCAGCGAACCCGGGTTGACCTGGTCCTTGCCGGCATACTTCGGCGCAGTACCGTGGGTGGCTTCGAACATCGCCACGGTGTCGGACAGGTTGGCGCCCGGCGCAATACCGATACCGCCCACTTCCGCCGCCAGGGCGTCGGACAGATAGTCACCGTTAAGATTAAGGGTGGCGATCACGTCGTATTCGGCCGGGCGCAGCAGGATCTGCTGGAGCATGGCGTCGGCAATGGCGTCCTTGACCACCACATTCTTGCCGGTGCGCGGGTTCTTGAATTGCATCCACGGGCCGCCATCCAACAGGGTCGCGCCGAACTCTTCGGCCGCCACTTCGTAGGCCCATTCCTTGAAGGCACCTTCGGTGAACTTCATGATGTTGCCCTTGTGCACAATGGTCAGCGAGTCGCGGTCGTTATCCACGACATACTGCAAGGCCTTGCGCGCCAGACGCTTGGTGCCTTCCAGGGACACCGGCTTGATGCCGATCCCGCAGTTCTGGTCGAAACGGATCTTGGTGACGCCCATCTCTTCCTTCAGGAACTTGATGACCTTGATCGCTTCCGGGGAGCCGGCTTTCCACTCGATGCCGGCGTAAATATCCTCGGAGTTCTCGCGGAAGATGGTCATGTCCACATCGCCTGGCTTCTTGACCGGGCTTGGCACGCCTTCGAACCAGCGCACCGGGCGCAGGCACACATAAAGGTCGAGCTGTTGGCGCAGGGCAACGTTCAGCGAACGGATACCGCCACCGACTGGGGTGGTCAGCGGGCCCTTGATGGAAACCACGTAGTCCTTGACCGCATCCAGGGTTTCCTGGGGCAGCCAGGTGTCCTGGTCGTAAACCTGGGTGGCCTTTTCGCCGGCATAAACCTCCATCCAGGAGATTTTGCGCTTGCCGCCATAAGCCTTGTTAACAGCTGCATCTACCACCTTGATCATCACCGGGCTGATGTCGACGCCAATACCGTCACCCTCGATGAAGGGGATGATCGGGTTGTCAGGAACATTGAGAGAATGGTCTGCATTGACGGTGATTTTGTCGCCGACTGCCGGAACCTGAATCTTCTTGTATCCCATGCTGAACTCCATCTATGGATTGAACATCTGGCTGCGTTCGAGCCTACTCCAGATAAATGAGGACTGAAACCTCAGGCCCTGCACATTTGCGTCGAAAACAGCATATTTAGCGGCCTACAAGCTTGAAAGCAAAGGGAAAAGCGCCAATCTTGAGCACATCATGCGACTTTAGGCGCAACCCGCTGCCTGCGACCTTTAGACCAATGGACGACACACCTTTTGTATGAAGGCTCGGCGTAAGCATAGCGACCTATGTATAATGCCGCCGCTGACCAAAGAGTCACGACGGCCGACCGCTCTAGACAGACGCCCTCCGCCAGAAAAGCCGAGCTACTACAGTAGCTCACCCGCTTGACGCTCGACTGATGCAACCCAACATCACCGCGAAGAAACTTCGACATTTCGCTCATGGATGACTTTGAACGAACGCGCTTTACCCGGCGCATCTCGAGTTTCTGCGCATGCTTTCAGCAAAGAAGAGAGTTAATCCGAATATGCCCACCCGCTCGAAGATCATCTACACCTTCACCGACGAAGCCCCAGCCCTCGCCACCTATTCACTGCTGCCTATCGTAGAGGCCTTCACCGCTTCCGCTGATATTGCCGTGGAAACCCGCGACATTTCCCTGGCCGCGCGCATCCTCGCAAGCTTCCCCGAGCAACTGGGCGCCAAGGCCGTGCCGGACCACCTCGCCGAACTGGGCGACCTGGCCGTTACCCCTGAAGCCAACATCATCAAGCTGCCGAACATCAGTGCCTCGACCCCTCAGCTGCAAGCTGCGATCAAGGAACTGCAGGCCCAGGGCTACGCCCTGCCGGACTACCCGGAAACCGTAACCACCGACGCGGAAAAAGAAACCCGTGCACGTTACGACAAGGTCAAGGGCAGCGCCGTGAACCCGGTACTGCGCGAAGGCAACTCCGACCGCCGCGCCCCGCTGTCGGTCAAGAACTACGCTCGCAAGCACCCGCACAAAATGGGCGCCTGGGCTGCCGACTCCAAGTCCCACGTTGCCCACATGAGCAACGGCGACTTCTACGGCAGCGAGAAAGCCGTTCAGATCGAAGGCGCTGATGCCGTCAAGATCGAACTGATCGCCAAGGACGGTACCGCTACCGTCCTGAAGGAAAAAACCAGCGTACAAGCTGGCGAGATCATCGACACCGCCGTGCTGAGCAAGAAAGCCCTGCGCAGCTTCATCGCCGCTGAAATCGAAGACGCCAAGAAACAAGGCGTGCTGCTGTCGGTTCACCTGAAAGCCACCATGATGAAGGTTTCCGACCCGATCATGTTCGGCCAGATCGTTGCCGAGTTCTATAAAGACGCGCTGGCCAAGCACGCTGTGGTGCTGGAGCAGATCGGCTTCAACCTGAACAACGGCATCGGCGACCTGTACGCTCGCATCAAGGCCCTGCCGGCCGATCAGCAAGCGCAGATCGAAGCCGACATCCAGGCGGTATACGCTGCTCGCCCTTCCCTGGCGATGGTCAACTCCGACAAAGGCATCACCAACCTGCACGTGCCGAGCGACGTCATCGTCGACGCATCGATGCCTGCCATGATCCGTGACTCCGGCAAGATGTGGGGCACCGACGGCCAGCTGCACGACACCAAGGCTGTGATCCCGGATCGCTGCTACGCCACTATCTACCAGGCAGTGATCGAAGACTGCAAGGCCAACGGCGCCTTCGACCCAACCACCATGGGCAGCGTTCCAAACGTTGGCCTGATGGCGAAAAAAGCCGAAGAGTACGGCTCCCACGACAAGACCTTCCAGATCAAGGCTGACGGCGTAGTCCGCGTCACCGACAGCAAGGGCAACCTGCTGATGGAACAGGCTGTTGAAGCCGGCGACATCTTCCGCATGTGCCAGACCAAAGACGCACCGATCCAGGACTGGGTCAAACTGGCCGTCAACCGCGCCCGCGCCAGCAACACCCCGGCCATCTTCTGGCTGGACCCGCAGCGCGCGCACGACGGCGTCGTGGTCGAGAAAGTTCAGGCTTACCTGAAAGACCACAACACCGAAGGCCTGGACATCCGCATCATGTCGCCGGTCGACGCGATGAAGTTCACCCTGGAGCGTACCCGCAAGGGCCTGGACACCATCTCGGTGACCGGCAACGTTCTGCGCGACTACCTGACCGACCTGTTCCCGATCATGGAACTGGGCACCAGCGCCAAGATGCTGTCGATCGTGCCGCTGATGAACGGTGGCGGCCTGTTCGAAACCGGCGCTGGCGGCTCGGCTCCGAAGCACGTGCAGCAACTGGTTGAAGAGAACTTCCTGCGCTGGGATTCCCTGGGCGAGTTCCTCGCCCTGGCCGCATCCCTCGAGCATTTGGGTGTGACGTACAACAACCCGAAAGCCCTGGTACTGTCCAAGACCCTGGACCAGGCCACCGGCCAGTTCCTCGACAACAACAAGTCGCCATCGCGCAAAGTCGGCAACATCGACAACCGCGGCAGCCACTTCTACCTGGCGCTGTACTGGGCTCAAGCCCTGGCGGCCCAGACCGAAGACACTGCATTGCAAGCGCAGTTTGGCGAACTGGCCAAGACCCTGACCGCGAATGAGGCAACCATCGTTGCCGAGCTCAACGCTGTCCAGGGCAAGCCAGTGGACATCGGTGGCTACTACGCACCGAACGCCGAGCTGACCAGCAAGGCCATGCGCCCAAGCGCCACCCTCAACGCGGCAATCGCTGCGCTGGTGTAAGGTTGTAAGGATGCAAAGAAGCCCCGGCCCTGTGCCGGGGTTTCTGTTTCTGGACATGGCGCTTTTATTGAAGAAACCCAATCAAAATGTGGGAGCGGGCTTGCTCGCGAATGCGGTGGATCAGTCAATACCTCTTTAACTGACACGCCGTATTCGCGAGCAAGCCCGCTCCCACACTGAATGCAATCGCGCCTGAAGACAGCGTTACACCTTGAATCGAGGTACTTTATGACCTGGCTACCTCACATCACCGTCGCCACCATCGTCGAAGACAACGGCCGCTTCCTGATGGTCGAAGAACTCAAGGGCGGCCGCGCCGTGCTCAACCAGCCCGCCGGTCACCTCGACCCGAACGAAACCCTGACCGAGGCCGCCGTGCGCGAAACCCTCGAAGAGACTGGCTGGGACGTCGAAGCCACCGGGATTGTCGGGATTTACCTGTACACCGCTCCCAGCAATGGCGTGACCTATCAGCGCGTATGCTTCATCGCCAAGGCCCTGCAACACCACCCGGACTACCCACTGGACGACGGTATTCTGCGCGCCCGCTGGCTGACCCGTGACGAATTGATGGCCCTGCGCGAAGACTGGCGCAGCGAGCTGATCATCCGCTGCATCGACGATTATCTGGCCGGCCAGCGCCACAGCCTCGAATTGATCCGCCCTTCTCTTTAGCCTTGCAGACGCGAGCCTGCTAGAATCGCGTCCTTTTTAAAGACTCCCGTTGAAATCCTATGCGTGATCCAGCCCCTTCTGACACACAAAAGAAGCGCGTCATCGTCGGTATGTCCGGCGGCGTGGATTCTTCCGTTTCCGCCGTTCTGCTCATGGAGCAGGGTTATGAGGTGGAAGGCCTGTTCATGAAGAACTGGGAAGAAGACGATGGAACGGAATATTGCACCGCCATGGACGACTTGGCGGATGCCCAGGCCGTCTGCGACAAAATCGGCATCAAGCTGCACACCGCCAACTTCGCCGCCGAGTACTGGGACAACGTGTTCGAGCACTTCCTGGCCGAATACAAGGCCGGTCGCACGCCGAACCCGGACATCCTGTGTAACCGCGAGATCAAGTTCAAGGCGTTCCTCGACTACGCGATGATCCTAGGTGCCGATCTGATTGCTACTGGCCACTACGTGCGCCGTCGCGACATCGATGGCCGCACCGAGCTGCTCAAGGGCCTGGACGCCAACAAGGACCAGAGCTACTTCCTGCACGCCGTCGGCGGCGAACAGATCGCCAAGACCCTGTTCCCGGTGGGCGAGCTGGAAAAGCCCGAAGTGCGCGCCATTGCCGAGAAACACGGCCTGGCCACCGCCAAGAAGAAGGATTCCACCGGGATCTGCTTTATCGGCGAGCGCCGTTTCAGCGACTTCCTCAAACAGTACCTGCCGGCGCAACCGGGCGAGATCAAGACCACCGAAGGCGAGATCATCGGCCGTCACCACGGCTTGATGTACCACACCATCGGCCAGCGCCAGGGCCTGGGCATCGGCGGCCTGAAAGACGCCGGCGAAGAGCCGTGGTACGTGCTGGTCAAGGACCTGGAGCACAACGAGCTGATCGTGGGCCAGGGCAATGACCACCCATGGCTGTTCTCCCGTGCCCTGCTGGCCTCGGACATCTACTGGGTCAACCCGGTGGACCTCAGCAGCCCGCGCCGCCTGACGGCCAAAGTGCGTTATCGCCAGAGCGACCAGCCCTGCACGCTGGAAAAAACCGCCACCGGCTACCGCGCCACCTTCGACGACCCGCAGCGCGCCGTAACGCCGGGCCAATCGGTAGTGTTCTATGACGGAGAGATTTGCCTGGGGGGCGGTGTGATCGAAGTTGCCGAACCCTGGAGCAGCCAGGCATGAGCCCGACCCAGGAGCAACTGACGGCACTGGGCGGCGTGTTTCTCGCCGCGGTGCTGGTGGACAAGATCGCCAAGACCGGCCAGGTCACCGAGGCAGGCCTGACCTGCATGCTCGGCAGCCTGCTGATCCGCGACCCGAAGGACACCCTGGAAGTGTACGGCGGCGATGACCTGGCCCTGCGCGAAGGTTATCGCGCACTGGTCGGCGCCCTCGAGCGCGATCCAAGCACCTTGCAGCGCGAGCCGCTGCGCTACGCCCTGTCGATGCTCGGCCTGGAGCGTCAATTGGCCAAGCGCGACGACCTGCTGGACACCATCGGCAAGCGCCTGCCGCAGATCCAGTCCCAGGTCGAGCATTTTGGCCCGGCCCACGAAAACGTGATCGCAGCCTGTGGCGCCCTGTACCAGGACACCCTGAGCACCTTGCGCCAGCGGATCCAGGTGCACGGCGATATGCGCAACCTGCAACAACCAAACAACGCCTCGAAAATCCGCGCCCTGCTGTTGGCCGGTATTCGTTCGGCGCGGTTATGGCGCCAATTGGGCGGTCATCGCTGGCAGTTGGTGGTCAGCCGACGCAAATTGCTGAAAGAGCTTTACCCGTTGATGCGCAACGAATAAGTCGCAGCAACCGATTTTTTTATAGCCCCACGCGTAATACGCCGGTCAGTTGGCAACGGACCGGCGGATTTTTTCATGTATGATACGCGCCCCATTTCGTTGCCCGACTGTCCGAGAACACCCCATGCAGCTTTCTTCGCTCACTGCGGTTTCCCCTGTTGACGGCCGCTACGCCGGCAAAACCCAGGCCCTGCGCCCTATTTTCAGCGAATACGGCTTGATCCGTGCTCGTGTTCTGGTTGAAGTGCGCTGGCTCCAGCGCCTGGCCGCTCACCCTGGCATCAGCGAAGTGCCGGCGTTCTCTGCCGAAGCCAACGCTGTGCTGAACGCCCTGGCGGAAAACTTCGCTCTGGAGCACGCCGAGCGTGTCAAAGAGATCGAGCGCACCACCAACCACGACGTTAAAGCCATCGAATACCTGCTCAAAGAGCAAGCGGCCAAGCTGCCGGAACTGGCCAAGGTCAGCGAGTTCATCCACTTTGCCTGCACCAGCGAGGACATCAACAACCTGTCCCACGCCCTGATGCTGCGCGAAGGCCGTGATGACGTGATGCTGCCACTGATGCGCCAGACTGCCGACGCCATCCGCGAACTGGCGATCCGTTTCGCCGACGTTCCGATGCTGTCGCGCACCCACGGCCAGCCGGCTTCGCCGACCACCCTGGGTAAAGAACTGGCCAACGTGGTGTACCGCCTGGAGCGCCAGATCGCTCAAGTCGCGGCCGTACCGCTGCTGGGCAAGATCAACGGCGCCGTAGGCAACTACAACGCCCACCTGTCGGCCTATCCTGAGATCGACTGGGAAGAAAACGCCCGCGCCTTCATCGAAGACGAACTGGGCCTGGGTTTCAACCCGTACACCACGCAAATCGAACCCCACGACTACATCGCCGAGCTGTTCGACGCGATTGCGCGCTTCAACACCATCCTGATCGACTTCGATCGCGATATCTGGGGCTACATCTCCCTGGGCTACTTCAAGCAGCGCACCATTGCCGGCGAAATCGGTTCATCGACCATGCCGCACAAGGTCAATCCGATCGACTTCGAAAACTCCGAAGGCAACCTCGGGATCGCCAACGCCCTGTTCCAGCACCTGGCCAGCAAGTTGCCAATCTCCCGCTGGCAGCGCGACCTGACCGACTCCACCGTACTGCGCAACCTCGGCGTGGGCTTCGCCCACAGCGTGATCGCGTACGAAGCCAGCCTCAAAGGCATCAGCAAACTGGAGCTCAACGAGCAGAAGATCGCCGCTGACCTGGACGCTTGCTGGGAAGTCCTGGCCGAGCCGATCCAGACCGTGATGCGCCGCTACAACATCGAAAACCCGTACGAGAAGCTCAAAGAGCTGACCCGCGGCAAGGGCATCACCTCCGAAGCGCTGCAAACTTTCATTGACGGCCTGGATATGCCAGCCGCCGCCAAAGCCGAGCTGAAACTGCTCACCCCGGCCAACTACATCGGCAACGCTGTGGCTCAAGCCAAACGCATCTGATAGAAGCTTGACCCTTTGAGACGCCCGGCAGCGCCGGGCGTTTTTATTCCCGTCTGAAAAGTGCTTTTTTTCAATAGGTTACACATGAATCCTGACATTCCTCTTCAACTTCTGGGCGGCATCACGGCACGGGAATTCCTGCGCGACTACTGGCAGAAAAAACCCCTGCTGATCCGCCAGGCCATCCCTGACTTCGAAAGCCCGATCGACGCCGACGAACTGGCCGGCCTGGCGCTGGAAGAAGAAGTCGAGTCGCGCCTGATCATCGAACACGGCGAACGCCCGTGGGAGTTGCGCCGCGGCCCGTTCGCCGAAGATGCCTTCAGCACCCTGCCCGAGCGCGAGTGGACCCTGCTGGTGCAGGCGGTCGACCAGTTCGTGCCGGAAGTGGCCGAACTGCTGGAAAACTTCCGCTTCCTGCCAAGCTGGCGCATTGACGATGTGATGATCAGCTACGCCGCCCCGGGTGGCAGCGTGGGCCCGCACTTCGACAACTACGACGTGTTCCTGCTGCAAGGTTCCGGCAAGCGCAACTGGAAGATCGGCCAGATGTGCAACTCCGAAAGCCCGCTGCTGCAACACGCGGACCTGCGCATCCTCGCTGAATTCGAAGAGACCGCCGAATGGGTGCTGGAACCGGGCGACATGCTCTACCTGCCGCCCCGCCTGGCCCACTGCGGCGTGGCCGTGGATGATTGCATGACCTACTCCGTAGGCTTCCGCGCCCCGAGCGCCGCTGAAGTGCTGACCCACTTCACCGACTTCCTCAGCCAGTACCTGACTGACGAAGAGCGCTACACCGACGCCGATGCCCAGCCGGTCAGCGACCCGCACCAGATCCAGGGCGACGCCCTCGACCGCCTGAAAAGCCTGTTGGCCGAGCACATGAGCGACGAGCGCATGCTGCTGACCTGGTTCGGCCAGTTCATGACCGAGCCGCGCTACCCGGAACTGGTCGCCGGCCCGGAAGTGGAAGAAGAAGACCTGCTGGGCAGCCTGGAAAACGGCGCCGTGCTGATCCGCAACCCGAGCGCCCGCCTGGCCTGGTCCGAAGTCGACGACGACCTGCTGCTGTTCGCCAGCGGCCAGAGCCGCCTGTTGCCGGGCAAGCTGCGGGAACTGCTGAAGCTGGTGTGCGCCGCCGACGCCCTGCACATCGACAACCTCGGCCCATGGCTGGCGGATGAAGATGGCTGCGCCCTGCTGTGGGAACTGGTCAAGCAAGGAAGCCTGGGGTTTGCCGATGAATAAGATTCACGTAAGTGTCGCGGACTGGCAAAAGGATATCGCCGAGATACGGCGCATTCGTGAAGCGGTATTTATCGCTGAACAATCGGTTCCACCGGAGCTGGAATGGGATGCAGACGACGCGAGTGCCGTGCATTTCCTGGCGTTCGAAGGCGACTTTCCCATCGGTACTGCACGCCTGCTGCCTACCGGCGAGATCGGCCGCGTGTCGGTTCTCAAAGACTGGCGCGGCCTGAAGGTCGGCGACAAGCTGATGGAAGCGGTGATCGGCGTGGCCGAGAAACGCGGCCAGACCCGGCAGATCCTCAGTGCACAGGTCCATGCGGCGCCGTTTTATGAGCGCCTGGGCTTCAAGATTGTCAGCGATGAGTTCCTGGAAGTCGGGATTCCTCACGTTGATATGGTGCGCGAGGGCTGATCCGAGACCGAGTCGCTCCCTTCGCAGGCAAGCCAGCTCCCACATTCGATCCAGTATATCCTTTGGAATGAGGTCAAATGTGGGAGCGGGCTTGCTCGCGAAGGCGCCATCAGCAACACCTCAAAAGGCCCTGCCATCCCCCGATGCCAGGGCCTTTTGCCGTCCAGGATTCAACTTGCGCCCCGCCAAGCCGACAAACTGGCAATATCTAGCCTAAATGACTCGCAGAGATAACGGACATGTCCCTACGCACCCTGCTCACCCTGTTGCTCCTGGCCACCAGTTTCTCGGTGATGGCCGCCACCGAAGTCGTGCCCCTGAGCAACCGCACCAGCGCCGACCTGCTGCCGGTGGCGCAGAACTTTATCGGCAAGGACGGCACCGTCAGCGCCTACGGCAACCAACTGATCGTGAACGCCGAGCCCGACAAGATCCAGGGCCTGCGCGCCCTGCTCGCGCAACTGGACACGCCTTCCAAGCGCCTGCTGATCACCGTCGACACCAACGAAAACAACCAGCAGAGCAACGGCAACAATCAAACACAGGTCATCACCTACAGCACCGAAAGCCGTGACGGCGGGATCCAGCAGATCCAGGCCAGCGAAGGCGTGCCCGCGCTGATCCAGATCGGCCAGAGCGTGCCCCTCACCACCACCCAGCCCGATGCCTACGGCCGCCCGCAGAACCAGACCCAGTATCGCAACGTAACCCAGGGCTTCTACGTGACGGCCAGCGTCACCGGCGAGACCGTTCACCTGAGCATCAGTACCAATCGTGACCGCATGAGCCAGGAACGTCCCGATGTAGTGAACGTGCAAAGTACCGACACAACTGTCAGCGGACGCCTGGGCGAGTGGATCACCCTGGCCGGGATCAACCGCCAGACCCAGGCCGACAAAAGTACCACAACCCGCAGCTACTCTACTCAAGGGCGCGATGACCTGACATTGCGGGTCAAAGTCGACACGCTGAACTGAAGCACCAAAAACTGACTGGCGAGTCGTATTAGACTAAAGATGTAGTGCTTGAAAAAAAGCACTACAAAACATTTGACGATCCAAAAAAGCATGGGCATGATGGCCTCGCTCCCGCTAATCAGGGGCCCTGGCAAGGGCCTTCGGATCGTCGCTCAAAGCCACCCACCTGAGCCGATTCGTGTCTGTACCGCCCACAAGGTGTGTTTGACGAGGTTGCGACTGGAACGAAGTTGTCCCGAGGGACGGAAGCTAACCAGGTAACCCGGCAACACACTGATGGATCGTACAAAGGCCCACGACGCCCGAAGACTGTTCGCAGTTCGCCCTTACCTGCTCAACTCCCCCTTGAGCCTATCGTTCATCCCGTCGCCTTCCCCGCCAAGCCTGACTTGACCGCCTAAGCTTCTGGTCAGCGAGCAGCCATAACCACGCACTGATTACGTGGCTGGCAAATGGAATTTTCCACCTAGACCTATGCGACGAGGTTTTTCCCCATGGCACTGACACGCGAACAGCAAATTGCAGCCCTTGAAAAAGACTGGGCTGAAAACCCACGCTGGAAAGGCGTGACCCGCGCTTATTCCGCTGCTGACGTCGTCCGCCTGCGTGGCTCGGTTCAACCTGAGCACACCTTTGCAAAACTCGGCGCCGAGAAGCTGTGGAAGCTGGTCACCCAGGGTGCCAAGCCGTCCTTCCGTCCCGAAAAAGATTTCGTCAACTGCATGGGCGCCCTGACTGGCGGCCAAGCGGTTCAACAGGTCAAAGCCGGTATCCAGGCGATCTACCTGTCTGGCTGGCAAGTGGCAGCGGACAACAACTCCGCTGAGTCCATGTACCCCGACCAATCGCTGTACCCGGTGGACTCCGTGCCAACCGTGGTCAAGCGCATCAACAACTCGTTCCGCCGTGCCGACCAGATCCAGTGGAAAGCCGGTAAAGGCCCGGGCGATGAAGGCTACATCGACTACTTCGCACCGATCGTTGCAGACGCTGAAGCCGGTTTCGGCGGCGTACTGAACGCCTACGAGCTGATGAAGAGCATGATCGAGGCAGGCGCTGCCGGCGTTCACTTCGAAGACCAGCTGGCTTCGGTGAAGAAATGCGGCCACATGGGCGGCAAGGTACTGGTTCCAACCCAGGAAGCTGTTCAAAAGCTGACGGCTGCTCGTCTGGCTGCTGACGTTGCTGGCACTCCGACCATCATCCTGGCCCGTACCGATGCCAACGCGGCTGATTTGCTGACCTCGGATTGCGACCCGTACGACCAGCCGTTCGTGACTGGCGAACGTACCCAGGAAGGTTTCTATAAAGTGCGCGCCGGTCTCGACCAGGCGATCGCTCGTGGCCTGGCCTACGCGCCGTACGCCGACCTGATCTGGTGCGAAACTGCCAAGCCGGACCTGGACGAAGCTCGCCGCTTTGCCGAAGCCATCAAGAAGGAATACCCGGATCAACTGCTGTCCTACAACTGCTCGCCTTCCTTCAACTGGAAGAAGAACCTGGACGACGCGACCATCGCCAAGTTCCAGCGTGAACTGTCTGCCATGGGCTACAAGCACCAATTCATCACCCTGGCCGGCATTCACAACATGTGGCACAGCATGTTCAACCTGGCGCACGACTACGCCCGCAACGACATGACTGCCTACGTGAAGCTGCAGGAACAAGAGTTCGCTGATGCTGCCAAGGGTTACACCTTTGTGGCGCACCAGCAGGAAGTGGGCACCGGTTACTTCGACGACATGACCACCGTGATCCAGGGCGGCACCTCGTCCGTGACTGCGCTGACCGGTTCGACCGAAGAAGAGCAGTTCCACTAAGTACTGAGTACACGGCCACTGCGGCCCCACGGAAGACCTAACCGCAGTGCCGCACGATCTGACGCCCCGACTGGTTCGGGGCGTTTTTTTGGGCGCCTGAAAAGCACTGGTGTGTGAGAGCAGCCACGGTCAACTGTAGGAGCTGGCTTGCCTGCGATGCCGACAACTCGGCTTCTGCGATACACCGAGGCGATGCCATCGCAGCCAAGCCAGCTCCCACAGGAAAGCAGAGCGGCACGCGCCTTGGCCCAGCCTTTGATTGGGCTTTTGAATATGTGCCCCTGCGCGCCCTCGCCAGCCGATTTCGATCAAAACATTGATCCAGAGCGCTATTCCCATCTGCAAAACCAGTTAAAAGATCCGCTTTACCAACTAGCATCACCCGCACAAGTAACAACAACTTCCCGCGCTAAACCCCGAACAGTTGTTTAAAACCCACGCAAACAATATTCATTATCATTTAGAGCATGAAAACTTCTTTACCGGTTAAACAAAACACAATTCGTGAAAAGCCCGCTAATGCCCGCAGCACAAGGGCTACAGCCCCAAGAAGGTGCACCATGTCCTTATTCCATCGAATAATTTCGCTATAGGAATTTTACTTGCCCGGTGTTTAGCCATAAAATCACCGCGATTGATTGCGCTGCGACATATCGTCACTGCATCGTTACTTTTTCGAGCTCAGAGACCTTTGCTCTCTGTTAAGGATTTCCAGCATGACCGAAGCGACAGGACTCATGGCCCACAACTGGGGCTTTGCCATTTTCCTCCTCGGTGTAGTCGGCCTTTGCGCCTTCATGCTCGGCGTCTCCAGCCTCCTCGGGTCAAAAGCCTGGGGCCGCAGCAAAAACGAACCGTTCGAGTCCGGCATGCTACCTACAGGTGGCGCCCGCTTGCGGCTCTCAGCCAAATTCTATCTGGTCGCGATGCTCTTCGTGATCTTCGACATCGAAGCCCTTTTTCTCTTTGCCTGGTCTGTGTCCGTCCGCGAAAGCGGCTGGACCGGATTCGTCGAAGCCCTCGTTTTCATAGCAATTCTGTTGGCAGGCCTTGTCTACCTATTTCGAGTGGGCGCCCTTGACTGGGCTCCGGAAGCTCGTCGCAAGCGGCAAGCGAAGCTGAAACAATGAGGCTTTGGCGATGCAATACAATCTCACCAGGATCGACCCGGATGCTCCTAACGAGCAGTACCCAATCGGCGAACGGGAAACCGTTTCCGACCCGTTAGAAGACCAAGTCCACAAAAACATCTACATGGGCAAGCTGGAAGACGTGCTGAGTGGCGCGGTCAACTGGGGACGTAAGAACTCCCTGTGGCCGTACAACTTCGGTCTGTCCTGCTGCTACGTGGAAATGACCACCGCCTTCACGGCGCCCCACGACATCGCGCGCTTTGGCGCCGAAGTTATCCGGGCATCGCCGCGTCAGGCGGATTTCATGGTTATCGCCGGTACCTGCTTTATCAAGATGGCGCCGATCATTCAGCGTCTCTACGAGCAAATGCTCGAACCAAAGTGGGTTATCTCCATGGGTTCGTGCGCCAACTCCGGTGGCATGTACGACATCTACTCCGTGGTTCAGGGGGTGGACAAGTTCCTGCCCGTGGACGTCTACGTGCCTGGCTGCCCGCCCCGCCCTGAAGCATTTCTGCAAGGCTTGATGCTGTTGCAGGAATCGATTGGCAAGGAGCGTCGTCCACTTTCCTGGGTTGTCGGAGATCAAGGCGTATACCGCGCCGAGATGCCGTCACAAAAGGAACAGCGCCGCGAACAGCGTATTCAGGTAACCAACCTGCGCAGCCCCGACGAAGTCTGATCCAGAACCGCTTCTTTTATAGAACGAAAACCTGGCTTCATTCTTTACGTTGACCGAAAGCGATAAAAAACCATGACTACAGGCAGTGCTCTGTACATCCCGCCTTATAAGGCAGACGACCAGGATGTGGTCGTCGAACTCAACAACCGTTTTGGCCCTGACGCCTTCACCGCCCAGGCCACACGCACCGGCATGCCGGTGCTGTGGGTGGCGCGTGCCAGGCTCGTCGAAGTCCTGAGCTTCCTGCGCAACCTGCCCAAGCCGTACGTCATGCTCTATGACCTGCATGGCGTGGACGAGCGCCTGCGCACCAAGCGCCAGGGGCTGCCGAGCGGCGCCGACTTCACCGTGTTCTACCACTTGATGTCGCTTGAACGTAACAGCGACGTGATGATCAAGGTGGCCCTCTCCGAGAGCGACCTGAGCGTTCCGACCGTGACCGGTATCTGGCCCAACGCCAACTGGTACGAGCGTGAAGTGTGGGACATGTTCGGCATCGATTTCCCGGGCCACCCGCACCTGTCGCGCATCATGATGCCGCCGACCTGGGAAGGTCACCCGCTGCGCAAGGACTTCCCTGCCCGCGCCACCGAATTCGATCCATTCAGCCTGACCCTCGCCAAGCAACAGCTTGAAGAAGAGGCTGCGCGCTTCCGTCCGGAAGACTGGGGCATGAAGCGCTCCGGCACCAACGAGGACTACATGTTCCTCAACCTGGGCCCGAACCACCCTTCTGCTCACGGTGCCTTCCGCATCATCCTGCAACTGGACGGCGAAGAAATCGTCGACTGCGTACCGGACATCGGCTACCACCACCGTGGAGCCGAGAAGATGGCCGAGCGTCAGTCGTGGCACAGCTTCATCCCGTACACCGACCGTATCGACTACCTCGGCGGCGTGATGAACAACCTGCCGTACGTGCTCTCGGTCGAGAAGCTGGCCGGCATCAAGGTGCCGGACAAGGTCGACACCATCCGCATCATGATGGCCGAGTTCTTCCGGATCACCAGCCACCTGCTGTTCCTGGGTACCTATATCCAGGACGTCGGCGCCATGACCCCGGTGTTCTTCACCTTCACCGACCGTCAGCGTGCGTACAAGGTCATCGAAGCCATCACCGGTTTCCGCCTGCACCCGGCCTGGTACCGCATCGGCGGCGTCGCCCACGACCTGCCACGTGGCTGGGAACGCCTGGTCAAGGAATTCATCGACTGGATGCCCAAGCGTCTGGACGAATACCAGAAAGCCGCCCTGGACAACAGCATCCTCAAGGGCCGGACCATCGGCGTCGCCCAGTACAACACCAAAGAGGCCCTGGAATGGGGCGTCACCGGTGCTGGCCTGCGTTCCACCGGTTGCGATTTCGACCTGCGTAAAGCACGCCCGTACTCCGGCTACCAGAACTTCGAATTCGAAGTGCCGCTGGCGGCCAACGGCGATGCCTACGACCGCTGCATCGTGCGCGTCGAAGAAATGCGCCAGAGCCTGAAGATCATCGAACAGTGCATGCGCAACATGCCGGAAGGCCCGTACAAGGCGGATCACCCGCTGACCACGCCGCCGCCGAAAGAGCGCACGCTGCAACACATCGAAACCCTGATCACGCACTTCCTGCAAGTTTCGTGGGGCCCGGTAATGCCGGCCAACGAGTCCTTCCAGATGATCGAAGCGACCAAGGGTATCAACAGTTATTACCTGACGAGCGATGGCGGCACCATGAGCTACCGCACCCGGATTCGCACGCCAAGCTTCCCGCACCTGCAGCAGATCCCTTCGGTGATCAAAGGTGAAATGGTCGCGGACTTGATTGCGTACCTGGGTAGTATCGATTTCGTTATGGCCGACGTGGACCGCTAAGCATGAATAGCACGCTTATCCAGACAGACCGTTTCACCTTGAGTGAAACCGAGCGCTCGTCCATCGAGCACGAGCTGCATCACTACGAAGACCCGCGCGCGGCGTCGATCGAAGCCTTGAAGATCGTCCAGAAGGAACGTGGCTGGGTGCCGGACGGCGCCCTCTACGCCATCGGCGAGATCCTCGGCATCCCCGCCAGCGACGTTGAAGGCGTGGCGACGTTCTACAGCCAGATCTTCCGCCAGCCGGTCGGCCGCCACATCATTCGCGTGTGCGACAGCATGGTCTGCTACATCGGTGGCCACGAGTCCGTGGTCAGCGAGATCCAGAGCAAGCTGGGCATCGGCCTGGGCCAAACCACTCCGGACGGGCGCTTCACGCTGCTGCCGGTGTGCTGCCTGGGCAACTGTGACAAGGCGCCGGCGTTGATGATCGACGACGACACATTCGGTGACGTGCAGCCTGCCGGCGTCACCCAATTGCTCGAGGGCTACCCATGACCCTGACTTCCTTCGGTCCTGCCAACCGCATCAAGCGGTCGGCCGAGACTCACCCGCTGACCTGGCGCCTGCGTGACGACGGCGAGCCTGTATGGCTTGACGAGTACCAGGCCAAGAACGGTTACGCGGCCGCGCGCAAAGCCTTTGCCGACATGGCCCAGGACGACATCGTCCAGACCGTGAAAGACGCAGGCCTTAAGGGCCGCGGCGGTGCAGGCTTCCCCACGGGTGTCAAGTGGGGCCTGATGCCGAAAGACGAATCCATCAACATCCGCTACCTGCTGTGCAACGCGGATGAAATGGAGCCGAACACCTGGAAAGACCGCATGCTGATGGAGCAACTGCCCCATCTGCTGATCGAAGGCATGCTGATCAGTGCCCGCGCGCTGAAAACCTACCGTGGCTACATCTTCCTGCGTGGCGAATACACCACCGCCGCCAAGCACCTGAACCGTGCCGTGGAAGAAGCCAAGGCCGCTGGCCTGCTGGGCAAGAACATCCTTGGTTCGGGTTTCGACTTCGAACTGTTCGTGCACACCGGCGCCGGGCGTTATATCTGCGGTGAAGAAACCGCACTGATCAACTCCCTCGAAGGCCGCCGCGCCAACCCGCGTTCCAAGCCGCCCTTCCCTGCCGCCGTGGGCGTGTGGGGCAAGCCGACCTGCGTGAACAACGTTGAAACCCTGTGCAACGTGCCGGCAATCATCGGCGACGGCGTGGAGTGGTACAAATCGTTGGCCCGCGAAGGCAGCGAAGACATGGGCACCAAGCTCATGGGCTTCTCCGGCAAGGTCAAGAACCCGGGCCTGTGGGAACTGCCTTTCGGCGTGACCGCACGCGAGCTGTTCGAGGACTACGCCGGCGGCATGCGCGATGGCTACACCCTCAAGGCCTGGCAGCCAGGCGGCGCCGGTACCGGCTTCCTGTTGCCAGAACACCTGGACGCTCAAATGTACGCCGGCGGCATCGGCAAGGTGGGCACCCGTATGGGTACCGGCCTGGCCATGGCCGTGGACAACACCGTGAACATGGTGTCGTTGCTGCGCAACATGGAGCAATTCTTCTCCCGCGAATCCTGTGGCTTCTGCACCCCGTGCCGCGACGGTTTGCCATGGAGCGTCAAGCTGCTGATGGCCCTGGAAAACGGCGAAGGCCGCGAGGGCGACATCGAGACCCTGCTGGGTCTGGTCGGTTTCCTCGGCCCAGGCAAGACCTTCTGTGCTCACGCACCGGGCGCCGTGGAGCCATTGGGCAGCGCGATCAAATACTTCCGCTCGGAGTTCGAAGCCGGCATCGCGCCTACCAGCGCCGCCGTCCCGCCTCTGGCAAGGCCGATCGTAGTCGGCGCGTAACGCTTAAAAAGGCGAAGGGTCCGTGCCCTTCGCTTTCTCATGTGCTGACGCCTTCAAGGCTGTGTTGATGCACATGAATAACAAGATTCCATTAGCCACGCCCGCTGACACCGGGCCAACGAAGAACTTTGAACCATGGCCACTATCCACGTAGACGGCAAAGAGCTCGAAGTCGATGGGGCAGACAACCTGTTACAGGCGTGTCTGTCGCTAGGCCTCGACATTCCATATTTCTGCTGGCACCCCGCCCTTGGCAGCGTTGGCGCTTGCCGCCAGTGCGCGGTCAAGCAGTACACCGACGAGAACGACACCCGTGGTCGTATCGTCATGTCCTGCATGACCCCTGCCACCGACGGCAGCTGGATCTCCATCGAAGACGAAGAAGCGAAAGTGTTTCGCGCCAGCGTCGTCGAATGGCTGATGACCAACCACCCGCACGACTGCCCTGTGTGTGAGGAAGGCGGCCACTGCCACCTGCAAGACATGACCGTGATGACCGGCCACAACGAGCGCCGGTATCGCTTCACCAAGCGTACCCACCAGAACCAGCAACTGGGCCCGTTCATTTCCCACGAGATGAACCGCTGCATCGCTTGCTACCGCTGCGTGCGCTTCTATAAGGACTACGCCGGCGGTACCGACCTCGGTGTGTTTGGCGCCCACGACAACGTGTACTTCGGTCGCGTTGAAGACGGCACCCTGGAAAGTGAATTCTCCGGCAACCTCACCGAGGTCTGCCCGACCGGTGTGTTCACCGACAAGACTCACTCCGAGCGCTACAACCGCAAGTGGGACATGCAGTTCTCGCCGAGCATCTGCCATGGCTGCTCCAGCGGTTGCAACATCTCCCCGGGTGAGCGCTACGGCGAACTGCGTCGGATCGAAAACCGCTTCAACGGTTCGGTCAACCAGTACTTCCTGTGCGACCGTGGCCGTTTCGGCTATGGCTACGTCAACCGCGAAGACCGCCCACGTCAGCCACTGCTGGCCGACGGCGCCAAGTTGAGCCTCGACGAAGCACTGGATAAAGCCGCTGACCTGCTGCGCGGTCGCAACATCGTCGGTATCGGTTCGCCCCGCGCCAGCCTCGAAAGCAACTACGCGTTGCGCGAGCTGGTAGGCGCCGAACACTTCTACTCGGGTATCGAAGCCGGTGAGCTGGAGCGTATCCGCCTGGTGCTGCAAGTTCTGAACGACAGCCCGCTGCCGGTTCCGAACATGCGCGACATCGAAGACCACGACGCGATCTTCGTCCTCGGTGAAGACCTGACCCAAACCGCTGCACGCGTGGCCCTGTCCCTGCGCCAGTCGGTAAAAGGCAAGGCCGAAGACATGGCCGACGCCATGCGCGTCCAGCCTTGGCTCGACGCTGCGGTGAAAAACATCGGCCAGCACGCGCTGAACCCGCTGTTTATCGCCAGCCTGACCGCCACCAAGCTCGACGACATCGCAGAAGAATGCGTACACGCCGCGCCTGACGACCTGGCCCGCATCGGTTTCGCCGTGGCCCACGCCCTCGACGCCAGTGCGCCTGCCGTAGAAGGCCTGGACGCTGAAGCCGCTGAACTGGCCAAGCGTATCGCCGACGCCCTGCTGGCCGCCAAGCGTCCATTGATCATTGCCGGTACCTCGTTGGGTTCCAAGGCGCTGATCGAAGCCGCTGCCAACATTGCCAAAGCCTTGAAGCTGCGCGAGAAGAACGGTTCCATCAGCCTGATCGTGCCGGAAGCCAACAGCCTTGGCCTGGCCATGCTCGGTGGCGAGTCCCTCGACGCCGCTCTGCAAGCCGTGACCGACGGCAGTGCCGACGCGATCGTGGTGCTGGAAAACGACCTGTACACCCGCACTGATTCGGCCAAGGTCGACGCAGCGCTGAACGCGGCCAAAGTGGTGATCGTTGCCGACCACCAGAAAACCGCCACCAGCGACCGTGCCCACCTGGTACTGCCCGCCGCCAGCTTTGCTGAAGGCGACGGTACCCTGGTCAGCCAGGAAGGCCGCGCCCAGCGCTTCTTCCAGGTGTTCGATCCGAAGTACATGGACGCCAGCATCCTGGTTCACGAAGGCTGGCGCTGGCTGCACGCCCTGCGCGCTACCCTGCTGAACCAGCCGATCGACTGGACCCAGCTCGACCACGTGACTGCCGCCACAGCCGCAGCCGCACCGCAACTGGCGCGCATCGTCGACGCTGCACCGTCTGCCTCGTTCCGCATCAAGGGCATGAAACTCGCCCGTGAACCGCTGCGTTACTCCGGCCGTACCGCCATGCGGGCTGACATCAGCGTGCATGAGCCACGTACACCGCAAGACAACGACACCGCGTTTGCCTTCTCCATGGAAGGTTACTCGGGTTCGGTCGAGCCACGTCAGCAGGTGCCTTTCGCCTGGTCGCCGGGCTGGAACTCGCCGCAAGCCTGGAACAAGTTCCAGGACGAAGTCGGTGGCCACATCCGTGCCGGCGACCCGGGCACCCGCCTGATCGAAAGCACCGGTGACTCGCTGAACTGGTTCGCCAGCGTTCCGCGTCCGTTCAACCCGGCCCAGGGTACCTGGCAGGTTGTGCCGTTCTTCCACCTGTTCGGCAGCGAAGAGACTTCTTCCAAAGCCGCGCCGGTACAAGAGCGCATTCCAGCCGCCTACGTGTCCGTAGCCAAGTCCGAAGCCGACCGCCTGGGCGTCAACGACGGTGCCCTGCTCAGCGTGAACGTCGCCGGCAAGACCCTGCGTCTGCCGCTGCGCATCGACGAAGAGTTGGGTGCTGGCCTGGTTGCATTGCCAAAAGGCCTCGCGGGGATTCCTCCGGCGATCTTCGGCCTTACCGTTGACGGTCTGCAGGAGGCAGCTCAATGACCTGGTTCACCCCTGAAGTGATCGACGTGATCATCGCGGTGGTCAAGGCCATCGTGATCCTGTTGGCCGTGGTCGTGGCGGGCGCCCTGCTCAGCTTCGTCGAACGTCGCCTGCTGGGCTGGTGGCAGGACCGTTACGGTCCGAACCGCGTTGGCCCGTTTGGTATGTTCCAGATCGCCGCCGACATGCTGAAAATGTTCTTCAAGGAAGACTGGACCCCGCCGTTTGCCGACAAGGTGATCTTCACCCTGGCACCGGTCGTGGCCATGAGCGCCTTGCTGATTGCCTTCGCAATCATCCCGATCACCCCGACCTGGGGCGTGGCGGACCTGAACATCGGCTTGCTGTTCTTCTTCGCCATGGCCGGCTTGTCGGTCTACGCGGTGCTGTTCGCCGGTTGGTCGAGCAACAACAAGTTCGCCCTGCTGGGCAGCTTGCGGGCCTCGGCCCAGACCGTGTCCTACGAAGTGTTCATGGGCCTCGCGCTGATGGGCATCGTGGTGCAGGTGGGCTCGTTCAACATGCGCGACATCGTCGAGTACCAGGCGCAGAACCTGTGGTTCATCATTCCGCAGTTCTTCGGCTTCTGTACGTTCTTCATCGCTGGCGTCGCCGTGACTCACCGTCACCCGTTCGACCAGCCGGAAGCGGAACAGGAACTGGCCGACGGTTACCACATTGAATACGCCGGCATGAAATGGGGCATGTTCTTCGTTGGTGAATACATCGGCATCATCTTGATCTCGGCCCTGCTGGTCACGCTGTTCTTCGGCGGCTGGCACGGTCCGTTCGGCATCCTGCCGCAGCTGGCGTTCTTCTGGTTCTTCCTGAAGACCGCGTTCTTCATCATGCTGTTCATCCTGCTGCGCGCTTCCATCCCGCGTCCACGGTATGACCAGGTGATGGATTTCAGCTGGCGATTCTGCCTGCCGCTGACCCTGATCAATTTGCTGGTGACTGCTGCCGTTGTGTTGTTGAACACGCCAGCGGGCGCGGTTCAGTGAGGATTTGACCCATGTTCAAATATATTGGCGACATCGTTAAGGGTACCGGTACCCAGTTGCGAAGCCTGGTGATGGTGTTCGGTCACGGCTTTCGCAAACGCGACACCCTGCAATACCCGGAAGAAGCGGTGTACCTGCCGCCGCGTTATCGCGGCCGCATTGTCCTGACCCGCGACCCCGACGGCGAAGAGCGCTGTGTGGCCTGCAACCTGTGCGCCGTGGCGTGCCCGGTGGGTTGCATCTCGCTGCAGAAAGCTGAAACCGAAGACGGTCGCTGGTACCCGGACTTCTTCCGCATCAACTTCTCGCGCTGCATTTTCTGCGGCCTCTGCGAGGAAGCTTGCCCGACCACCGCGATCCAGCTGACACCGGATTTCGAGATGGCCGAGTTCAAACGTCAGGACCTGGTGTACGAGAAAGAAGATCTGCTGATCTCTGGTCCCGGTAAAAACCCTGATTACAACTTCTATCGTGTTGCAGGTATGGCCGTTGCCGGTAAGCCGAAAGGCGCCGCACAAAACGAAGCCGAGCCGATCAACGTGAAGAGCTTGCTGCCTTAAGGAAGAAAGATGGAATTCGCTTTCTATTTCGCATCGGGTATTGCAGTGGTGTCCACGCTTCGCGTGATCACCAACACTAACCCCGTGCACGCCCTGCTCTACCTGATCATTTCGCTGATCGCCGTGGCCATGACCTTCTTCAGCCTCGGCGCACCGTTCGCCGGTGTACTGGAAGTGATCGCCTACGCCGGCGCCATCATGGTGCTGTTCGTGTTTGTGGTGATGATGCTCAACCTGGGGCCGGCGTCTGTCGCCCAGGAACGCGTCTGGCTCAAGCCCGGCATCTGGCTCGGCCCGGTGATCCTGGCAGCCCTGCTGCTGGGTGAACTGCTGTATGTGCTGTTCGCTCACCAGAGCGGCCAGGCCATCGGCCACACCACCGTAGACGCGAAAGCCGTGGGCATCAGCCTGTTCGGCCCGTACCTGCTGGTGGTCGAACTGGCTTCGATGCTGCTGCTCGCTGCAGCCATCACCGCCTTCCACTTGGGCCGCAACGAAGCCAAGGAGCAATGACGATGCCTGCTATCCCTTTGGAGCATGGTCTGGCGGTCGCCGGCATCCTGTTCTGCCTTGGCCTGGTCGGCCTGATGGTTCGCCGCAACATTCTGTTCGTGTTGATGAGCCTGGAAATCATGATGAACGCCGCGGCACTCGCGTTCATCGTGGCCGGTAGCCGTTGGGGCCAGCCGGATGGACAAGTGATGTTCATCCTGGTGATCAGCCTGGCAGCCGCCGAGGCCAGTATTGGCCTGGCGATCCTGCTGCAACTGTATCGTCGCTTCCACACGCTTGATATCGACGCTGCCAGTGAGATGCGCGGATGAACATGATCTTTCTGACTTTCGTATTTCCCCTGATCGGTTTCCTGCTGCTGTCGTTCTCCCGTGGACGCTGGTCGGAAAACCTCTCGGCCCTGGTCGGCGTGGGTTCCATCGGCCTGTCGGCAATTGTGGCCGCCTACGTCATCTGGCAATTCAACGTCGCACCGCCTGAAGGCGGTCACTACACCCTGGTGTTGTGGCAGTGGATGTCGGTGGAGGGCTTCAAGCCCAACTTCGCCCTCTACGTCGACGGCCTGTCGATCACCATGCTCGGCGTGGTGGTGGGTGTGGGCTTCCTGATCCACCTGTTCGCGTCCTGGTACATGCGCGGTGAAGCCGGTTACTCGCGCTTCTTCGCCTACACCAACCTGTTTATCGCGAGCATGCTGTTCCTGGTGCTGGGCGATAACCTGTTGTTCCTGTACTTCGGCTGGGAAGGCGTGGGCCTGTGCTCGTACCTGTTGATCGGTTTCTACTACAGCAACCGCAACAACGGTAACGCCGCACTCAAAGCCTTTATCGTGACCCGGATCGGTGACGTGTTCATGGCCATCGGCCTGTTCATCCTGTTCCAACAGGTGGGCACGCTGAACATCCAGGAACTGCTGGTGCTGGCACCGCAGAAATTCCAGGTCGGCGACTTCTGGATCACCCTGGCGACCCTGATGCTGCTGGGTGGCGCTGTCGGTAAATCCGCACAACTGCCGCTGCAAACCTGGCTGGCGGATGCGATGGCCGGCCCTACCCCGGTTTCGGCACTGATCCACGCCGCAACCATGGTAACCGCCGGTGTCTACCTGATTGCCCGTACCCACGGCCTGTTCACCCTGGCGCCGGAGATTCTGCACCTGGTGGGCCTGGTGGGTGGCGTGACCCTGGTACTGGCAGGTTTTGCTGCCCTGGTTCAGACCGACATCAAGCGTATCCTCGCCTACTCGACCATGAGCCAGATCGGCTACATGTTCCTGGCCCTGGGCGTTGGCGCCTGGGACGGCGCGATCTTCCACCTGATGACCCACGCCTTCTTCAAGGCCCTGCTGTTCCTTGCTTCCGGTGCGGTGATCGTTGCCTGCCACCACGAGCAGAACATCTTCAAGATGGGCGGCCTGTGGAAGAAACTGCCGTTGGCCTACGCCAGCTTCATCGTCGGCGGCGCGGCCTTGTCGGCCCTGCCACTGGTGACCGCAGGTTTCTACTCGAAAGACGAAATCCTCTGGGAAGCCTTTGCCAGCGGTAACCACGGCCTGCTGTACGCCGGCCTGGTAGGTGCGTTCATGACCTCGCTGTACACCTTCCGCCTGATCTTCATCACGTTCCACGGTGAAGCCAAGACTGAAGCCCACGCAGGCCATGGCATTTCCCACTGGCTGCCACTGTCGGTGCTGATCATCCTGTCGACCTTCGTCGGCGCCATGATCACCCCGCCACTGGCCGGTGTTTTGCCGGAAAGCGCCGGCCATGCCGGTGGTGCAGCCAAGCACAGCCTGGAAATCGCCTCGGGCGCCATCGCCATCGCGGGTATCCTGCTGGCGGCCCTGCTGTTCCTCGGCAAGCGCCGCTTCGTCACCGCCATCGCCAACAGTGGCATTGGCCGCTTCCTTTCGGCCTGGTGGTTCGCTGCCTGGGGCTTCGACTGGATCTACGACAAACTGTTCGTCAAGCCGTACCTTGCGATCAGCCACGTACTGCGCAAAGACCCGCTCGACCAAACCATCGGTTTGATCCCGCGTGCCGCCAAGGCCGGTCACACCGCCCTGAGCCGCAGCGAGACCGGCCAATTGCGCTGGTATGCAGCTTCCATGGCGGCCGGTGCCGTCCTGGTAATCGGCGCCATCATCGTGGTCGCGGTCTGACTATGCACATTGCGAACTTTGCGAACTTGCGAAAGGAAACGAGCCCGTCATGATTCTGCCCTGGCTAATCCTGATCCCCTTTATCGGCGGCCTGCTCTGCTGGATGGGTGAACGCTTCGGCGCCACCCTCCCCCGCTGGATTGCGTTGCTGACCATGTCCCTGGAACTCGCGCTCGGCCTCTGGCTGTGGGCCCACGGTGACTATTCATTTGCTCCGGCACCGGGTGTCGATCCCACCTTCGCGCTTGAATTCAAGCACGTGTGGATCCAGCGCTTCGGCATCAACGTGCACCTGGCCCTCGACGGCCTGTCGCTGTTGATGATCCTGCTGACCGGCCTGCTGGGTATCCTCTCGGTACTCTGCTCCTGGAAAGAGATCCAGCGTCACGTGGGCTTCTTCCACCTGAACCTGATGTGGATCCTGGGCGGCGTTGTCGGCGTGTTCCTCGCCCTCGACCTGTTCATGTTCTTCTTCTTCTGGGAAATGATGCTGGTGCCGATGTACTTCCTCATCGCGCTCTGGGGTCACAGTTCTTCGGACGGCAAGAAAACCCGGATCTACGCGGCGACCAAGTTCTTCATCTTCACCCAGGCTTCCGGCCTGATCATGTTGGTGGCGATCCTGGGCCTGGTACTGGTCAACTTCAACAGCACGGGCGTGATCACGTTCAACTACGCCGACCTGTTGAAAACCAAGATGTCCCTGACCACCGAGTACATCCTGATGCTGGGCTTCTTCATCGCGTTCGCGGTGAAGCTGCCGGTGGTGCCGTTCCACTCCTGGTTGCCTGACGCTCACGCCCAGGCGCCGACTGCAGGTTCCGTCGACCTGGCCGGTATCCTGTTGAAGACGGCGGCCTACGGCCTGCTGCGTTTCGCCCTGCCGCTGTTCCCGAATGCCTCGGCCGAGTTCGCGCCGATCGCCATGACCCTCGGTCTGATCGGGATCTTCTACGGTGCGTTCCTGGCCTTCGCCCAAACCGACATCAAGCGTCTGATTGCCTTCTCGTCCGTTTCCCACATGGGCTTCGTACTGATCGGCATCTACTCCGGCAGCCAACTGGCGCTGCAAGGCGCCGTGATCCAGATGCTGGCTCACGGTGTGTCGGCAGCGGCACTGTTTATCCTCAGCGGCCAACTGTACGAGCGCCTGCACACTCGTGACATGCGCGAGATGGGTGGCGTGTGGTCACGTATCGCCTACCTGCCGGCCATCAGCCTGTTCTTCGCCGCCGCATCCCTGGGCTTGCCGGGTACCGGCAACTTCATCGGCGAGTTCCTGATCCTGATGGGTGCCTTCGTGCATACGCCGTGGGTCAGTGCGATCGCTACGTCTGGCCTGGTGTTCGGTTCGGTCTACTCGCTGATCATGATCCACCGCGCATACTTCGGTCCGGCCAAGTCCGACACCGTGTTGCACGGCATGGACGGTCGCGAACTGATCATGGTGCTCGGCCTTGCGGTACTGCTGGTGTTTATCGGCGTGTACCCGCAACCGTTCCTGGATACTTCTGCCGCAACGATGCATGGCGTGCAGCAGTGGTTCGGCACCGCCTTCTCTCAACTCGCTTCGGCCCGGTAAGAGCGCTATGGAATTCACGATCCAACACTTTATCGCGCTTGCGCCGCTGCTGATCACCAGCCTCACCATCGTGGTGGTGATGCTGGCGATCGCCTGGCGCCGCAATCACTCGCAAACGTTCCTGCTGTCCTGTGCGGGCTTGAACCTGGCCCTGCTGTCGATTATCCCGGCACTCAAGGTCGCGCCACTGGCCGTGACCCCGCTGATGATGGTCGATGACTTCGCGCTGCTGTATATCGCGCTGATCCTGGTTGCCACCCTGGCCTGCGTCACGCTCGCCCACGCCTACCTCGGCGAAGGCGGCACCGGCTACCCGGGCAACCGCGAAGAGCTGTACCTGCTGATCCTGCTGGCTGCGGCCGGTGGTATCGTGCTGGTCAGCGCGCAGCACCTGGCCGGCTTGTTCATCGGCCTGGAACTGCTGTCGATCCCGGTCTACGGCCTGGTGGCGTATGCCTTCTTCAACAAGCGCTCCCTGGAAGCCGGCATCAAGTACATGGTGCTGTCGGCAGCCGGTTCGGCGTTCCTGTTGTTCGGTATGGCCCTGCTCTACGCAGAAGCCGGCAGCCTGAGCTTCAGCGGTATCGGTCACGCCCTGGCAGCCTCCGGCAGCCCTGCGCCAATTGCCCAACTGGGCCTGGCCATGATGCTGATCGGCCTGGCGTTCAAGCTGTCGCTGGTGCCGTTCCACCTGTGGACCCCGGACGTGTACGAAGGCGCCCCGGCGCCGGTGGCTGCTTTCCTGGCTACCGCGTCGAAAGTCGCCGTGTTTGCCGTGATGGTGCGTCTGTTCCAGATCTCCCCTGCGGCCAACACCGGTGTACTCAGCAACGTGCTGACCATCATCGCCATCGCTTCGATCCTGTTCGGCAACCTGCTGGCGCTGACCCAGAACAACCTCAAGCGTCTGCTGGGTTATTCGTCCATCGCGCACTTCGGTTACCTGCTGATCGCCCTGGTGGCGAGCAAGGGCCTGGCGATGGAAGCCATCGGCGTGTACTTGGTCACCTACGTGATCACAAGCCTGGGTGCATTCGGTGTGATCACGCTGATGTCCTCGCCTTACAAAGGCCGCGACGCCGACGCCCTGTACGAATACCGCGGCCTGTTCTGGCGCCGTCCGTACCTGACCGCAGTACTGACCGTGATGATGCTGTCCCTGGCGGGTATCCCGCTGACTGCGGGCTTCATCGGCAAGTTCTACATCGTGGCCACCGGTGTTGAAGCGCACGAATGGTGGTTGGTTGCTTCCCTGGTACTGGGCAGCGCCATCGGCGTTTTCTACTACCTGCGCGTGATGGTGACCTTGTACCTGATCGAGCCAAACCTGCGCCGTGTGGACGCCGAGTTGCACTGGGAACAGAAAGCAGGCGGCGTGATGCTGCTGGCAATCGCCCTGCTGGCGTTCTTCCTGGGTGTGTACCCACAACCGTTGCTCACCCTGGTGCAGCATGCGGTGATGGCGGGCTGATCGCTTAGTTAAACGCAGCAAGCAAAACGGCGCCTTCGGGCGCCGTTTTGCGTTTCTGGCGTATTAATTTGTTGTCTGACACACAAAGGGAATTTTCCTCGTCGAGATGCCTCCCCTTCCGGCATCACCCTGCCTGGGTCGCTCGTATCGTGGTTGCGTTTTAGGAAACATCCCACAGCAGGGTCACTTGACCCACCGCAGATGGGCCACCAAACTATACGCAGGCTACGTACAGAACATGGATGCTCTATTTATCGAATTGCCAGCCTTTGAGCGGCACCGCAGGGATTATCTGAGTGATGAGTTATTTCACGGCTTTCAACAAGAGTTGATGAGAAACCCGCAAGCGGGCAACGTGATAGAGGGAACCGGCGGGTTACGCAAGGTGCGCTTTGTCGACGAGCGACGCAACAAGGGCAAACGGGGTGGCCTGCGAGTCATCTATTACTGGTGGTCGGGCGGTACGCAGTTCTGGCTGTTCACCCTTTATGGCAAACACGAACAGGACGACCTGAGCGCTCAACACAAAACGGCGCTCAAACACCTGCTGGACAGGGAAATCAAAGCGAGAAAATCTTATGAAACGTGACATCTTTTCCGAACTGGTCGAAGGCTTCGACGCGCTGGCAGATGAACGACAAGGCAAGGTAACGCTGCGCAGCCACAAGGTGCAGTTGAGCAAGCTGGCACCGCTCACTGCCGACGAAGTAGTCGCTGTGCGTCAACAACTCAATCTGTCGCGCTCGGTGTTTGCGATGTACCTGCGCACCAACACCCGGACCCTGGAAAATTGGGAGCAAGGCCGGGCCACACCCAATGCTCAGGCGGCAACCTTGATTCGGCTGGTGTCGAAGTTTCCGGAGACGGTGGAACGTTTGGCGCTGTTGACCTGATCGATCAATCCAGCCAAGCCCGTCGGCAACGGGACGTTGCCGACGGCTCAAGCCTGCAATCAAATCCTGAACTGCCCCACCAACTGACCCAACCGCTGCCCCAGGTCCGCCAGGCTGCGGGAGGTCTGGGCACCCTGTTGGGTTTCATCGGCCACACTGTCAACCGCCACCGCGATCTGATGCACGCTGCGGTTGATCTCTTCGGCCACGGCGGTTTGTTCTTCCGCCGCGCTGGCGATCTGCGCGTTCATCGAGTTGATGGTGCCGATCAGCTGCGCCATGGTGTCCAGGGATGCTCCGGCTTCGTTGGCCTGGGCCGATGTGCCGTCACCGGCGTCACTGGAACGGCGCATGGACTCCACGGCGGCTTCGGTGCCTTTTTGCAGGCGGTCGATCATGCCCTGGATCTCCTGGGTGCTTTGCTGGGTGCGGCTGGCCAACGCCCGTACTTCGTCGGCGACCACGGCAAAACCACGACCGGCCTCCCCTGCCCGCGCGGCTTCAATGGCGGCGTTGAGGGCGAGCAAGTTGGTCTGTTCGGCAATCGAGCGGATCACGCCAAGCACGCTGACAATCGACGACACATCCTGCTGCAAGCTGTCCAGGGACACGCCGCTGCTGCGGATGTCGTTCACCAGCGCGTGAATCTGCGCGATGCTGCCATCCACGACTTTTTTCGCGGCCTGGCCTTCGGCGTCGGTTTGCTGCGCAGCGACGGCTGCGCCTTGGGCACTGCGCGCCACTTCATGGGCCGCGGAGGACATTTCGTTGATCGCGGTAGCCACTTGGTCGGTCTCGTGACGCTGGCGCTCCATGGCTTTTTCCGAGCGGTTGGCTTGCTCGGCGACCTGGCTCACCAGGCCGGTAAGCTGGGAGGTCATCTCGGTGATCTGGCGTACCAGGCTGTGGATCTTGTCGACAAAGCGGTTGAAAGAGCCTGCCAGTTCGCCAAGCTCGTCCTGGCTGGTGATGGCCAGGCGGCGGGTCAGGTCACCCTCACCGGCGGCGATGTCGTCGAGGTTGATCTTCATCAGGTGCAACGGCCGCAGGATGGTATTGGCCACCAGCATGCCCACGGCGGCAATCACCAACAGCACCACCACGGCAATGCCGATGATGCTCAGGACCACGCCTTCCATGCGTTTCTCCACCTTGGCCTGAACCTCGGCAACCTGGGCGTCGATGCCGTCCAGGTTCACCGAGGTACCGATCACCATGTCCCACTTGGGCAAGTATTCGGTGTAGCCAAGCTTGGGCACCAGCTCGGTCTGGCCGGGCTGCGTCGAGCTGTATTGCAGGTAGTGGGTGCCGTCCTTGCCGACTTTCACCAGGTCGCGGTTGACGTAGACGCCGTTCGGGTCGCGGTTGTCCTTGAAGCTTTTGCCGACGCCGTCCGGGCTGTTGCCCTTGAACAGGCGAATGGTCTCGGAGTCGTAGCCGAAGAAATAACCGTCCTTGCCATAGCTGATGTTGGACAGCAGCTTGACCACTTGCGTCCGTGCGGCCGTATCGCCTTGGGCGGCAGCGTCGTACAGCGGCTTGATGGTGGTCATCGCCACCTCGACGTAGCCGCGCAAGGTGGTCTTGGCGTCGTTGAGCAGGTTCTGACGGGTTTCTTCGACCTCGTTGCGGGCCTGCTCCCGAAGGATCCACACCGTGGTCAGGCTGATGATCACGGCAAACAACAACACGGGCAGGACAGCAAGGGACAGTACTTTGGCCTTTAGACTCAGACGCATGGCTCTTCTCTCTTGAGGGACAACTCAAGAGGTTAACGGCTAGTTACAATAAATCTGTAGGACAATCCCGTCAGAGCGTCATCGCGGCAAACCAGCCAAACGCCAGCAGCGGAATGTTGTAGTGCAGGAAGGTCGGCACCACGGTGTCCCAGATATGGTGGTGCTGGCCATCGATGTTCAAACCGGAAGTCGGGCCCAGGGTGGAGTCCGACGCAGGCGAGCCGGCATCACCCAATGCCCCGGCCGTGCCGACGATGCACACGATCGCCAGCGGGCTGAAGCCCAGCTGCACGCACAGCGGCACAAAGATCGCCGCCAGGATCGGCACCGTGGAAAACGACGAGCCGATGCCCATGGTCACCAGCAAGCCCACCAGCAGCATCAGCAGCGCGCCCACACCGCGGCTATGGCCGATAAATGCCGCGGAGGCTTGCACGAGTGTCTGCACTTCACCGGTGGCCTTGAGCACTTCGGCAAAGCCTGACGAGGCGATCATGATGAAGCCGATCATCGCCATCATCTTCATGCCTTCGGTGAACAGGTCATCGGTGTCGCGCCAGCGCACGATGCCCGACACCGAAAAGATCAGGAACCCGGCCAGGGCGCCAATGATCATCGAGTCCAGCCACAGCTGGATAATGAACGCCGCCGCAATCGCCAGGCCGGCCACCAGCAGGGTCAGCGGGTTGTATTGCACGGCCACCTGCTCGACTCGCTCGATCTTCTCCAGGTCGTACACACGCTTCTTGCGGTAGCTGACAAACACCGCCACCAGCAAACCGACCACCATGCCCAGCGCTGGGAGGCCCATGGCATGGGTGACATTGACCTGGCTGATGTCGACACCGCTCTTGGCCACGTTGGCCAGCAGGATCTGATTCAGGAAGATGTTGCCGAAGCCCACCGGCAGAAACATGTAGGGCGTGATCAGGCCGAAGGTCATGACGCAGGCGATGAGACGGCGGTCCAGCTGCAGTTTGGTCAGCACGTATAAAAGCGGCGGTACCAGCAGCGGGATAAACGCGATGTGGATCGGCAGGATGTTCTGCGAGGCGATGGCCACCACCCAGAGCAGACCGATCAGCAGCCATTTGACGTGACTGCCGCCCGTGGCTTCCTGGCGATCCACCAGCAGCAGGGCTTTATCGGCCAGCGCATGAGCCAGGCCGGATTTGGCAATCGCCACGGCGAACGCGCCGAGCAGCGCGTAGGACAACGCCACCGTCGCACCGCCACCCAGGCCGCTGTTGAACGCCTTGAGCGTCGCGTCGATACCCAGGCCGCCGGTCAGGCCACCCACCAGGGCGCCGACAATGATCGCGATCACCACATGCACGCGGGACAAGCTGAGCACCAGCATGGTGCCGACCGCGGCGATTACTGCATTAATCATCGTTACCTCAAGACAGAAAACATGAAAAAAGCACGCACCTGCCCGGGCTGCTGTCGGGAACGGCTGCCGCAAACCAGGTTTTAAGGGAGTTTTATTAGAGGGCGCGCACTTTGCAGCACCCGGCCTGCCTTGTCAAAAAAGTGGGGAGAAGGTTTGTCAGTGGTTAGGGGATTTGTCTGTGGCGAGGGGGCTTGTCCCCCGTTGGAGTGCGCAGCGCTCCCGCTTTTCTTGGGGCCGCTAAGCAGCCCAACGGGGGACAAGCCCCCTCGCCACACAAACAGGTTTAAATTGATCGTTTGAATAAAGAAAATTTCCGAGCCGCCGATACAGGCAGATCGTCTCTGTCGTATCGAAAGTTAAGGAAGGCTCCATGTCGCTCAGACAGCTGTCCATTCAATGGAAAATTACCCTGCTGGCCGGTCTTTGCCTGCTGGGCATCGTGACCTTGCTGGTAGGTCTCTCGCTGTACCGCATGGCGCAGAGCTCCGACCTGGTCAAGGCTTCCAGTATGGAAATGCTCGACGAAGCCGCCCAGGCGCGCATCGAAGCCCAGGGTGAGGTCCAGGCCTTGGGCATTCGCCAGCAGTTCATGGACGCCTATCAATACGGCCACGGTTTTTCCCGGCAGGTGTTGTTCCTGCGCGAACAGGCCGAGAAACGCTTCCTGGATGCCTTCGACCTGCGCGAAGACCTGACCCGGCAGGTCAAGGCCGCGCTGCAGGCCAACCCTGACCTGCTGGGCCTGTCCCTGGTATTCGAGGCCAACGCACTGGATGGCAAGGACGAACTGTTCGCCAACCAGCAAGAGCTGGGCAGCAACGACAAGGGCCGCTTTGCGCTGTACTGGTCCCAGCCGACTGCGGGCAAGCTGACTTCAATGTCGCTGCCCGAAAGCGACATGTCCGACACCAGCGTCGGACCCAGCGGCGAAAAAGCCAACGCCTGGTTCACCTGCCCGCGCACCACACTCAAGCCCTGCGTGATCGAGCCGTACTTCTATGTGATCGATGGGCAAAAGGTGCTGATGACCAGCATCGTCTTCCCGCTGATGGTCAACGGCAAAGTCATCGCCTCGCTGTCGGTGGACATCAACCTCAACAGCCTGCAAGCCGTCAGCCAGGGCGCCAGCCAGAAACTCTACGACGGCCAGACCAGCGTCAGCATCATCAGCCCGGTGGGCCTGCTGGCCGGCTACAGTCCGGACGCCGGCAAACTCAGCCAGCGCCTGGATGCCGTCGACACCGCCAACGGCGCGCAATTGATCAGTTCGCTTTCCACCAGCACCCAGACCCGCAGCGTGCGCACCGACCACCAACTCAAGGTGCTCGCGCCGTTCCAGCCGATCCCCGATGGCAAGCCGTGGGGCGTGTTGCTGGATGTTCCGGAAAAAGTCCTGGTGGCTCCGGCTGAAGCCCTGAAGTCCAAACTGGACGCCGATAACGCCAAGGGCACTCTGCTGGAACTGAGCCTGGGCCTGCTGGCAGCAATCGTCGGCCTGTTGCTGGTGTGGCTGATGGCCCGCAGCGTGACCCGGCCGATCCTCGGTGTGGCGCGCATGCTGGAAGACATTGCCAGTGGCGAAGGTGACCTGACCCGCCGCCTGGCCTACGACAAACACGACGAACTCGGCGAATTGGCCGGCTGGTTCAACCGCTTCCTCGACAAGCTGCAGCCGATCATTGCCCAGGTCAAACGCTCAGTGCAGGACGCCCGTGGCACCGCCGACCAGTCGGCCGCCATCGCCACTGAAACCAGTGCCGGCATGGAGCAGCAATACCGTCAGGTCGACCAGGTGGCCACCGCCTCCCACGAGATGAGCGCCACCGCCCAGGACGTCGCCCGCAGTGCCGCGCAAGCCGCCCAGGCTGCCCGCGATGCCGATCAGGCGACGCGTGAAGGTTTGACCGTGATCGACCGCACCACCACCAGCATCGGCCACCTGGCGGCGGATATGAGCACCGCGATGACCCAGGTTGAAGGACTGGCGGCCAACAGCGAGAAGATCGGTTCGGTACTGGAAGTGATTCGTGCAATCGCCGAGCAGACCAACCTGCTGGCACTGAACGCCGCTATCGAGGCCGCCCGCGCGGGTGAAGCCGGTCGTGGTTTTGCGGTGGTCGCCGATGAAGTGCGCAACCTGGCGCGACGTACCCAGGAGTCGGTGGAAGAAACCCGCCTGGTGATCGAGCAACTGCAAAGCGGTACCCAGGAAGTGGTCGGTTCCATGAGCAACAGCCATCGCCAGGCCCAGGGCAGCGTCGAACAAGTGGGCCAGGCCGTGACCGCCTTGCGCCAGATCGGCGATGCGGTAACGGTAATCAGCGACATGAACCTGCAGATCGCCAGCGCCGCCGAAGAGCAAAGTGCGGTGGCCGAGGAGATCAACAACAACGTGGCGACGATTCGAGATGTGACGGAGTCGTTGTCCGAGCAAGCGAATGAATCGGCGCGGGTCAGCCAGGCGTTGAACAGCCTGGCGAATCAGCAGCAGGGCCTGATGGATCAGTTCAGGGTTTGATGAGTTGCGGGATACTCCGGCAATCAGCCCGAGTATCCCGTAGCAGCTGTCGAGCCTTGGCGAGGCTCGACAGCTGCTACGTTTGTGTTCACTGGCGGCGTGGCAGGTCGATGATGACCTTTAACCCGCCCAGCTCGCTCTCCTGCAACAGAAGCACCCCGCCCCACACCTCGACAATATCCCGCACGATCCCCAGCCCCAGACCATGCCCGTCAGTCTGCTCATCCAACCGCGTGCCTCGGCTGAACACCTGATCACGCTGGCTCTCGGGAATCCCCGGCCCGTCATCTTCGACAGCCAACCGAAAGCCTTCCGGGGTTTCGCCGATGCTCAACACAATCTCCGCGTCCGCCCATTTACACGCGTTGTCCAGCAGGTTGCCCAACAGTTCCAGCAGGTCTTCGCGGTCCCACGGCAATTGCAAACCGGGCGGCACGCGGTAACTCAAATCCAGGTGTTCGCCATGGATCATGTTCAGGGTCGCAAGCAACCCCGGTAATTCGCCGTCGCAATCGAACAAGGCACCCGGCAGTGTCTCTCCGGCCAGGCGGGCACGATTGAGTTCACGATTAAGCCGTTGCTGCACCTGCTCCAACTGTTCCCGCAGCAGCTTGCTCAGTTGCGGATGGTCCTTGAGCTGTTCACTGGATGCCACGCTCAACAACACCGCCAACGGGGTTTTCAAGGCATGGCCGAGATTGCCCAGGGCATTGCGCGAGCGCTTGAGGCTGTCTTCGGTGTGGGCCAGCAGATGGTTGATCTGCGCCACCAGCGGCTCCAGCTCCACCGGCACCTGGGTATCCAGTTGCGAGCGCTGGCCCTGCTGCAGTTGGGCGATCTGGTTGCGTGCGGTCTCCAGCGGGCGCAAGGCGCGGCGCACGGTGACCCGTTGCAGAATCAGGATCAGCAACAGCGCCGCCAGCCCCAGCACCAGGCCGATCTGGCGCATCAGCCGAAAGCTTTCTCTGACGGGTGTGTAGTCCTGGGCCACGCTGATGGAAATCGACTGGCCAAACCGTTTGTAGTCCGAACGCAGTACCAGCAACTGCTGGCCTTCCGGCCCCAACTGCAGGTTGCCCTTGAGCCCGGCGTGGGGCAACTGCGGCAGTTCCTGGTCCCACAGCGAGCGGGAACGCCAATGGGTGTCGGCAAAATCGATACGGAAATAGTGCCCGGAAAACGGACGCTGGTACGCAGGAGACAACCGCTGCTCATCCAGTTGCACACCCGCCGGCCCGCGCACCAGCGCCACCAGCAGGTTCTCGCTGTCGTTGCGCAAGCCGGACTCCAGGTAACGTTGCAGGCCCATTTCGAACAGCCACAGGCTGGTCTGCGCCAGCACCAGACCGACGATCACCATCACACTGATCAGCCCCAGGCTCAGGCGCCGCTGGATCGACTTCATGCCGGGCTGGCGCCAAACCGATAACCCTGGCCGCGCCGGGTCTCGATCACGCTGCGGCCCAACTTGCGGCGCAGGTGGTTGACGTGGACCTCCAACACATTGGAGTCACGCTCGGTCTCGCCATCGTACAAATGTTCGGCCAGGTGACTTTTTGAAAGGATTTGCTCGGGGTGCAGCATGAAGTAACGCAGCAGCCGAAACTCGGCCGCGGTCAGCTGGATCTCCTCGCCATCACGCATCACACACTGGCGACCCTCATCCAGGTGCAAGCCGGCAGCCTGCAAGGTGGGCTGATTGGCGTGGCCATGGGAACGACGCAGCAAGGCCTGGATACGCAGGTGCAGCTCTTCGGGATGGAACGGTTTGCTGAGGTAGTCGTCGGCCCCAGCCTTGAGCCCTTCGATGCGCTCGGCCCAGGAGTCGCGGGCAGTGAGGATCAGCACCGGCGTGGCCAGGCCGGCGGCACGCCATTGCGTCAACACCTCAAGCCCGGGCAAACCCGGCAGGCCGAGGTCAAGGATGATCAGGTCGTAGGGTTCGCTGCGCCCCTGATACACCGCATCGCGCCCGTCCGCCAGCCAGTCGACGGCATAGCCCTGGCGATTGAGCCCGGCCATCAACTCATCGGCCAGGGGTACGTGGTCTTCCACCAGCAGCAGGCGCATCAGTCGTCTTCCTTGTCTTTGAGCAGTTGACCGGTGTTGGCATCGAGTTCGATCTCGCGCACTACGCCTTCCACCGTCAATAGTTCGATTTCATAGATATAGCGCACAGGGCGATCCTTGTGCTCTTCAAGCTCGGCGTCCAGCAGCTTGGCGCCCGGGTAGCGCTCGAAAGCCGGGCCCAGCAGATGCTCAAGCGGCGCGATCACACCCTCCTGGCGCAGGCGCAGCGCCTCGTCCTGGCCCAGGTCACGAGCGGCCAGGCCTGAGCAAAATGCCAGGAGCACCAGCGCCACTTGAACGCTGGTGCGTAGATTTACCTTCATTACGTATCCTGATGATCCTTGAGGACGGCGCCGGTGACGGCGTCCAATTCCAGGTCCCACTCGACGCCCTGGGCGTCGCGCAGTTCAACCTGATAAAGGTATTTGCCGTATTCCTCTTCAAGCTCGGTTTCATGCACGGTGGCGCCGGGATGTTTGGCCAGTGCGATAGCATTGAGCTTCTCGAAAGACACAATGGTACCAGCGTCGCGCAACTTCAGTGCTTCGTCCGGCCCCAGGTCGCGAGCCTGGGCGACGCCTGCGGTGAGGGCGATGATACTGCTGGCGATCAAGGCTGTGAGGGTTTTCATGGTGAGTCTCCGTTTCGGGATATTTTGCCTACGGGGCTCACGGTACTGGATCCAACTTAACTGAAACTGAATTGCCACCATGGCAATTCTCTGCGAGACCTTTGCCTGCAACCGGGCAAGATTTTCTATACTGCCCTGCTCGCGGTAAATGAGACCGGTATGACTGCTATCCATATGAAGTTCCCCGCCTTGACCCTCAAGGCCGGTAAACGCGCTTTTGCACGCATTCGTGAGCAGGGGCTTGCGCCTGCGGACGTCGGCATCCTTCCCGGCGCTGCCGGCGGGCCCAAGGCGCTGGGCATCCAGGGTCTGGACCTGGCGCTGTTTGGTGACTGGCTGCCCCGGGCGCCCCGCGAGCGTGCGCTGATCGGCGCCTCGATAGGCTCCTGGCGGTTTGCCAGTGCGTGCCTGCCCGACCCGGTGCAAGGCCTGCTCGACCTGGGCCGGCTGTACAACGCACAAAGCTTTGCCAAAGGCGTGACCATGGCCGAAGTCAGCCAGAGCTGCGTGCGCATGCTCGATGACTTGCTGGCCGGCCGCGATGCCCGCGTGCTCGACAACCCGCACTACCGGCTGAACATCATGGTGGTCAAAAGCCATGGCCTGCTCGCCGACGATCATCGCGGTCGGCTTGGTTTGGGGTTGTCCTCGGTGATCGCCGACAACCTGAGGGGCCGCGCGCGGTTGTCCCGGCACTTCGAACGGCTGATCGTCCACGATCCACGCCAGGCGCCACCGCTGCATGCGCTCAAGGATTTCCCGTCGCGCTTCCTTGATCTGGAACTGGGCAACCTGCGCCAGGCCTTGCTGGCGTCGGGCTCGATCCCCATGGTGATGCAAGGCGTACGCGACCTGCCGGGTGCAGGCCAAGGCACTTACCGCGATGGCGGCCTGCTGGACTATCACCTCGACCTGCCCTACCACGGCGATGACATCGTGCTGTACCCGCACTTCACCGACCGGGTCATTCCCGGCTGGTTCGACAAAGGCTTGCCGTGGCGCCACGCCAATCAACAGGGTTTGCAGGATGTCCTGCTGCTGGCGCCGTCGAAGGAATACCTGGCGCGACTGCCCCACGGCAAACTGCCGGACCGCAGTGACTTCAAGCGCTTCATGGGGGATGACCCGGGCCGCAACAAGTACTGGCAAACCGCAATGAGCGAAAGCCAGCGGCTGGGGGATGAGTTTCTGCAACTGGCCGACAATGGCCAATTGGGCGAACGCCTGCTGGCTCTCTAGCGCCCTCTCCGTAGCAGCTGTCGAGCCCAAGCGAGGCTGCGTCGGCAGCACCTCGGTTTGTCAGACAAATCGCAAACGCAGCCTCGCCATGGCTCGACAGCTGCTACGCGGTATGCGCGCGGCCGCGACAAACTGTTAAACTCGCCGCCTGCCAGACACCTCACCGAGCTGAAAAACCCTGTGGAAATCTTCAAAGAGTTTACCTTCGAGTCCGCCCACCGCCTGCCCCACGTTCCGGAAGGCCACAAATGCGGGCGCCTGCATGGCCATTCGTTCAAGGTGGCGATCCACCTCAGCGGCGACCTCGACCCGCACACCGGCTGGATCCGTGACTTCTCGGAGATCAAGGCGATTTTCAAGCCGCTCTACGAACGCCTCGACCACAACTACCTCAACGACATCCCGGGCCTCGAAAACCCCACCAGCGAAGTGCTGGCCAAGTGGATCTGGAATGAACTGAAACCGCTGTTGCCGGAACTCAGCGCGATTCGCATCCATGAGACCTGCACCAGCGGCTGCATCTATCGCGGCGAATAAGCCGGCGACGTAAAAAACCACCCTTGCGGTGGTTTTTTTATGCCGGAGACTCCCTTACAGTCGTGGCCTCTTGTACAGGAAGCGCTGCGATGCCAACCCATATCCGCCCCGCTACCGGCGACGATATCCCCGCTATTGAAGCGATCGTCCACGCCGCCTACTCCCCTTACATCCAGCGAATCGGGCGCAAGCCAGGACCGATGCTGGATGACTATCGCCAGCAGGTCGCCGCCGAACGGGTGCATGTGCTGGAGAGTGCGGGCCAGGTCCGCGGCTTTGTCGTACTGATTCATCACGATGAGTACCTGCTGCTGGATAACCTGGCCGTCGACCCCGGTGCCCAGGGCTTGGGTTACGGGCGCCTGTTGCTGGGCTTCGCGGAAGGCCAGGCCAGGCATGGCTCCATCCGTCTCTACACCAATGAAGCGATGACCGAAAATATCGCGCTGTACACCCGCAAAGGCTATGTGGAAACCCACCGGGCCGAGGAAAACGGCTTGCGTCGGGTCTACATGCAAAAAGACCTCACCGCCTCGCACTGAAGGAGCTCCCATGGAAAACACCTGGCTGGCCCAGGCCAAGCGCCTGCAAGCATTGGCCTCCACGGGGCTGCACTTCTGCACCGATGACTTCGAGCGCGAGCGCCTTGAGGAAATCGCCCAGATTGCCCACAGCATGCTGGCGCAATTGGGCGAAGTACCGCTGGAGCGCATCACCGGGCTGGTGCCGGATTTTGCCAAACGTTATTCGACGCCCATGATTGATGTGCGGGGCGCAGTGATTGACGGTGACCGGATCCTGTTGGTCCGCGAGCTCACGGATGGCTGCTGGGCATTGCCCGGCGGTTATGCGGATATTGGTTTGTCGGCGGCTGAAAACATCGTCAAGGAAATTCGCGAAGAGGCCGGGCTGACGGTCACGGCCAAGGCGCTGTACAGCGTCACCCACAAGGCCAAAGGCTTGTACCGGCCGGATATCCGGGACTTCTACAAACTCTACTTTCTGTGCGAACGGGTTGATCAACTGGCGCCGGCGGCCGGTTTCGAAACCACCGAAGTTGGCTTCTTCAGCCTGGACGATCTGCCGCCGCTGTCCCGTGGCCGCACCATTGAAAGCGACCTTGAGGCCGCTTTTGCCTTTCATCGCGGGCAGACCACTCACACCCTGTTCGATTGAATAACGGGTGATCCAATTTGTATCACCCTGCACCGCTTTCGCGCCTGACTGGGCAGAAAGACCAATCCCGCCTGCGTGTTTCTCCTGTTTGGCTATAAATACTGTGCAACCTGCACAGTCCTGACCGTGCGCCCATCACTGCCTCGCACTTGGCACGACGGGTGCAATAGGCCTGCGTCACTCATTCAGGGAGAACGGCACATGACGCAGAACGAACCGGGCAATGACTACCCTCTCAGCGAGGTGCCCATGCATGCCCGCAAAGGCCTGGCCTCCACCGCCATGGTGCTGCTGGGCTTTACCTTTTTTACTGCGACCATGTTCGCCGGCGGCAAGCTGGGGGTGGCCTTCAGCTTTACCCAGATGCTCGGCATCGTGGCCCTGGGTAACCTGCTGTTGGGTATCTACGCCGCAGGCCTGGGTTACATCGCGTTCAAGAGCGGTTTGAACTCGGTGCTGATGGGGCGCTTCTGCTTCGGTGAAGTGGGCAGCAAACTCAGCGACTTGATTCTCGGTTTTACCCAGATCGGCTGGTACGCCTGGGGCACCGCCACCGCAGCCGTAGTACTGGGCAAGTATTTCGAGTTGAGCCAGGGCAGCGTACTCGGGCTGATGGTGCTGTTTGGCATGGTGTTCTGCGCGACGGCCTACGTGGGCTATCGCGGGTTGGAGATTCTGTCCTACATCGCCGTGCCGGCCATGGGTATTTTGTTGTTTCTGTCGATGTGGGTCGCCACCGTCAAGGTCGGCGGGCTCGATGGACTGCTGGCGGTGGTGCCGACCGGTGAGCTGGACATGTCCACGGCTATCACGCTGGTGTTCGGCACCTTTGTCAGCGGCGCGACCCAGGCTACCAACTGGACGCGGTTCTCACGCTCGGCCAGGGTCGCGGTGCTGGCCAGCCTGATCGGCTTCTTTATCGGCAACGGCTTGATGGTGTTGATCGGTGCCTATGGCGCCATCGTCTACCAGCAGCCCGACGTGGTCGAAGTGTTGCTGCTGCAAGGCTTCGCCATGGCGGCCATGGCGATGCTGTTGCTGAATATCTGGAGCACCCAGGACAACACCATCTACAACTTCGCCGTCGCCGGCTGCAACCTGCTGCGCACCAAGCGCCGTAAAACGGTGACCCTGGCCGGTGCGGTAATCGGCACCCTGCTGGCGTTGCTGGGCATGTACGACATGCTGGTGCCCTACCTGATCCTGCTGGGCACGGTGATCCCACCGATTGGCGGGGTGATCATGGCGGATTTCTTCTATCGCTACCGCGGCCACTATCCGCGCCTGGCCGATACACGCCTGCCGGCCTTCAACTGGCCAGGGCTGATAGCCTATGCCGTGGGTACGGTGCTGGCCTTTCATTCACCCTGGGTGGCGCCATTGGTGGGGATCGTGGCGGCGTCCCTGACCTACATCGTGCTGACCAGCGTATTGCGGGTGCGGGCACCTTTGGCTGACGTCCAGGCATGAGCCTGACAGTCGCCGATGTGCTGGCCTTGCCCGGCCTTGAATCGATGTGCCTGCGGGCCGGGGAAGCCGGCCTGGAGAACACGGTGCGCTGGCCCTATGTCGCAGAAAACAGCGGGATCGCCGAATGGGTGCTGGGGGGCGAACTGGTGTTCGTCACCGGCATCAATCACCCACGGGACGAGGCCAATCTGTTGGTGCTGCTGGACGAAGCCTGTCAGCGCCAGGTCGCCGGCCTGGTGATCCTCACGGGGCCGGACTATATCCAGGCGATTCCCCAGCGTTTGCTGGAAGCGGCGCAAGCGGCGGGCATGCCGCTGATCGAACAGCCTTACTCGTTGAAGATGGTACTGGTGACCCAGGCCATCGGTTCGGCGTTGATCCAGTCGCAGCAGTTGGGGCGCTCGCGACACGATGTGCTGGAGCGCCTGCTGGCCGGTGATTACCAATCCCTGGATTTGCTGCTGCACCGCGCTGCGCAGTTGGACATGCCGCTGGCCGGCCATTGGCAACTCGTCCAGTTGCAACTGGACGGCAGCGACGCGCTGTTTGCCCAGGGTGAGGCGCCAGTGGTCGAGGCGCAGCTTGCCCGACAACACGATGCGATTACCCGCCGTCTGCGCCAGTTTGCTGCGCAGCATCCGTCGCGCCTGCCCGTGCTGGGGCGTGCCGGACAATGGACGTTGTTGCTGCCTGCGATAGACGCGGGTGCGGCATTGGCCAACCGTCAGTCGTTGGCGGGTTGGTTGAAGGCACTGAATCTGCGCCTGGCACCGTTGAAACTGTTTATCGGCCTGAGTGCTGCCGCGCACCCACCCGCGCGCCTGGCCCAGGCCCTGGATGAGGCGCGCCAGGCATTGGCCGCTGCGCGACGGTTCAGTGAACGCGCCGGGCTGTGTGTCTACGATGAGTTGGGCGTACTCAAGCTGCTCAGTGGCGTACGTGATCGCGCCCTGCTCGATCAATTCCTCAACGAACGCCTGGGGCCGCTGCTGCGCCACGACCTGCACCATGGCCCAAGCCTGATGCCGACCCTGGAGGCCTGGTTCCACGAGAATGGTAACCTTGTGGCCGCAGCCCAACGGCTGGCGGTTCACCGCAACACCCTGACGCACCGCGTCCAGCGTATCGAAGCCCTGTGCGGGCTGACGCTGGACAATGCTTATGACCGCCTGGACATCGGCATCGCGCTGATGATCTGGCGGCTGTCTGCCTGACTGTTTTTTGCCAAGAGGAACTTGCCCATGCACATCATCAACGCCCGCCTGCGCAACCGTGAAGGCCTGCATGATCTGCACCTGGAACACGGCCGGATCGCCAGCATCACCCAACAAGGCGCTGCCCCCCTGGCAGGCCCCGACGACCTGGACGCCGCCGGCAACCTGGTGGTCCCGCCTTTCGTCGAGCCGCACATTCACCTCGATGCCACCCTGACCGCCGGCGAGCCGCGCTGGAACATGAGCGGCACCCTGTTTGAAGGCATCGAGTGCTGGGGCGAGCGCAAGGCCACCATCACCCTGGAAGACACCAAGACCCGCTCCAAAAAAACCATCCAGACCCTGGCCGCCCATGGCATCCAGCATGTGCGTACCCATGTCGACGTCACCGACCCGGACCTCACCGCGCTCAAGGCCATGCTTGAAGTACGTGAGGAAAGCGGCCACCTGATCGACCTGCAAATCGTCGCGTTCCCCCAGGAAGGCATCGAGTCGTACCGCAATGGCCGCGAGCTGATGGAAGAGGCCATTCGCCTGGGCGCCGACGTGATCGGCGGCATCCCGCACTTTGAATACACCCGTGACCAAGGGGTGAGTTCGGTGAAGTTCCTGATGGACCTGGCCGAACGCACCGGTTGCCTGGTCGATGTGCATTGCGACGAAACCGACGACCCACACTCGCGCTTTCTTGAAGTGCTGGCCGAAGAGGCCCGCAGCCGTGACATGGGCACCCGCGTGACCGCCAGCCACACCACGGCCATGGGCTCCTACGACAATGCTTACTGCGCCAAACTCTTCCGCCTGCTGGGGCATTCGGGCATCAGCTTTGTCTCCTGCCCTACCGAAAGCATCCACTTGCAGGGCCGCTTCGACACTTTCCCCAAACGCCGCGGCGTGACCCGGGTCAACGAACTGCTGGAGGCTGGCATGAACGTCTGCTTCGGCCAGGACTCGATCGTCGACCCTTGGTATCCCTTGGGTAACGGCAACATTTTGCGGGTGCTGGAAGCCGGGTTGCATATCTGCCACATGCTTGGCTACCGCAACCTGCAAAGTGCCCTCGACCTGGTCACCGACAACAGCGCCCGGGCGATGGCCCTGGGGGATCGTTATGGCCTGGAACCTGGACGCCCGGCGAACCTGTTGATCCTGTCTGCAGACAGCGACTATGAAGTGATTCGCAGCCAGGGCTTGCCGTTGTATTCGATTCGCGCGGGCAAAGTGTTGATGAAACGCCGGCCGGCGCAGGTGGAGTTTTTGTAGGCTCATACGATTGAATCTATATCGAGGGTTTGTGGCTTTCCCCAGCCATCATCCGATTGTGGCGGGATGCTCGCCACTTGGGTGAGTACGCGATTTTGCGGGTGAGCGAACCAGCGTTTCAGGCTGGATTGCAGGGTTGGGGATGAAGCGTGGCTGCCGTAGACGTCGCGGGCCTGGAGGCGGCGCCAGCGGAGGGTTGCCAGGCGGTCGCGACTGTCTTTCAGCCGGTCGACTTCCTGGCTCAAGGGGTCGTGGTGTTCGTAGCCACGCTGGTTGGCAGGGCGATGCAGATCCAGTTTCTTTCGTTGCTCCCGTAGCTGGTGCTGCATGGTGAATAGGGCTTCGTCGATCAGTTCAAACTCACGGGCAGTTACGAGGGTGCCATGGGTGTCGAGTGTTTGTTGCCAGCGGCGCAACGTGGCCCAGGCGGCGGGGATGTAGCTGACGACCATGGAGTGATGGGCACTCTGAACAAGCTGTTTGATTAGGTTGGCGCGATCCGGCATATCGCCATTGAGCCTCAATGCGCGTTTGCAGGCTGCGTCCTCAATGGATTCACAGCCAGGGGTCCACAAAACGGAGGACCGTGTACCGTCCGGTAGGAGTATCGGCATGAAGTGCTGCTGCGCGCCGTGATGCTGGTAAGGGTTGCCGGTCAGCCGTACCAGGCCCAAGGCAAACAGCAGGCCCCCGGGCGCAGGGTTACTGAATAGCACCACGGCGCCAGGAATCCAGATTTTGGCGGTGGTGTTCATCCAGGGCGCAGGCACACTCGGGACAGGGTCACTGTGATTGACGATGCGGTGGTGCACCAGAGCGGAGGCACCGTCTGTGAATTCGGAGTCGGCAGCTCGGGGGGCTCCGTAGGTGTATAGGAGGATGTTGTAGTGGGTATCTTCGGTTCGACGTAATCCCTCAGCCAGTAACAAGGCAATCGCACCGCCGAGGCTGTGCCCGCAAATCACGATGCGCTGCCCTGTATAAAATTGGTCAAGGTAGCGCCGTACAAAATCATGCATGGCTTGATAAGCCTGGTAAAAGCCTTCATGAGCCTTGCCGACACCATCAATGAAATTCACTTGATGGGCATTTACATCCCTCAGTATGTCGACTCCGCTGGCCGTGCCCCTTACGGCAATAATGATCACTTCATCGTGATGACTGATAAATGCCTGAGTATCAGTGCCATCCTTTTCGTCGTCGAAAAAGTGCAGACGTGCTGGATGTTCCTGCTCTTCACCCAACTCGGAGCGATTTTGCTGATACAACTCAGGATCGAAGGGCAAAATTTCGAAACGCAGGGAATACGGTACCTCTTCCAATAACGGATAAAAGTGTTGTACTTGCTTAGCATCGACCTTCCAGGGTTCCTGATAGCCCGATAGTCTGTCGGCAAAGAAATGACCGACGCTAGGGTCCCGTTGAAAGCTGACTTGGTCTATGGGTTTTGCTGGGGGCTCCTGTCCAAAATCGCAATAGCTCAACGTGGACATAAGCGCCAACTGATAGAGGTTCAAGGCACAGAATTGATCCTCGATGGACAGCATAGGGCGCAGTGCTCGCAATGGGCGAACCTCAAGTACTGTGTGCCGGTTGGGAAATAAAACGACACCAACCAACGTCGGCTGGGGTGGCCCGAATCCAAGGTCGGCCATCATTTTTAGTGCATGTCGCGGGGGCCGATGAGTACGGGATACGATGCGTGGCAAGTGAGCGGCGTATCGGACCAGATCACGTACTTCGACCTGATAGAACAGGTCCGTCTGATTCTTCGAAAGGCTTCGTTCGACACGCTGGCCATCGGCCCGGAGAAAGCGGGTTTGTTCCGCACGAACCTGGAGCTCGGTGATGGGTAGCTTGTAAGCCAGACGCGTCATCAAATCGGTATAAGGCTTTTCTGAACCGGAGTAGTGTTCATCCAACTTAATGACGAGCGGACCACAGTAAAAATCATCTCGCCTGGCAAAGCCCTCACCATCCAAACGACCGAAGTACTCACGCCCCGCACTGTCATAAAATGTGTAAGGCAGACCGCCGTAGGCCTTTCCGTCCCCAAACTCATCTACTAGACAGAAACTTGCCCAATGTCCTCTTAACGAACAAGCAGGTGCCTTGTCGCTAAAAAACGGTTGCTTCCATGCATCCTGTTTCATGAATAAGCTTCCTATTCTGTACACGTTGGATAGACGTCGCATACGCGTCCATCCGGCATTTTGATAGCTTTGAAATCAGTAGTATTCCCACGGCAATACGCAAACACATCGTCCAAGCTTTCCCCCATACAGCGTCTCCAGCCTCCCGGAACGGCAACCCAGTTGTCGTCTACAGCGGGTAGCTCCTCGCTTGCTACTGCCAGCACCATCCTCAGTGTTTTCCCCTCTAACTGATCCCGTTGTACAAAGCCTCCTGCTCGTGACTTACTCGGCTGTCCAATGGCGTCCAACGAATTACACATAAGGATTTTCCTGATCGCATGCAGCGGTCCGATCGTCCTGAAAAACCACTGACACCGCCCCCATAACTCCTGAACACCCGGTTCAGGCATTCCGGTCATACCCTCTTCCAACCGATCCCGCACATTAATAATTGCGAAATCCCCCCCGACATCCGCCGACCGCTCCCCCCACTTCGCGTACATATCAAACGTAATACTGCGTAACACCAACGGGCACCCATCCACCACTTCCGTCAGTGGTACTTCAAAGCTCACCCGATTGGCGACCGGCTTCCCAAGGGCGTCAAAAACCTTGTCCTCCGGCCGCTTGCCCCGGCGCTTGGGTAATGTGCAGTTCTCACCCGTTGCCGGTCGATAAGCCGCATCACTCTTGAAGCGAAAATTCGCCGGCAAATCGACTTCCAGGGTGAAACTATCCGCCGGTTTCATCGCACAGCCAGAAACAGCCAGCCCGCCACAAACGAACAGCCCTCGCCACACGCCCGACATAAATCCCCTACGCATCCTGCTGCTCCCGCTCCACCCGACGCCACTCCCCAACCACCCGCTGAAAATGATCCTCCGCCACTTCCCCACGCATCGGCTGCCATCGAACAAGCACGTCCCCAGTGGCTTCCAACAACCGCCGCACGACCAAAAACTCCAGCTGTTCCGGCCTGTCCCATTGCCAGGCCCGCGCTTGCTCCAGCACCTGCGCCAACCAGACTCTCGGGTCTTGAAACTCAACCAGTGCGCTCAACGCCTCGCTGTACTCGGCCAGCAGGTAACGCAGGATATTGGCTTGCAGAATCACTCCCGCCTGGGGATTCGGCACCTCCAGCCACGGCGCAGGATCGGGTACCGGATACGCCCCCGGAGCCGGGTTATCGACACAACTCCAACGCTCACCCTGCCAGTAACACACGCCGATCAGCGGCCCGAGAAAAACAGGCCAGTCCCGAGCAGGCAGGTGAACCAAGGCCCGCGCCAAGGTGCGGTTATCGTGGAAGCGGTACAGCGCCTGACTGCCCGCCGTTCCCACCACCAACCTGTCGCGCCAGTGCCGGGTAACACCCGATAAATCATCACCAGCCAGGCTGCCCAACCAGCCCCAATTACGCTGGGGGTTTTGCAGCAAACCCACCAATGCGGGCTCGCTGACATGGTCGAGCAACAGGAGCATCGGCCCATCCGCTGCCATTTCCGATGCGACGGTTTCACCATAGAGGCAGCGATACTCAGCGACCGTGCGTGTCGCCAGCAGTACCCCACGCGCATCGCTTTCACCCTGTAGAACCAGGCACAGCCGGCGCCCTGCCTGCTGCTGTTCAGCCATCCACTGGCCAGGCGCGATCTCCATCAAGCCGCCCTCCCCGTGGATTCGCACAGGCCTTCACGGCAGCGCTCGCACACTGGACAGAAGTCCGCATCCAGTCTTCTGGCCAGCTCCATGACTGCGCCTTGGATAACCGAAACCTTCGGCCCATCCGCTGCAAATGCGGACGAAGCAGCCACGTCACCCGGTCCAACTGGGTTGGCTGTGCGAATCACGGCAGGCGCACCGCCCAACGTGATCGGCCGACTGCTGAAAATCCCGCCGGCCTGAATCAGCAAATGCTCACCACCGGCCTTGAAGCTCAACTGCGCACCGGCATCGATAACCAGGTTGGCCCCCGCCTTCAGATGGACCTGTTGCCCCGCTTCGATCACCAGGGTCTGGCCGACAAGGGTCTGGCTGTTGCCCTGCACGTGCAAGTGATCATCAGCCCCAAGCCGAACCTTGCGGTCGCCGGCGATGCTGCGGTGTTCCTCGCCTCCCAGGGTGGTGGCACTCAAGCCGTGGATGGTTTCCCGACGTTCGCCCACCACCTCCAGCCGACTGTCGTGGCCGACCTGCTGCTCCAGATCGCGTTGGGCGCGCAGGTAGATGAGTTCCTGGCCGCTGCGGTCCTCGAGGTGCAGCTCGTTGGCCCCCGTCCCGCCCGGCGAACTGCGGCTGCGCAGCACACTGCGGGTCTTGTGTTGGGGCAACGGATAGGCAACAGGCTGCAAGGTATTGGGCAGGCAACCATTGATCACTGGCCGGTCTGGATCACCTTCCAGGAACGTCACCAGTACCTCCATGCCCACACGCGGGATCATCACCGCGCCATAGCTGTCACCCGCCCATCCGGACGCCACACGCACCCAGCAGCTGCTCTTGTCGTCGTGCTGGTCCAGGCGGTCCCAATGAAAGCGAATTTTCACCCGGCCGTGAGCGTCGCAATGCACGTCTTCACCCTCGGGCCCGGTGACGGTTGCGGTCTGGCTGCCGCTGATACGCGGTTTGACGTGCTTGAGCGGCGGGCGGTAAGCGGCGCGCCAGGGCGTTGCGGTAAATCGATTGCGATAGCCGTGGAATGCCTCGACATCCACCACCGCCTCCTCCAGCACCTGCGGTTGATAGCCTTCGTGACGCACGCCGGTGATCAGCCACAAGTCATTACAGGTGCGGTCCGGATGGCCGCGCAGTTCCAGGAAATGCCCGCTGCGCAAAGCCGGCTGGTCACTGCGGCCCAGGGCCCGATGGCGGTCGCGTTGATGACGTTCCAGGCCACGCCGGGCCAACTGCGAACCTCGCAGATGCCCCGTGAATCCCGCAGGGTATTGATAGTCTTCAAGTGCCGGGAAAGATCCGGCCTGCTCCTGCAAGCGCAGCGACGGATGTTCGAAGTCGTAGTCACGCCGAACAACCTGAGCACTGCGCGTGGCCAGGCGCACATCGAAACGCTGGATCACCAGCGTTTCGGCAGCCGGGCCTCCGGCCGGGCAGTAGCGTTGCGCCGGCAAACGACGAAACACCGTCTGGTCATCACCCAACACCAGTACATGGGCGTCTGCACTGTGGCGAAAGTGGTAGTGAATGCCCTCTTCCTCGCACAGCCGCTGGATAAAGTGCAGGTCGGTTTCCGCGTATTGCACACAGAACGTACGCGGTGGGTAAACCACCGGCCCCAGTTCGAAGGTATAGGCATCAGCAAGGATGCCGTGCTGCTCAAGCACTGCCGCGATAATTTGCGGCACGCTGCGCTGCTGGAAAATCCGCTGGTCGCAACGATGGGCCAGGTACGCCACGCGCGGCGCAAGGGTGAGGTGGTAGCGGGTCAGCCGCTGCCCCGGGCCTTCCCGGCCAATGCTGTAGATTTGCCCGTGCAGGCCTTCACCGGGCTCGCCAAAATCCAGATAGGCCGGTTGGTGAAGTAACTTCTTCAGATCCAGGCTGGGGTTTTCACTGACCCACTGCACTTCAATGAAAAAAGGCTGGTCAATCGTTTCGCTGCCTTTAAAAGCCAGCACCTGAAATGCCTGGTTCATTCCTGCAACGACCAGTTTGAAACGTGACGAAACAAGCGTATTGAACATCCGTTGTTACCCGCCATTCATTGTCGAGCTGAAATAACTTCACCCGTAAAACGCAGATAAAGCCACTCAATTCGAAGCCGATAAAAAGTGCCTGAACCCCAGGAATACTAGCGATTTCAGGCGAAATTCGGCCGCCTCAAAATAAAAAAGAAGATTCGTACATTGATATTGGAAGGGTCTTTTATAAATACAGAAATGCAGTTAAACAGCCAGTACTGACTAACGAGAATACTCTTACACCACCATTCACCAGAGCTGCTTATTTATAGAGAAACAGCTGACAAAGATGATTAAGCCCGCCACTGCCTTTTTCAAACTTCCTGCAGCCGCGCAGTCCCGAACAGGCTAACGCTCGGCAACTCACCCGGCTCTGCTTGCAACCGTACGGGTGCGGTACCGCCCGGCATCACCACCGCCACCTGACCCGCCGTCACCCATCCTACAGACCAGGCGGCGCATGCCACCGCACTGGCGCTGGTCCCGGAGGACGCCGTGGGCCCCTCACCACGCTCAAACACCCGCGCGATCACGCGATTGCCTGAATCCCGGGCGACCCATTGCAGGTTGACCCCGGAAATACAAGGTTGGCCGGCCCCGGCAGGTGGTGCGAAAGCAATCGCCCTCAGCGGATCGAACCAGGCTGATCGATGCAGCTGGGCGTTGTCCGGCAACGCTGACGCGTCCTGTACCAGCGTCACACAATGCGGGTTGCCCACACGCACAAACTGGCTGTGATTCCACTCGGGGTTGAGCGCAGCCAGTGGCGAAACATGGCTCACCTCAGTTCCCTCAAGCGAGACCGCGCCCACACCAACAGCCCCTACCGCCAAAGGCCCGAACTCGGGACGCCCGAGCGCCAGCCAAAAGCCCTGCACCTGTTCGTACTCCGCCGGCTCAACCCGCGTAACCACCGGCGACAGTGCGTCTGTCTTGTCGTGATGCACCCGCAACTCACAGCCTTGCGCCATCAATCCCTGGTCGGTCAACGACTGGGCAAAGATCGTCAGGCCATTGCCACTGCGTTCGGCCAGGGAACCGTCGGTGTTGACGATCAACAGGTCAAAAGGCGGCGCGGCCTGGAACGGCCCCACCAACAAACCGTCACAACGATGCGCCTTGGCCTCGGCCGGGCGCGGCAACTCATCCCAACCGCACTCGGCGGCAATCGCCGCCAATGCCCAAACACCTCGGGTGCCAGCGGCCAAGTCGGCACGGTCCGGCACGTCGATACCCTTGCTGCGTAACTGCGCCGGGCTTACCACCCCGTAGATATTCCCGCGGGCGTCGTAGAACAGGGTCATTGCGCAGTCCGCATAAAGATTCGTACCACCTCTTCCAGGTGCTTGCGCATCGCCTGTCGCGCCCCCTCCACGTCTCGCTGTTCCAGTGCATCGAGGATCTTGCGATGCTCGTCTTCCGAGCGATGGGGCATGTCGTCCGAGGTGTAATGCGCCTGCAACCGCTGGAACATGCTGCCGTAACGATGCCCCAGCAAGTGCGCAATCATCAACGCATACGCCGGATTGCCCGAGGCCTGGGCGATGCGAATGTGAAACAGGCGATCGCCCGGATGGGTATGGGAGCCGTCGCGGTTGTCCTGCACATTACGCTCGAAGGCCTCGCGGATCCCCGCCAGCTCTTCGTCGGTGGCATGTTTGGCGGCCAGGGCGGCGGCTTCCGGCTCAATCAGGCGACGGGCCTGGAGCAGGGAAAACGGTGGAATCTCGGCATTGGAGTCGACGTGCAGGTTGAGTTCCGGATCGAACTCTTTCCATTGATCCCGGGTGGCCTGGGCCATCACCGGTTCCTGGCTGACTGTCGGTTGCACGGGTTCACACACCAGCACGCCGTTGCCCACCCGCACGTCTACCAGGCCGATCACCTCCAGGGCAATCATCGCCTCACGCACGGAAGCGCGACTCACGCCCAGCAGTTTGGCAAGTTCACGCTCAGCGGGAAGTCGACTGCCCGGCGGAAATTCTCCGCTGTCGATCAACGCCCGCAACTGGTCGGCAATCTGTCGATAAAGACGTTGGTTATCAATCACTTGAAATGGCATCTAGGCTCAGCTCGATTCATGCACAGCACGGTCAAAGCGATCAACCCGCGAAAAAGCCGCTTGTTGACCGGGATGACCCATGCTAAAAATTGGATCAATGGCCTGACCATTGGATCGTTTCCAGTGTGCTGATCATAGCAAACCCACCAGGGTTCGCTATGCCGCAGATGCAGGTGTTTCACGCCCTCAATGGCCTGACCATTGAGCCAATAACAATAATCAAGGGAGTCTGTCATGGACCTCACCGGTAAACGCGTGCTGATCACCGCCGCCGCCCAGGGCATTGGCCGCGCCAGCGTCGAAGCCTATCTGGCGGCAGGGGCCGAAGTGATTGCAGCCGACATCAATCAACAGGCGCTCGCCGGCTTGCCGGGTGCGCAAACGGTGGTGCTGGATGTCACCGACGCCAGCGCCATCCAACGCCTTGCCGCCGAGATCGGCCCTCTGGACGTGCTGTTCAACTGCGCAGGCGTGGTGCATGCCGGCAATATCCTCGAATGCCCGGAAAGCGACTGGACGTTTGCCCTCGACCTGAACGTCACCGCCATGTACCGCATGATCCGCGCGTTTCTGCCGGGGATGCTGGCGGCGGGCGGCGGCTCGATCATCAACATGTCGTCGGTGGCCTCCAGCCTCAAGGGCGTGCCCAACCGCTTTGCCTATTGCGCCAGCAAGGCGGCCGTCATCGGCCTGACCAAATCCGTCGCGGCCGACTTTGTCACCCAGCGCATCCGCTGCAACGCTATCTGCCCGGGCACCGTGGAGTCGCCTTCGCTGCAGCAACGCATCGTCGAACAAGCCAGTCGTGAAGGCCGCCAGCAGGATGAGGTATACGCCGCATTCACCGCCCGCCAGCCGATGGGACGCCTGGGCACGCCCCAGGAAATTGCCCAGCTGGCGCTGTACCTTGGCTCCGATGCCAGCGCGTTTACCACCGGCACCACCCAGATCATTGACGGCGGCTGGAGCAACTGACCGCCCACTTCCAATAAGAGGATTGCTCATGAAATTGCTGCGCTATGGTGAAAAAGGTCAGGAACGCCCGGCCCTGCTGGACGCTGATGGACGTCTGCGTGACCTGTCCGCCCACATCAGTGATATCGCCGGTGACGCCCTGCTCCCGCAAAACCTCGCTCGCCTGCAAGAACTCGACCCCGCGAGCCTGCCCCTGGTACCGGGCAATCCGCGTTTGGGCGCCTGTGTCGGCCAGGTAGGAAAATTCATCTGCATCGGCCTGAACTACGCCGATCACGCTGCCGAAACCGGCGCCCCCATCCCTGACGAACCGATCATCTTCAACAAGTGGACCAGCGCCATCGTCGGCCCCAACGACAACATCGAAATCCCCCGCCACTCCACCAAGACCGACTGGGAAGTGGAGTTGGGCGTGGTGATCGGCCAGGGTGGCCGCTACATCGAGGAAAGCCAGGCCATGCAGCACGTGGCCGGCTACTGCGTGATCAACGATGTCTCCGAGCGCGAGTTCCAGCTGGAACGCGGCGGCACCTGGGACAAGGGCAAGGGCTGCGACACCTTCGGCCCGCTCGGCCCCTGGCTGGTCAGCCGCGATGAGATCGCCGACCCGCACCAACTGTCGATCTGGCTGGAAGTCGACGGCCACCGCTACCAGAACGGCAACACCCGCACGATGATTTTCCAGATCCCCAAACTGATCAGCTACCTCAGCCAGTTCATGAGCCTGCAACCGGGGGATGTGATTTCCACCGGCACCCCGCCCGGTGTCGGCCTGGGGATCAAGCCCACGCCGGTCTACCTCAAGCCCGGGCAAAAAATCCGCCTGGGTATCGAAGGCCTCGGCGAACAGAACCAGACCACGGTCGACGCCTGACAAGAGACTAGGAGCCGTTCATGACTACCATTACCGCGATTCGCGTCGAAGATATCCGCTTTCCTACGTCCCAGTCCCTGGACGGTTCCGACGCCATGAACCCGGACCCGGACTACTCGGCCGCCTATGTGATTTTGCAGACCGACAACCCGGCCCTTGAAGGCCATGGCCTGACCTTCACCATCGGCCGTGGCAACGAGATTTGCTGCGCGGCGATCCAGGCCATGCAGCCGCTGCTGGTGGGCTTGACCCTGGAATGGATCGCCGAAGACATGGGCCGCTTCTGGCGGCATGTCACCAGTGACAGCCAGTTGCGCTGGATCGGCCCGGACAAGGGCGCAATCCACCTGGCCACCGGCGCGATCGTCAATGCCGCGTGGGACTTGTGGGCCAAGGCCGAAGGCAAACCCCTGTGGCGCCTGGTCGCCGACATGAGCCCGGAACAGCTGGTGCGCTGCATCGATTTCCGCTACATCACCGACTGCATCACCTCCAGCGAAGCCCTGGCCTTGCTGCGCCAACGCGCCGAAGGCAAGGCTGAACGCCTGGCCGACCTGCAAGCCAACGGCTACCCCTGCTACACCACCTCCGCCGGCTGGCTCGGTTACGGCGACGAAAAGCTGCGCAGGCTGTGCCAGGAAGCGGTGGATGCCGGCTTCAACCACGTCAAGCTCAAGGTCGGCCACGACTTGCAGGATGACCTGCGGCGCGTACGCATCGCCCGCGAAGTATTGGGCCCGGACCGCCAATTGATGATTGACGCCAACCAGGTGTGGGAAGTCGACACCGCCATCGATTGGGTGCGCGAATTGGCGTTTGCCAAGCCGTGGTTCATCGAGGAACCCACCAGCCCCGACGATATCGAGGGCCATCGCAAGATCCGCCAGGGGGTGGCGCCGGTCAAGGTCGCCACCGGCGAGATGTGCCAGAACCGGATCATCTTCAAGCAATTGATCATGCGCGAAGCCATCGACGTGGTGCAGATTGACGCCTGCCGCCTGGGCGGGGTCAACGAGGTGCTGGCGGTGATGCTGATGGCGGCCAAATATGGCCTGCCCGTGTGCCCGCATGCCGGTGGTGTCGGGCTTTGCGAGTACGTGCAGCACCTGTCGATGATCGACTACCTGTGCATTGCCGGCACCCACGAAGGCCGGGTGATCGAGTATGTCGACCATTTGCACGAGCATTTCGAGGAACCTTGCGTGGTGCGCGGTGCGGCCTATCTGCCGCCGAAGGCGCCGGGCTTTTCGATCCAGATGAAAGCCGCGTCCCGGGAGCAATACCGCCACCGGCCGTGAGCTGAACCGCAATTTGAATGGACGGAGCACAATAACAATGTCGTCCCCATCACCTTTGAGGCTCGATGCGCACCAGCATTTCTGGCGCTACCGGGCCGCTGATTATCCGTGGATCGGTACGGCTGAGGCTGACCTGCGGCGGGACTTTCTCCCACAGGACTTGCGGCCGTTGCTCGACGCTGCCGACCTGGATGGCTGCATTGCCGTGCAAGCCCGCGTCGGTGAGCAGGAAACCGACGCGCTGCTGGAAATGGCGCGGCAGCACCCATGGATACTCGGCGTCGTCGGCTGGGTCGACCTGTGCGACCCACGCCTGGAACAGCACCTGGAACAGTGGCGCGACGCACCGGGACTCAAGGGCTTTCGGCATCAGATTCAGGATGAGCCTACGCCTGCCAGCTTTATGGCCGACGCCAGGTTCTCCCGTGGCCTGCAACACCTGCAGCAACAAGGCTACGTCTACGAGGTGCTGATCCGCTGCGCCGACCTCGACGCCGCGACAGCCCTGTGCCAGCGCCACGACCGGCATCATCTGGTGCTGGACCACCTGGGCAAACCGGACATCGCCAACGGCCCCGTCGGTTGGGCCGAACACCTGGCGCCACTGGCCGCCCTGCCCCACGTCAGTTGCAAGCTGTCGGGCCTGCTCACCGAAGCCGGGCCCGAGCAACGCAACGCCCGAGCCCTGCGCCCCTACATCGAACTGGCGCTGGAATTGTTCGGCGCCGAGCGCCTGATGTTCGGTTCGGACTGGCCGGTGTGCCTGCTGGCCGGGGAATACCAGGGCACCTGCCAATTGCTGCAACAGACCCTCGGCCCACTGTCGCCCGATGAACAGCAAGCCATCTGGGGCGGCACGGCCCAGCGGGTCTATCACCTTGAAGGAAACTGCCCATGAATCTGCATTTGCAGGACCGCGTGATAATCGTCACCGGCGGCGGCTCGGGGATTGGCGCCGCCATTTCCCTGGGATTGATTGCCGAAGGCGCAATCCCGGTAATTTTCGGCCATCAACCGTTGTCGCCGGCCTTCGCGGCCGAGCTTGAGCAGCACGGTCAAAGCCACTTCATCCGTGTCGAGTTGCGCGATGAGGACGCCTGCCGCGCAGCCGTCAACGAAGTGTTGCGACGTTTCGGACGCATCGACGGCCTGGTGAACAACGCCGGGGTCAACGACGGCGTGGGCCTGGATGCGGGCCGTGCAGCGTTCGTCGAATCCCTGGAAAAGAACCTGATTCATTACTACTTGATGACCCACTTGTGCCTCGATGCCCTCAAGGCCAGCCGCGGGGCAATCGTGAATATCAGCTCCAAGACGGCCCTCACCGGCCAGGGCGGTACCAGCGGTTATACCGCCGCAAAAGGTGCGCAGCTGTCACTGACCCGGGAATGGGCCGCCTCCTTGCTGGAGTTCGGCATCCGGGTCAATGCCGTGGTGCCCGCCGAGGTGCTGACGCCGCTGTATCAACGCTGGATCGACGGCTTCGACAACCCCGAGGCCAAGCTCGCCGCCATCGTCGAAAAAATCCCCTTGGGCAAACGGATGACCACTCCCGAGGAAATTGCCGACAGCGTGCTGTTCCTGCTCTCACCCCGCGCCTCCCACACCACCGGACAGTGGCTGGTGGTGGATGGAGGCTACACCCACCTCGACCGGGCGCTGACATGAGCGGCCAACGTTACTGCCTGGCGCTGGACCTGATCGACGATGCGGCATTGATCGCCGAGTACCAGCAGCTGCATCGACGCATCTGGCCTGCCGTGGCAGAGCATCTGCGCAGCCAGCAAATCCTGGAAATGCAGATCTGGCGCCTGGGCACGCGGCTGTTCATGGTCATGGACACAGCGGCCGGGTTCAGCTTCGAAGGGCTGGACCACGCTGCACGCGCCAACCCCGACGTGCAAGCCTGGGAAACCCTGATGTGGCGCTTCCAGGCCCCCACGCCGTGGACTGACCCCGGCGGCAAATGGCAGCCCCTGGAGCAGATTTTCTGCCTTACCGACCAACCCTGATACCCGCTGCATCGCACGCCTTGATCCCATAAAAACAACAGGAGAAGCGTCATGTTAAGCAAAGATACACACCTGCCAGGCACCCGTGCCGTGCCGACCTATCGCTGGGCGCTGATGCTGGTGACCAGTCTGTTTTTCCTCTGGGGCTTGTCCTACGGTTTGCTCGACGTACTGAACAAGCACTTCCAGGAAGTCCTGCACGTCAGCAAGGCCCAGTCCGGGCTGTTGCAAAGCGCCTATTTCGGCGCGTACTTCCTGATTGCCCTGCCGGCCGGGTTGTTGATGGACCGCCACGGCTACAAGGCCGGGATCCTGCTGGGCCTGTGCCTGTATGCGACGGGCGCGCTGCTGTTCATGCCGGCGGCTGCGGCGGCGAGCTTTCCGTTTTTCCTGTTCGCGCTGTTTGTCATCGCCTGCGGCCTGGGCTGCCTGGAGACCGCTGCCAACCCCTATGCCACGGTGCTGGGCGAACCCCAGGGCGCCGAGCGGCGGTTGAACCTGGCGCAATCATTCAATGGCCTTGGCCAGTTCTTCGGCCCGCTGATTGGCGGCGCGATGTTCTTCAGCGCCGGCAGCACACCGGCCTCGGACATGAGTTCGTTGCAGACCACCTACGTGGTGATCGCGGTCCTGGTACTGCTGGTGGCGCTGCTGATCGCCCGCACGCCGCTGCCGGATTTGCGCGCGCAGGAACAGGCACTGCAACCGACGGCCGGCAAGGGTCTGTGGCAGCACCGGGAGTTTGTCGGTGGGGTGATCACGCAGTTTTTCTATGTGGCGGCCCAGGTCGGAGTCGGCGCATTTTTCATCAACTACGTCACCGAGCATTGGGCACAGATGGGCAATCAGCAAGCCGCCTACCTGCTGTCGATCGCAATGCTGGCCTTCATGTTCGGGCGCTTTTTCAGTACCTGGCTGATGGGCCGGGTCAGCGCGCAGAAGCTGCTGCTGATTTATGCGCTGATCAATATCGCGTTGTGCGGCCTGGTGGTGATCGGCCTGGAAGGTATCTCGGTGATCGCGCTGATCGCGGTGTTCTTCTTCATGTCGATCATGTTCCCGACGCTGTTCGCCATGGGCGTGAAGAACCTCGGGCCGCACACCAAGCGCGGCAGTTCGTTCATGATCATGGCGATCGTCGGCGGCGCCCTGATGCCCTACTTGATGGGCAAGGTGGCGGACAACAGCACAGTGGCGCTGGCTTACCTGTTGCCTATGGGGTGTTTCGTGATTGTGGCGGTGTATGCCCGTAGTCGCTTGCGCCATCCGTGAAGTACCGCCCCGGCGTCGTCCCGAACGTACGCCGGAACATCGCAATAAAGGCACTGACGTTTTCATAACCCAGGTCCAGCGCAACCCGGGTCACGGGTGCATGCGCCGCCAGCAACTCCAGGGCGCGCAACAATCGCGCGCGCTGGCGCCACTGGCTGAAGGTGAACCCGGTCTCGGCAATAAACCGCCGGGCCAGGGTACGCGGCGAGACACCGGCCCACTGCGCCCAGTGTTCCAGCAGGCGGTTGTCGTCGGGACTGTCGGCCAGCGCCTGGGCGATGCGCAACAGGCGCGGGTCCCGGGGCAGCGGCAAGCCGAATGGTTCCTGGGGCAACCCGGCGATTTCATCAAGGATCACCTGGGCGATCCGTGACTGTGGCGGCTCGAGCAGCAGCTGGCTCCAGGTTGCCGCGCGCCTGACGGCTTCCAGCAACAAGGCCGACGTGGCGATAACGCACGTCTGTCGGGGCAGCCCTGCACATGCCTGGGGTTCGACATACACACTCCAGCCATCAAACGGCCCGTGGGAACGCAAGGCGTGGGAACAATCGGGGGCAATCCACACCGCATGGGTGGCCGGTACTACCCAATGCTGGTGCGCCGCCTGCACCGACAACAACCCGCGCTGGGCTCCGAGCAATTGCCCGCGGGCATGCTGATGAAGGGCCGTGGTGCGTGCTACCGGACTGCTGCGCAACGTCGCCACCAGCAATGGACCGCCGGTCGCATTGGCGAGCTGGGCTGAAACGAGTGTTGACGGCATATGGCAGCTTTACCGTATTGAATGACCTGGATAAGGCAGTGTAGCCATTTGCGCACGCCCAGACTGCGGATTCATTCATTGAGGGCTCCGCCATGCGTGCAGAAGACGTGCTTCCCGACCATCTCGACCAAGGCCAATTCAATGGCGTGACCGTGCGCAAGGGCACGGTGGGCGCATTCCTCGCCAACGCCAGAACCTGGTGCGATCCGGCCACCCCGGACGAGCAGCGCTTGCTGGCCGAACAGGACATCCTGCAAGCCCTCCCCGCCCTGCAGGCCCTGGGCTTGTTTGAAGTGTTGCAGGTGCGGGATGGCAAACTGGCGCGGCTGCTGAAGTGAGAGGATCGGCCTGGAAGGTGGTAATCCGTCGCTGGAAGCCCGGGGTTCACCAGTTCTCGCGGGGATTACGCACCTTCCAGGCCACCTCGCACCTCAAGTGGTTACTTGTCCTACGAACTGATAGTGGTTGGAAAGGCCCGTCGCGTTCCATGATCCTGGAAAAAATGTTTGGCCCTGTGTTCAGGCATGCCAAGGGAACCCGGCTCGCTCGATACGGCCTGATGTGCAAGGATGTTGCGCTGCACATCGTTCGTTGAACGCAAAACCAAGGATTTTTCATGACCGCCATCAGCACCCCAGCGCCCGTGGTACCCGGGCGGCTGGAACAAATGTCGACCCGCATCGCGTTTTTCATCGCCGGCTTCGGCATCGCCGCCTGGGCACCACTGGTGCCTTATGCCAAGGCCCGCGCCCAACTCAATGAGGGCACCCTCGGCCTTTTGCTGTTGTGCCTGGGGGTGGGCTCGATGATCGCGATGCCGGTCGCCGGGGCCCTGGCGTCGCGCTACGGTATCCGGCGAGTGGCCACCGGCGGCACCCTCCTGATCTGCCTGGGCCTGCCGATGCTGGCCACCGTCACCTCGATTCCGTTGCTGATGGCCGCGCTGTTTGTGTTTGGTGCCGGCCTGGGCACGGTGGACTCCACGGTCAACCTGCAAGCGGTGATGGTCGAACGAGCCAGCGGCAAGACCATGATGTCGGGCTTCCACGGGCTGTTCAGCCTGGGCGGGATCGTCGGGGCGGCAGGTGTCAGCGGGCTGCTGGGGTTGGGCTGGTCGCCGTTGCAGGCCACCCTCGCCGTGATCGTCGTCATCGTAGTGGCCTTGCTCAAGGCCGGGCCACACCTGCTGCCTTACGGCAGTGAAAGCTCCGGGCCGGCCTTTGCCGTGCCCCACGGCGTGGTGCTGTTTATCGGCTGCCTGTGCTGCATCGTGTTTCTTGCCGAAGGCGCCGTGCTGGACTGGAGCGCGGTGTTCCTGAGCGCCGAGCGCGGCCTTGACGAAGCCTATGCGGGCCTTGGCTACGCAGCCTTTGCCTTGACCATGACCGTCGGGCGCCTTACCGGCGACAGGATAGTTCGCCGCCTGGGCGCAACCCGGGTGATTGTATTCGGTGGCGCGCTCGCCGCCGGCGGCATGCTGTTGGCGACGCTATTACCTGCGTGGGAAACGGCCCTGCTGGGGTATGCTTTGGTCGGTGCCGGGTGTTCGAACATCGTACCGGTGCTGTACACCGCCGTCGGCAAGCAGACCGTCATGCCGGAACACATTGCGGTGCCCGCCATCACCACCCTGGGCTACACCGGCATTCTCGCCGGCCCTGCGGTGATCGGCTTCATCGCCCATGGCAGCAGCTTGAGCACTGCCTTTGTGCTGATTGCCGTACTGCTGATCGGTGTGGCGATCAGCGGGAAAATACTGCGGGTCTGACCACCCAGCCCCATCACGCCTCGTACATTGAGGCGTCAACCCGGGGTCATTTGGCTTTCTGGAGTTCCAGCCAGCGATCAAGGGTTTTGTTGCTGAGCCAGCCCGCCTGGTGATGGCTGCCGAAAATTCGCCGACCGCTGTCGGCGGTGTTTTCCAGCGACCGCAACAAGCCCGGCCGGTCCACAAGGTTTTTCGCCATATACACCTGCTGTTCGTCGTATTTCTTCTTCGGTAGCCCCGTGGCCGGGTCCAGTACAACTTGGCCATGGCTGTCGAGCTCATCCGGGTCTTTGCTCATCATCGCCAGCACCTCGATATTGACGTAGCAGATCTGCTCGAAAAACCCCATGCGGTCCCGCGACCGGTCCCGTAACTCGGTGAACATTTCCTTGAACAGGCGGACGAGATCGGCATTGTTTTTTGTGTGGAAAGGGTCCGGGCTGAAGGCACTGGGATCGCTGTTGCCGAACACGACGTTCTCGGCCTGTGCCAGGCTTTCGCGGGTGATGTAGCCGTCCTGGTCGAGGATCGCATCGATCAGGCGCGGACGCTGGATGATCGCCTTGGCAAGCAGGATAGCGCTGTCGGCCTCTCGGCTGGCACCGAGCTTTTTACTGGCGATTCGTTGCAGTGAAGACAGCTTCAGTCCGTCAGTTCTCATGGAGTTTTTTCAGCATGGCAAATTGGGCGTTCGCCGCGCTCACCAAATCGCTGTCCGGCAAACGAATGTAGGGATTGGGCCCGCGGAGGCGGCTGGCCACTTCGTTCTGAAGCCCCAGGTGTTGCAGCAGACTCCTGCAGTGACTCTCCCCCCGCAAAGGAGGCCGATAGCCTGATGAGCGGACAGGCGCCTCGCCGGATTGATGGCTGTGCTTTCGCGCAGCCTCACCGGGTTCACTTGAAGCGGCGTGAATTGCCCGTGTACCGCCGTCCAGTGCCGGGGCAATACAGGGTGTAGCACCGAGGTGCTGGCAGACCGACCCGCCGTTGATTGTCATGATTCATCTCCACCATTTTCCGGTTCCACATTGACCTGGTCATCATCCCGGCAATCGCCGTATCGCTCAGGTGAAAACAGGCCAAAGGTGTGTGGTGTGCCGGTGGCAATGGTTCCGAGATAGAGCAGCGTTCCAATGACAACATGTAAAAACCGAAGAATCAGTCGGCTTTTCGAGACCCTGGCGAGGTCGGTTTTGTCTCCTGCCAAAGGTCTTTGATCGCTGCGACCATAGCGCCCATCACCGCGCGCAACGGGCGTAACCCAGGCGCGTGGGAGGCAGGCAACTGCCCGTGCGGCAACATGCCTTTGATGAAGTCGTCAGCCGCCGGCGCCTGGAATGTGTGCTGCCCGGTGAAGTTCTTCACTCGCCGGGCTTCGGCGCCCTCTTCGCACCGTTTGCCCGGTGCGGCAACGGGGGGCGGTTGCAGGGTATCGCTGCCCGTCGGCGCAAGACAGGCTGGCTGATAGCCAGGATTTTGCGATCCACACGAAGGTGTAGCCATGTCTGAGCCCTGGCTGAGAGTTTGAAAGCAGCGGATTGATCAAGGCAGGTCATCACGCCGCGAGAGGGTCGCGGCGTGATCGAGCTAAAACAGGTTCAGAGAGAGGTGGCGCAGGGCGGCTCTGCCGATCTTGCCGTCATACCGGTCAAGAGAGTCCATCAGCGTTAACAGGCTTGAGCGCTGAGTGACTTCCTTGGCCAACTCGATGAGCCGCTGTTGCTTTGGGTCGCTCGACGACGATGCGGCCAATTTTTTCAAATCTTTGATACTGATGGAGCGGCTCCAGATACCCTTCAGGGCGTCGAAGTCCTTCAACATCTGTTCGGCGAGCTGTTTGTCGGTCTTGTACTTCAAGGCGTTGCCGGAGTCGAGCACGGCGTTGAGGTCCCGCCGGGAGATTCGACCATCCAGATCACCGGTCCTGCCGGCTCGGTCAAAGGCTTGTATTACGTCTGGGCGTCGCAGCAGTTCCCGGGCCAACAGAATGTTCTCATTACGGTCCTGGTCGTTGGTCAACCGTCTGCCCGCCATCTCCTCCAGGCTTTGTTTTGTGATGAAGGGCTGGCCCGGCACCGTGAACGCATCAAATTTGTTCTTGAGGAGGTTCCCCAGTTGATCGGGGGTTTGCCTCGAAAAGTGTGGGTCCGGGCGACCGTATCCCGGGTCAGGCTTGCAGGGGGTCGGACGGCAGTGTCCGGGAAGAGGCCTGAGTGGAATGGAAGGGTCAGGACGACCATAACCGGGGTGAGGCCGGAACGGATTGAACAGCTTGTGCAGAAAGTCCTGAAGCTGTCCGATCAGCCCGCCCAGGAACGAGTTTGCATAGGACGCCCGGAATGAGTTGTTGGCGGCACCATGGGGATCCATCGTGCTCTGCGTCGTCGTCCAATTCGAATATCCCGGGCCGATCCCATTCTGTGGCAAGTTGAAGCTGATGTGGATCGACCCCTGCCCGGAGCGTGAGCGTGACTGCGTCGATGTGGCGGCATCAGTATGCGGCTGCGCGGCGTTATCAGAGGGGTTGGCAACAGTTGAGTTGGATAAGGTTACCGACATAGGCATCTCCAGTTCGGCGTATTGACACGATTCACTCCCGGCTCAAAGACACCTCGGCGATACAAGGTATCCCATGGAAAGTGGGCACCTCCTTGTGTGGTAGACCTGTCGGATTCAGTTCCTGCGGACGCAGAAAATCGTTAGAAAAAGAGTAGGAAGAAGGGCTATGGCGAGGGGGCTTGCGCCCCCTCGTCACTGTCGATACCTGGGATCAGGCACGCATCAGAAGCCGACGCTGGCCTGCACGAAGAACGTGCGCGGTTCACCCAGGTAGATCCCGGAGTTGTTGTCGCTGGAGCGGGTGTAGTGTTCCTGGTTGAACACGTTTTTTACCCCGACGCCCAGCTTCAGGTTCGACAGTTGCGCACCGAAGTCATAACCGCTGCGCACGTTCACCGAGACGTAGCCGGGAATATCCCCGTACTGGCCATCAGCAGTCGGCTGGGTGATGTAGGTGGTACCGGTGCCCGGCGCACGCTGGCCGGACTGGGCATAGACGTCCAGGTTGTGGGTCCAGTGGTTGATGTCGTAACGCAGCCCCAGGGTGGCCACTTCACGGGAGTACAGCGGCAAGTCGCGGCCCTTGAAGGCAACGTCGCCTTCGGAGGTGGCCCTGGTGTAGGTGAAGCCGGCGTTGGCGGTCAGGCCGTCCAGGCGCGGGTCGAGGTTCGACAGGTCGTAATGGGCCGACGCTTCGATGCCCTCGTGCTTGGTAGCGCCGAGGTTGGTCCAGCCCACATCGTTGCTGACGTATTGCAACTCGTCCGAGAAGTCGATGTAGAACAACGTCACTTCGCCGCCCCAGACGTTGTCGTTGTAGCGGGTACCGATTTCGTAGGTCTTGGCTTTTTCCGGGTTCAGGCCGTTCGCGGTCTGGTCGCCGTTACCGCCCTGGCCCAGCTGGAAGTATTGCAGGCTGCCGAAGGAGGTTTCGTAGTTGGCAAACAGCTTCCAGGCATCGGAGACGTGGTACATCACGCTCAAGGCCGGCAGCGGTTCGTTGTTGTGGATCTCGCGACGTTTCTCCTGAACCGTGGCGCCATTGAGGCCTACCACCGGACGGTCGTGCCATTCGGTGCGGATCTGCTCAAAGCGAATGCCCGGGGTGACGGTCCATTTGCCGATATCAATCTTGTTGTCGATATAGAACGAGTTGGCCTCGGTGCCACCGGTACGGTCCTGGTACACGTGGCCGTCACTCTGGCCCACGGGCGTCGGCACGTTGTTGACCAGCGCCAGGCTGGTGGCCTGCTCGTGCATGCCTTCCTTGAGGTAGCGATAACCGACGCTGACTTCCTGGGTGCTCGGCCCCAGGTCAAATACATGGGACACACGCGGCTCGATGCCGAAGGTGTAGTAGGTGCGCGGGTAGGAACCCAGGGTCTTCAGGTCGCGGTTGGCGATGTTGCTGCCGCGGAAACTGTCGGAATAGTAGGTCAGCACTTCAGCCTGGGTGCGGTCGTCGATCTGCCGGATGTACTTGAAGGACATATCCTTGCGCCGGCCATTGAAGTTGTCCCAGTCACGTACCGATTGATACGGGTTGGCGTCGTACTGCTTCTGGGTCAGGCCGCCGGGCATGTCGGCGCTGGCGTCGTAGTAGTGGAAATTCAGCGAGAAATCGTCTTGATCGGTCGGCGCCCAGTGGGTCTTGAAGATCACGTCGTCGATGTCGTTGGAGTTGTTGCGGTCGCGGTAACCATCGCCCTTGGTCCCGGAATACAGCAACGCAGCACCGATACCGTTGTCGGCGGTGCCGCCGATGAAGGCGTTTTCAATGTGTTTCCAGCCGCCGTGGGCCGCGGTTTCCAGGGTGGTGCCGACTTCGCCGGAGAATTTTTCCGGGATGGCCCGGGTGACGAAGTTGATCACGCCGCCGACGTTCTGTGGTCCATAACGTACGGAGCCTGCGCCACGCACCACGTCGATGCTGTCGAGGTTGCCGGAGGAAATCGGCGCCATCGACAACTGCGGCTGGCCGTAGGGTGCAAACGCTGCCGGTACGCCGTCGATCAATACCGTGGAGCGTGGCGACAGACGCGAGGTCAGGCCGCGTACCCCGACGTTGAGGGAAATATCACTGCCACCGGTGCCGTTGGCCTCCTGTACCTGCACCCCGGGAATGCGCCGCAGCACGTCACCGACGTTCATCGCGCCCTGCTCCACCATGGCTTCACGGCGCACCACGGTGCGCGCCCCCGGGTGGTTCTGCACCACTTGGGCATTCGCGTCGCCGAGCCAGTCGCCGACCACCTTGATGTCGGTGGCACCCAACTCCAGCGGCGAACCGGCTTCGCCGGTGCCCTTGCCCAGCGGGCGCAGGGTCACGGAGCCCGCATCGATCTGGTAATCCAGGCCGCTGCCCTGCAGCAACTGGCGCAGCGCTTGTTCGGGCGAAAGGTTGCCGTCGACGGCCGGGGCTTGTTTGCCGGCCACCATGTCGGGGCTGAAGAACACTTGCAGCGACGTCTGCTGACCCAATTGGCTCAAGGCCGAACCCAGGGACTGGGCCTGGATATGAATGCCATCGTCAGCATAGGCCGCCGGCAGTGCGGCGCTGACGGCCAGCGCCAGGGCGAGGGGTGCCCAGCGGGATGATTTATTGTTTTTCATGGCGAGTTTTTTCACGTCGAACGTAGTCCTGTGATCGCAAGAGAGTGCGGCTGTTAATGCAAACCAGTTGCAGTTGCACAAGAAGACGAAGAACTCGAAAAAAACCTGAATCTATCGCGAAATTATTTCCTGGCTACCGTCCGGCAAGGTGCGCAAGGCCACCGGAAGAATGTGCGGCAAGGCCTTGAGCAAGGCGTCGGTGTCGGTGGATTTGAACACGCTGGTCAAGCGCAGGTTGCTCACCGCGGGCGCGCTGACCCGCAAAGGTTGCTCGCGGTAACGTGAGACCTCCCGAGCCACTTCGCCGAGAGTGGCGTTGTTGAACACCAGTTTGCCGGTGCGCCAGGCCGTGAGCTCTTCAGGGTTGACGGCGTAGGCAGCCGCCACCTGGCCCCGGGTATCCACATGGGTGCCCCGACCAGCCGTGAGCATCACGATGTCATCGGATGAGCGCCCTTGCACTTTGACCGTACCGGCCTCGACCACCACGCGGGTCTGGTCGTCATCGCGGCGCACGTCGAAACGCGTACCGGTGACCGTCACCTGCCCTGCCCCGGCGTCCACCACGAAGGGCCGGCTGGTGTCGTGCTCGACGCTGAACATGGCCTCGCCCTGCTTGAGCTCGATGCCGCGCTGGCCTTTTACATAGTGCACGGCCACCACGCTGCGGCTGTTCAAGTCCATCAGCGAGCCGTCGGGCAACGCCACCTGCCGGCGCTCCCCCAACGCAGTGCGGAACTCGGCGTTGTACGTCGCCGGATGATCCAGGCCACTGAACAACCCCAGGCCCAGGGCCACCGCCAGCACACTTGCAGCCACTGCATAACGCAGCACGGGCCGGCGCTTCGCACGCGGCTGCGGGGCATCGCACAACGCCTGCAAGCGCGCCTTGGGCACCAGGTCGGTGGCACTCCACAAACCTTGCAGCACATCAAATTCGTACTGGTGCTCGGCATGCTCTGCACGCCAGGCATCAAAACGCTCGCGTTCTTCTGCGCTCAATGGGCTGTCCTGCACACGCACAAACCATTGCGCCGCCTCGTCGCGGGCCGTCGCGCTGCCGCAGGCACACTCACGGGTATCCATCATGGAAGATCCTGTTTCAAAGCGGGCATTGGTCATGGTGCCATCGCATCCAGGCGGTCACGTAGATGCCGCAGGGTGCGGATCATATACTTTTCCACCATGTTTTTAGACAGGCCCAGGCGTTCGGCGATTTCCTGCTGGGTCAGGCCCTCGATTTTCTGCCAGATGAAAATCTTGCGGCAATTGAGCGGCAGCTCGGCCAGGGCTCGCTCGATGGAATCCGCCAGCTGGATCGCGTGCATGAAATGCTCCGGGTCGCCACTGTGGGGCGAACTCTGGTCAAAGGCTTCCAAGGCCATCGCCTCCCGCCGGTCCTCGCGGCGATAGGCGTCAACGGCGATATTGCGCGCCGTTTGATGCAGATAGGCGCGAGGTTGCTCAACCTTGGTGGCGCTGGATTCAAGCACCCGCACAAAAGTGTCGTGGGCCAGGTCTTCGGCCTGCTGACGGTTTCTCAGGCGGCGCGTCCAGGTCCCGATCAACTCTTCGTAGTGCTCGAAAAAGCCTGTTCTGCGGGGCGGCTGAGGAGTCATCAAGGAAGCACTGGGGAGGTGGGGTGTGAATAGTAATGCTTCCTATTAAGTGGAGCAATTGCTTGCCGTCGTCCTCTTTCCTCGACCCTTGTACAACCCGCCCAATCCCGGCAGCATTCGCCCGTGACTTTCACGGACGAGCACCTTATGACCCTGCCCTTTTTCGCCCCCGTACTTCTCACCACCGAACGCCTGGGCCTGCGCCCTCCCCATCAGGATGACTGGCGCGCGCTGTTTGCCATTTGGTCCGACCCCGAGGCCATGCGCTACTTTTCCTTTCCCACCATGACCCGCGCCGAGCAAGCCGTTGAACGCTTCGGCCAATTGATGGAGGCATCGATTGCCGGTGAAGACCTGGTGTGTATGGTGGAGTTGCTGGCCACCGGCGAGGTGATCGGTAGTTGCGACCTGTTCAATGTCGACGAGCAATGCCGCCGCGCTGAAATCGGCTTTACCCTGGGCCGCCAGCATTGGGGCAAGGGCTACATGAGCGAAGCCGCCCGCGCGGTGATCGACCATGGGTTCAACACCGCCGGGCTGCGCCGCCTTGAAGCCGACATTGACCCACGCAACCTGGGCTCCGCGAAGCTGCTTGAGCGCCTGGGTTTCGTCCGCGAAGGCTTGCTGCGCGAGCGCTGGGTGGTCGGCGACGAGATCTCGGACAGCGCGCTGTATGGCCTGCTCAAGCGTGACCGTCCTGCCTGACCCACAACGGGCGCCCCTTCTTCAGGCCGACGATCAGGGCCAAGAGGATCAAGCCCATGGCCTGCCACTGCGAAACCCCGGGGCGCTCACCCAGGATCAGCATTGAGCTGACGATGCCGAACACCGGGATCAGCAGTGACAGGGGCGCCACCCGGGAAACCGGGTACTCGCGCAACAGCAGGTTCCAGCCCCAGTAACAAAAGTGCGTCGCGCCATACACCTGGAACGCCAGCGAGAACAACGCCACGCCGTTCAACTGCCCGGGCAACGCAGCAAAGGCCTGCGGGCCGTCCAGCAGCCACGTCAACAGCACCAGCGGCAGCGGTGCAAACAGGCTGGCCCAGACTACGAAGGCAAAGATCTCCCGCACCCCGGAGACCTTGATGATGATATTGCCGATGCTCCAGGCCAGGGCACTGAACAGCACCAGGGCAAACCCCAGCAGCGTGGCCGTCCCCACCACGCCCAGCAGCATGCCTGCCAACCCCATGGCCGCCAGCAGCACACTGATCAATTGCGCCAGGGAAAGGCTTTCCCGAAACAGCAGCACGCCCCAGCCCAGGGTGAAGAATGCGCTGAACTGGATCAGCAGCGAGGCACTGCCAGGGGGTACGCCCATGGCGATCCCGAGGTTGATCAAGGCCCACATCGCCACCCCGAATATCAAGCCATAGGCCGCCAGCCACTTCACCGCGACCTGGGGCCGGCGCACCAGAAACACCCAGGGCAACGCCGCCAGGGTGAACCGCAGGGCCGTCAGCAACAGCGGGTTGATCTCGGCCAGGCCGAGTTTGGTAATGGGGAAATTGAGTCCCCACACAGCCGTCACCAGGACGGCCAGTAACAGGTGTTTTTGCTTCATCGTGACGGGTCCATTGACTCGGTGGCACGACAGGAGGCCGTGCATCCGACAGATTTTTTCGTAAACCGCGATGGCCCGCCTGCGATTGTGGGTCAACAAAGGCTAGAATCAGGCCATGCCCGATATTCATCCCTACGAAAACACCCCGCGCGACGTGGTCGTGACCGCCATCGACTATGCCGACGGCGAGCTGTTCCCCGCCCACGCGCACCCGCGAGGCCAGTTGGCCTATGCCAGCCAGGGTGTCATTACCGTCTACAGCGCCACCGGTAACTGGGTGGTGCCGCCCCGCCGCGCGATCTGGGTGCCGCCGCATGTGTCCCACGCCATGCTGATGCGCGGGCCGGTGACGATGCTCAACACCTACATTCGCCCGCAGGCGGCGCGGCGGCTGGAGTTGCCGCAACAGTGCCAGGTGCTGGATGTGTCGCCGCTGCTTGGGCAGTTGCTGGAGAAGGCCGTCGAGGTACCTGCGCGTTACGCGATGGGTGGCCGCGACAGCTATTTGATGGGCTTGCTGCTGCACGAGATCGCCCGGATGCCGGTGCTGCCGCTGTGTGCGCCGTTGCCGGCCGAGCCTCGATTGGCGAAGGCCTGCGAAGAGTTCCTGGCTGGGCCTTCGTTGGAGGTCAGCATTGATGCCATGGCCTTCGGCGCGGGGATGAGCCGCCGGACGTTTACCCGGCAGTTTCGTCAAGCCACGGGTATCAGTTACCTGCAGTGGCGCCAGCAAGCCTGCCTGCTGGCGGGGATTGTGCGGCTGGGCAATGGGGAACCGGTGACCAGGGTGGCGCTGGATTTGGGGTATAGCAGCCCGAGTGCGTTTGCGACGGTGTTCAAGCGTGTGTTGGGTGAGGTGCCGAGTCGTTATTTCAGCAACGAGTTGCGACGCTGATTGAGACCGGTGGGGGGATTTGTGGATGGATTGGTCCGGGGTATTTACCCGTTGCTGCGGTAACGGCGTCAATGACTTTACCGACGCGGTACTACGGGAAAAAATCCGCTTCAGGTAATCTGTCTGTCACCTTGATTGACAGATCAGACGGTTTTGGAGCGCCTCATGCAACGCATTGGTTTCATCACCTTTTCCGGTTTCGGCGTCATGAGTTTCTCTGCACTGTCAGTTTTCGAGAGTGCCAATAATGCATTGGGTAAAACCCATTACGACGTACGTCTGATCTCGGAGCACGGCGGGCCGGTACGCAGTTCACTCGGCGTGGTGGTGCAGACTGAAGCCTTCGGCAAGACTGCATTCGACACGGTGATCATCGGTGGCGGCAATGACCGCGAATTCACGCCCGGCTTGCTGGATTACCTGCGTCAGGCTGCCAGAAATAGCCGACGCCTGGCCGCCACCTGCTCCGGAACCTTCTTCCTGGCCCAAGCCGGTTTGCTTGACGGTATGCGAGCGACCACCCACTGGTTTTTCGCGGCAGAATTCCGCAAACGCTACCCCAAGGTGCGGCTGGAAGAGGAGCGTTTGTTTATCGTCGACGGTTCGCTATGGACAAGCGCCGGCATGACCGCTGGCATCGACCAAGCCCTGGCGATGGTCGAAGCCGATCTTGGCGCGACGGTAGCGCGGGCGGTATCGAAAACCTTCATCCTGCAAAACCGCCGTGCCGGGGGGCAGCCACAGTCCTCGGCACTGCTGGACATGGAACAGAAGACCGACCGTATCCAGACTGCCATAGCCTATGCGCGCAATAACCTGCATCGCAGCCTGAGCCTCGACGAACTGGCCGAAGCAGCCCATTTAAGCCTGCGCCAATTCAGCAGGGCGTTTCGAGCACAGACCGGCGTATCCCCAGCCAAAGCCATTGAAAAGCTGCGGATCGAAACAGCCTTGGTGCTGATCCAGGACGGCCGTCATCCTATCGAAGGCATTGCCCGCCAGACCGGCTTTGGCGACAGCGAACGCATGCGAAGGGCATTTATCCGCGAATTCGGCAAACCGCCGCAGGTGATGCGGCGCACGGCAAGAAGCCGGTCGGAAACGGCGGCATCGGGAATGTCCAGAAACGAGGGTTAAATGGCCTTTGCTTCGCCCTGCCCGAGCCTAGGCTAAACCTCAGGTCACTCAACCCGATTCCCGAGGAACTCCATGAAACCTTATGCCCTGGCCTTCGGCGCCTTGCTCAGCCTGCTTAGCGCCACCACAAGCTTCGCCGCAGCCAAAGAGGATGACGCTCGCGCCTTCTTCACCCGGTTTGTCGCCGCTCAAAACGCCCACGACCTCACCCAGATCAAGGCAATGCTCTGGGACTCGCCAAAAATGCTCTGGTACGCCCGAGGTGGCGAAAACTGGGGGCCGGATGCGGTGGTCAGCAAGCTCAAGGTGTACTACCAGGGCGCCTGGCAACTTAAGCCCGACATGAGCCACTTCAGCGTGGTGCTGGTGGCCGATAACGTTGCGCAACTGATGGTGCCGATCACCTTCACCCGTAGCCACGCCGGTGAAACACCTACCGACAGCACCTTCCTGATCAGCCAGACGCTGGTCATGGGCAAGGATGGCTGGCGTGTAGCGAGCATCATGCCGATCGCCGATACCAACTTCAAATAAGCCGATGTCCGAAAACGAGACCTTGGCGCAAACGCTTACGCGTCTTAGCGTTGCGTCATCAATCTGATAGTCCTGGATGGCCGGTACCTATATGACGAATAGGTACCCGCGCCACCCCACACACTCACACCAACCGCTTGATCTGCTTATGCCGCCAAACCAGCCGGTAATAAGCCGTCTGCAACCCCAACATCGCCAGATACGTCACCGGAAACGCCATCCACACCCCTTCCAGCCCAAACCGCGCATTCAGCAGATACGCCACCGGCAACTCCACCCCCAACACGCAAACGATCGAGATCCCCACCGGCACCAGCACCACCCCGCTGGCCCGCATGATCCCGCCCACCACGGCCTGGAAACCGAACACCAGGATGCTCCAGAGCATGATATGCAGCAGGTGCTCGGCCTTGACCCGCGCATCCACGTCGGTAATGAACAACCCCAACAGCCAGTGCGACAACACATACCCCAGCACTATCAACCCACCCGTCAGGCACAGGTTGATCAAAATCCCCGTACGCAGGATCGGCCCGATCCGCTCCAGGCGCCCCGCCCCGATCGCCTGCGCCCCCAGAATCGACGCCGTGATCGCAATCGACAACGCCGGAAACTGCACATAGTTGACGATCTGCGTCACCGCCCCATACGCCGCCGTCGCCTGGGAACCATGGCTGTTGACCAGCGCCAGAATCACCAGCTCCGACAACGACAGCACCACCATCTGCAACCCCGTAGGCAACCCGATACGCAGGACCTTGCCCAGAATCACCCGATCCAGCCGCAGCGCCGCCATCAACTGGCGATCCGGCGCCATCACGTGGTTTTTATGGCGAAGGCGCAGCACCAGGAACGTCATCGCCAGGGCATTCCCCACCAACCCCGCCACCACCGCGCTCTGGATACCCATCGGCGGCAGGCCCAGCCAACCCTTGATCAGCGCAGGGGTCAGCACCAGGCCCACGGTGGTCGACACCATCAGCGCCAATAAGGGCGACACCGTGTCACTCACGCCCCGCAGCAGTTGGGTGAACAGGATGAACACCAGCAACAGCGGCATGATCAGCATCATCATCTGCGCATAACCCACCGCGTCATCCAGCACATCCACCGGTGTGCCCAGGGCCTGCATTGCCGGGCGCGCAAACACGCTGCCCAGCACCGCCGCGATCACCCCGATCAGGGCGCCGAGGGTCAGGGTGGCGCCGGTGATCGACTTGACCATCGAGGTTTCCTGCGCGCCCCACGCCTGGCCGATCAGCACCGAAGCGCCCGCCCCCAGGCCGATCACCAGGGCGATAAAGAAAAACACGATGGGGAACATCCCCGACACCGCCGCCAACGCCTGGGTGCCGAGCATCTGCCCGACATAGATCCCGTTCAGCGTGCCGGAAAAGCTCTGGAGGAAATTGGACAGCACCATGGGTGCCAGAAAGATCAGGTAGATCTGCCACAACGGTCGTTGCTGGGTGACTTCCATGAAGGTTCGGATCTCAATGCAATTAGGCAGGGAAAGCGTTGCGTGACAACCAGGCCAGGTACAACTTCACATCCACCGGCCAGTGCGCGATCTTGTTGGAAAAGTCGGCGCCGTCCTGGGCAAACAACGCCCGCGAGGCTTCTTCAAAACCTGGCAGGTCGCCGCCGATGGCGCTCATGAAACGATAGCTGGACTCCTTCGCCTGGCGCCGCTCATCGTGCTCGGCATGGGCGTTGCGCGCTTCGTCCACCAACCGGCGCAAGGCCGCCGAGGCGCCGCCGCGTTGTTGTCCCAGCCACTCCCAGTGCCTCGGCAGCAAGGTCACTTCACGGGCGACCACCCCCAGCTTCGGACGGCCTACAGTAGGTGACGCCGGCACGTCGGCCTCCGTCACCGCGAGGGTCGGTTGCTGCGGTGCGTAACCGGCGGGCCAGGGATAATCGACTTGAACACCGCTGGCGTCATCAAACACCAGCAAGCTGCCCGTCGCCAGGTCGAGGCTTTTCAGGTTTTTGGCGACGTCGGCATAAGAGCCGGCAGCCACGCGTTGGTGGCCAAGGAAGGCGGTACACTGTGATGCGCTCATGACTTTTACCCGGATTATTTTTTTTACCCGGGTTATATTAGTCTGAAATTTATTGGATGCAAGCCGCTTGTTGCGAAACCACCAAACGATCACTGTCGACAGTCGCGCCCATGGGGCCCACACCCGGGTCGCGCAATACGCATTCGGCAATCGCCGGCTCCAGCTCCACCCGCAATCGGCGGCCCAAGGCGCGGGCGCCGAACCGTACGTCATGGTCGCGGCACAGCCAGGCACGTGCCGATTCATCCAGCACCAATGAACGGTGCTGCGCCGCCAGGCGTTGATTGAGTTTGCCGAGTTCCACCTTGAGCAGCGCCTCAAGCCACTGATGGTCGATGGGCTCGAACATCAGGATACGATCGATGCGATTGAGAAATTCCGGTTCGAAGTGGCGGTGCAAGGCGTCCTCCAACACCCCCGCTTCACCGCGCCCCCACCAGCGCAACGGGGCAAAGCGTTGCCGGTGCCGACGCGCCTGCTGGGCGCCGATATTGCTGGTCATGAAGATCAGGCTGTTGCGAAAGTCCAGCGTACGAGCGCCGCCCGCCAGCGTCAGCTGGCCGTTTTCAAGGATGCCCAGCAGGCTGCGCACCACTTCCTGGCTGGCTTTTTCCAACTCGTCGAACAGCACGATACCAGGGCGGCTGTAGCTACCCTGGATCAATTCGCTGTTGAACAGGCTGATGCCCTCCTTGCTGCCGACATAACCCGGCGGTGCACCGGTGAGTGCGGCGGCATAATGCTCCTGGGCCAGGGTGTGCATGTCGATACGGCAGAACCCGTCGGCACGCCCGTGCAACGCCTGGGCCAGCAGCCGGACGATTTCCGTCTTGCCGACCCCGGTAGGCCCCATGAACAGGTTGACGCTCAACGGCCGCTCACGCTCTCCGATATCGGCCTTGACCACCTTGAGCAACCCTTCCATTTGGGCCAGGGCTGCGTCCTGGCCAACGATACGGCTGCGCAGCAAGGCCATGACCTGGGCCGGTTCAAAAGTAAACCGCATGCCTCAACCCGCCGTTTTTTCTTTACCGCCATGGGGCAACTGCCCCACCGGGCATTCGGCGACACCGACGGTGCTGCGGGTGAAGGCCTCGACATTCTCTTGGGCCTTTTGCGCGTCCAGCACCCAGGTGCGATAGAACTCGAATGGGCAATCCGCCACGCCCTTGTCCCCATCGCCCGAGGCATGCATGCCGGTGTAGCCACGGTGCAGCAGCTTGAACAGATGGTTCTGCGACTGGTCGTTGGCCCGCGCATCGCGGATCTGCGACACCGACAGCTGGGCGTACTGAATGCCCATCTCTTCCTCGCCGCACTCGCCCAGGGTACGGCCATCGAAGCCGATGATCGCCGAGTGCCCGAAGTACGAATACACCCCGTCGAACCCCGCCGCATTCGCCACCGCCACGTAGCAGTTATTGGCCCAGGCCATGCTCTTGGACATCTGCACCTGCTGCTCCTTGGCCGGGTACATATAGCCCTGGCAGCGCACGATCAGCTCGGCGCCTTTCATCGCACAGTCACGCCAGATCTCCGGGTAGTTGCCGTCGTCGCAGATGATCAGGCTGACCTTCATGCCCTTGGGCCCGTCGCACACGTAGGTGCGGTCGCCCGGGTACCAGCCCTCGATCGGGCACCACGGAATGCATTTGCGGTAACGCTGGACGATCTCGCCGAGGTTATTGATCAGCACCAGCGTGTTGTACGGCGCCTTGTGCGGGTGCTCCTCGTGGCGTTCACCGGTCAGGGAAAACACGCCCCAGGTATTGGCCTGGCGACAGGCCGCGGAGAAAATCGCCGTCTCCTCGCCGGGAATACTCGCAGCGGTCGCCATCATCTCGTCGTGGTCGTACATGATCCCCATGGTGCTGTATTCGGGGAACACCACCAGGTCCATGCCGGGCAAACCCTGCTTCATGCCGACAATAATCTCGGCAATCTTCTTCGCGTTATCGATGACCTCGGCCTTGCTGTGCAGGCGCGGCATCTTGTAGTTCACGACAGCAACGCCGACCGTATCCGGGCTGCTGGAAATGTCGCCATGGCGCATTGCAAATCTCCTCGGTCAGTGACTGATCATCCAGGGCCGTGGCCCGGTCCTGGTCTTGAGCCCCAGCGGGTTGGCCTTGCTCGGCACCACCGGCTTGCTGGTGCCACAGCAACTGCAGCCCGCCGGGTGCTTGCGCGCTGCCTGATATTCGCCGACGGTTTGCGGCGCATGGGCGCTGCGCTCGTTACCGGCTATGGCCTTGCGCTGATTGGCCGACAGCGTGGTCAGCGCCGGCGCCGACAGCAGCAACTGCCCGCCCGGGCCGTCGCAATACGGACATTGGCTGGGTTCGTGACGCTGGGCCATGGGCCGCAGCATCGTGAAGGTGCCGCAGGACTCACAGGCATATTCGTAGGTCGGCATGGCTACAGGTCCGGAGCGATGGGCAGGTCGATGCTGCCGTCGAGGAATTGGGTCGGGCCGTTGGCGTTGGGGTTGATGTCGAACTCGAAGATTTCAGTCGGCAGCCACAACGTCGCGCAGGCGTTGGGGATGTCCACCACGCCGCTGATATGCCCCTGCACCGGCGCCGAGCCGAGCAACGCATACCCCTGGGCCGGCGAGTAGCCGAACTTGGTCAGGTAGTTGATCGCATTCAGGCAGGCCTGGCGGTAAGCGACATTGACGTCCAGGTAATGCTGCTGGCCCTGTTCGTCGACGGAGATGCCTTCGAAGATCAGGTAGTTCTTGTAGTTCGGGGTGATCGGGCTTGGCTTGAACACCGGGTTCTTGATCCCGTATTTGGCCATGCCGCCCTTGATCAGCTCGACCTTCATGTGCACCCAGCCGGCCATTTCGATGGCGCCGCAAAAGGTGATTTCGCCGTCGCCCTGGCTGAAGTGCAAGTCGCCCACCGACAGGCCGGCGCCGTTGACGTACACCGGGAAATAGATCTTCGAGCCGCGGGACAAATCCTTGATATCGCAGTTGCCGCCATGCTCACGGGGCGGCACGGTGCGGGCACCGGTGGCGGCGGCATCATCACGGGCCGAGCCCTTGAGTTTGCCCATGTGCGCGGTGGCGGCCAGCGGCGCGTTGGCCAGGGGTGGGACGCGGGTCGGGTTGGTGTCGATCAGCTCCTGCTCGCGACGATTCCAGTCGGCGAGCATCACCGGGTCGGGCAGGCAGCCGATCAGGCCGGGGTGGATCAGGCCCGCAAAATTGACGCCCGGGATGTGCCGGGAGCTGGTGAACATGCCCTTGAAATCCCAGATGGCTTTTTGCGCGCTGGGGAAGTGATCGGTGAGAAAGCCGCCGCCGTTCTGGCGCGAGAAGAAGCCGTTGAAGCCCCACTGGGAGTCGGCCTTGGCGCCGATGTCGAGCAGGTCGACCACCAGCAAGTCGCCGGGTTCGGCGCCGTGTACGCCCACCGGACCGGAGAGGTAATGCACGGTGGAGAGGTCGACGTCGCGCACGTCGCTGGCGTCGTCGTTGTTCTTGATGGCGCCGGCGGTCCAGTCGTAGGTTTCGAGGATGAAGTCATCGCCGGGTTTGACCCAGCAAGCCATCGGGATGTCCGGGTGCCAACGGTTGTGGATCTGTTCGTTTTCGGTGACGGGTTGGTTGAGGTCGACTTTGATCAGGGTGTCGGTCATCGAGGTGCTCCCGGAGGGTGGGTTGGCTGTCGGGAGCAGTCTCACGGGGATGGGGTTGGGCGGGGAATACGTTGGATGACGTATGCGTCTTTGGGGTTGGGGGGCATATCCGTTTTTTGGGTGATGGCTGATATCGGTTCCGCTCTTACAGCGGCTCACTTTTGAAAAGCGCAAAAGTAAGCAAAACGCTCTTGCCCCACCACTCGGCACCTCGCTTAGGCTCGGTGTGCCCTCACTCCGGCTTTGGACCG
>NZ_JACAPN010000042.1:0-168929 GCF_013385665.1 Pseudomonas sp. D4002
GTAAACCGGCAGGACGCCGATTTAGCCGCGCCGGGCCATGGATGGCCCGTCGCGGCGGCCCGCGGAACCGGGCCGGAGTGCGGGCATGCCGAGCCTAGGCGAGGCACCGAGTGGTGGGGCAAAGCGTTTTTTGGTTACTTTTTTAGGCGTTTGTAAAAAAGTGACCCGCTGTAAGAGCGGAACCATAAGCAGCCGTTACCTAAATAACGGATATACACCCCCCCCAAAAAAATCGCAGTTAAACCTTTCCCCCACCCCAAAGGTCTCTGAATTACCCCCCCAGAGCCCCAAGCATGGTCAAATCCCCCAACTTCGCCAAAGACTGGTTCACCGCCAAGGGCTGGAAACCGTTCGCCTTCCAAAAAGACGTATGGCACGCAGTCAAGGAAGGCCAGTCGGGACTGCTCCACGCCAGCACCGGCGCCGGGAAAACCTACGCCCTGTGGTTCGCCGCCCTCAACCGCTTCGCCATCACCGAAACCACGCCCCGCAAACGCAAAGCCCCCGCGGAACCGCTCGCCGTCCTGTGGATCACCCCAATGCGCGCCCTGGCCGCCGACACCGCCCGCGCCCTTGAGGCCCCGCTCGAGTCACTGAAAATCCCCTGGACCGTCGGCCTGCGCACCGGCGACACCAGCAGCAGCGAACGCGCCCGCCAAACCCGCCGTCTGCCCACCACCTTGATCACCACCCCGGAAAGCCTCACGCTGATGCTCGCCCGCGCCGACAGCCAGCCCAGCCTGTCGCACCTGCGCATGGTGGTAGTGGACGAATGGCACGAACTGATCGGCAACAAACGCGGCGTGCAATTGCAACTGGCCCTCGCCCGCCTGCGGCAATGGCACCCCGAGCTGATTGTGTGGGGCATTTCTGCAACCCTGGGTAATCAGGCCCACGCGTTGGAGGTGTTGATCCCACAAGGCGGCGGGATCAACGTCCATGGCCAAACCACCAAACAGTTGCGAGTGGACACCCTGTTGCCACCGGTTATCGAGCGCTTTCCGTGGGCCGGCCATATCGGCCTGAAAATGCTCCCGCAAGTGGTGGCCGAAGTCGATGCCAGCAGCAGTTGCCTGGTGTTTACCAACACACGGGCACAATCGGAAATCTGGTACCAGGCCCTGCTCGACGCGCGCCCCGACTGGGCCGGAGTGATTGCCCTGCACCACGGCTCGCTGTCCCGGGAAACCCGGGACTGGGTGGAGCGAGCCCTGAAGGAGGGGCAACTGAAGGCCGTGGTGTGTACGTCGAGCCTGGACCTGGGGGTAGATTTCCTGCCGGTGGAACGGGTACTGCAGATTGGCTCCGCCAAGGGCGTAGCCCGGCTGATGCAGCGCGCAGGGCGCTCCGGCCACGCACCGGGCCGGCCGTCGCGGGTCACGCTGGTGCCAACCCACAGCCTGGAAATGGTGGAAGCCGCTGCCGCGCAGGACGCCATCGCTGAACGGCGCATAGAAGCGCGCCAGTCGCCTCACAAACCGTTGGATGTGCTGGTGCAGCATCTGGTGAGCATGGCGCTGGGCGGCGGCTTTGTGCCGGATGAGCTGCTGGCGGAGGTGCGCACCGCGTGGGCCTATCGTGACCTGAGCGCAGCAGATTGGGCCTGGGCCCTGGGTTTCGTGCGCCATGGTGGCCTGTCACTGACGGCCTACCCGGATTACCGCCGCGTCGAGCCGGACGAACACGGCATCTGGCGCGTCCCCGACGCACGCCTGGCGCGGCGCCATCGCATGAGCGTGGGTACGATCGTCAGCGACGCCAGCATCCAGCTGAAATTCTGGAGCAAAGGCGGCGGTGGCAAGACCCTGGGCAGTGTCGAGGAAGGCTTTATTGCACGACTGAAGCCAGGGGATGGTTTCCTGTTCGCCGGCCGCTTGCTGGAGTTGGTACGGGTGGAAAACATGACTGCTTATGTGAAGCGCAGCACCGCGAAAAAGGCTGCCGTGCCACGCTGGAACGGCGGGCGCATGCCTCTTTCCAACGAGCTGGCCCAGGCGGTGGTCGAGCGCTTTGATGCGGCTGCCCACGATCACTATCTCGGCCCGGAGATGCAAGCGGTGCAACCCTTGCTGGAAACCCAACTGCGCTGGTCCGGACTGCCGACCCGCGATCACTTGCTGGCCGAGGCCCTCAAGTCACGGGAAGGCTGGCATCTGTTCCTGTATCCGTTTGCCGGGCGCCAGGTGCATCTGGGGCTGGCGAGCCTGCTGGCCTGGCGCGTCAGCCGGCGGCAGGCGGTGACGTTCTCGATTGCGGTCAATGACTATGGGCTGGAACTGCTGAGTGCCACCGAAGTGGATTGGCCTGAGTTATTGGGCGGCGAACTGCTGAGCGCGGATCATCTGCTGGATGACGTGGTAGCCAGCCTGAATGCCGGTGAGCTGGCCCTGCGACGTTTTCGCGAGATCGCGCGGATCGCCGGGCTGGTGTTCGCAGGCTATCCGGGCGCGCCGAAAAGTACGCGTCAGGTCCAGGCTTCCAGCGGTTTGTTCTTTGAGGTATTCAAGCAATATGACCCGCAGAACCTGCTGCTGACCCAGGCCGGGGAAGAAGTCCTGCGGGATGAGCTGGATATTCATCGCCTGGAAGAGACCTTGCGCCACCTGTCTGGGTTGAAGCTGGACCTGCATCGCATCAAACGGCCTACGCCGTTGGCCTTTCCGCTGCTGGTGGAACGTTTTCGGGAAAGCCTGAGCTCGGAAAAACTCTCGGAGCGGATTGCGCGGATGGTCAAGGATCTGGAAAAAGTCGCCGATAACGGGAAGCCCTGATGCCCGCTCATTACCCGATACATCTGGCGGAAGAAGCGCTGTGGTTGCTGGCGGACAAGGCAGTGTACTGGCCTGCGAGAAAGTGCCTGCTGATCGCCGACGCGCATTTTGGCAAGGCGTCGGCCTATCGCAGCCTGGGCCAGCCAGTGCCACAGGGCACGACGACGGCCAACCTGCAGCGCCTGGACCGGTTGTTGGCGGCTTTCCCCGGCGCGCAGGTGATCTTTCTCGGCGACTTTCTCCACGGGCCCGGCTCTCACGCCAGCGGCACCCTGAACGCCCTGAGAGCCTGGCGTGAGCGTCATGCAGGCGTGGCGCTCACGCTGATTCGCGGCAACCACGACAAACGCGCTGGCGACCCGCCTGGCGATCTGAATATTGAGGTGGTGACCGAACCCTTGCTGATGGGCCCGTTTGCCTTGCAGCACGAGCCCGACGCCCATGCCAGCCACCATGTGCTGGCCGGGCACGTGCATCCGGTGTATCGCCTGCGGGGCAAGGGCCGGCAAAGCTTGCGCCTGCCGTGCTTCCTGATCGGCAACCAAGTCAGCCTGCTACCGGCGTTCGGCGCTTTTACCGGGGGTCATTCAGTGACGCAGGAAGAAGGCAGCCGGATCTTCGTGATCGGAGACCAGGAAGTATGGCCAGTGCGTTGAGCAACTGACCATTGGCGACACGTGCAGGAAATCAGGCCACAGGGGCGGGAGGCGGTTCGTCAGGGAGAGTGGGTTCGCCAGGCTCTTCAGGCTGGTTGGGCCAGGGATCATCGGGACCTGGCTGGCCGGGAATGCCGCCTGCGGCGGGATCGGCCATCAAGGACCAGGCCATCACACCAATCTGGTTGGGTTCAAGCCGGGCGAGTTCGGCGCTGATTCGCGGATCGAGCTTCATAGGGGACTCCTCAAGCGTGGCCCGGCGCGTTGTGCACGCGTCGGGGCAGTACACCCAATAGAGTGCATGCCCGCTGACAAATTCCCTTAGCCTGTAAGACGATTCGATCAAGTGCGTGGGAGAGTGACGCCGCGCTGGCCCTGATACTTGCCGCCACGGTCCTTATAGGACACTTCGCACTCTTCGTCGGATTCGAAGAACAGCATCTGCGCCACGCCTTCGTTGGCGTAGATTTTTGCCGGCAAGGTGGTGGTGTTGGAGAACTCCAGGGTGACGTGCCCTTCCCATTCCGGCTCCAGCGGCGTCACGTTGACGATGATGCCGCAGCGCGCGTAGGTGCTTTTGCCCAGGCAGATAGTCAGGACATTACGCGGGATACGGAAGAATTCGACGGTGCGCGCCAGGGCAAAGGAGTTTGGCGGGATGATGCAGACGTCGCTCTTGACGTCGACGAAGCTTTTTTCGTCGAAGTTTTTCGGATCGACGGTTGCCGAGTTGATGTTGGTGAACACCTTGAACTCATCGGCGCAGCGTACGTCGTAGCCGTAGCTGGAAACCCCGAACGAGATCAGCCGCTCAGCGCCTTCGCCACGCATCTGGCGCTCCACGAAGGGCTCGATCATGCCGTGCTCTTGCGCCATGCGGCGAATCCACTTGTCCGATTTGATGCTCATGGCGGGTGTCCTGAATAGCGAGGTGAAAAAATTCTGTTGGGCATCTTACCGGGGCTGGCCCCGTGGTTCAAAGGGGCGGCTGTTTTTCTTGGCGCCGCGCAGCCCCTGCTGGGCGGGGCGCACCTTCAATCGTGGGGTGTTGGTGCGGTATCAGGGTGCCGCCAGTCACGAAAATAGAGAAACCTTCGGAAATACCATTGGCACGTTCCGGAAAAAGGGTTAAGGTGGCGCCACTGTGCTGCTTGTGTCACTGAGAATCTCTACACGATATGTTGAATTTCGATCCAACCATCTCCAAGAATTTTTCCTGCTCTTTGCACTCAGTCTCGGCCAGGGCTTTTCCTGAGTCGCAGTTAACTTTGTCCAAGGAGATACACCATGTCTAATCGCCAAACTGGTACCGTTAAGTGGTTCAACGATGAAAAAGGCTTCGGCTTCATCACTCCACAATCCGGTGACGACCTGTTCGTTCACTTCAAAGCTATCCAATCCGACGGCTTCAAAAGCCTGAAAGAAGGCCAACAGGTTTCTTTCATCGCTACCCGCGGTCAGAAAGGCATGCAAGCTGAAGAAGTTCAAGTTATCTAACTTGTACTGATTTAGTCGAAAAGCCCCGCCCTCAAAAGCGGGGCTTTTTTGTGCCCGCTCGTTCCTACGCTCTGCGTGGGAATGCCTCTTGTGACGCTCTGCGTCACGCCTTGGGACGCGGAGCGTCCTGGGCTGCGTTCCCACGCAGAGCGTGGGAACGAGCAAAGCGGGGCTTTTTTTGCGCTCGGGATTTGCCAATCACACGATGTAATTCCATGCACAAAAAAATGTGGGAGCGGGCTTGCTCGCGAAAGCGGTGAATCAGTCGCCAGATAGGCTGACTGAAACACCGTATTCGCGAGCAAGCCCGCTCCCACATTTCATCCTGCGTCGCTTATTGAAACAACGACTCACTCGACAAGCCATTCTTCTCGAGGATCTCGCGCAAGCGCTTGAGGCCCTCGACCTGGATCTGCCGCACCCGCTCACGGGTCAAGCCAATCTCCAGGCCAACATCTTCCAGGGTGCTGCTTTCGTGGCCGCGCAGCCCGAAGCGGCGAATCACCACCTCACGCTGTTTGTCCGTCAGCTCCGAAAGCCACTGGTCGATGCTTTGCGACAGATCGTCGTCCTGCAGCAACTCACATGGGTCCGTAGGACGATCATCGGTCAGGGTGTCCAGCAGGGTTTTATCCGAATCCGGACCCAGCGAGACATCGACAGAAGACACCCGCTCATTGAGACCGAGCATGCGCTTGACCTCTCCCACCGGTTTTTCCAGCAGGTTGGCGATTTCTTCAGGCGAAGGTTCATGATCGAGTTTCTGTGTCAGCTCACGCGCCGCCCGCAGGTAGACGTTGAGCTCCTTGACCACATGGATCGGCAACCGGATCGTACGGGTCTGATTCATGATCGCCCGTTCGATGGTCTGACGAATCCACCAGGTGGCGTAGGTCGAAAAGCGGAAGCCCCGCTCAGGGTCGAACTTTTCCACCGCCCGGATCAGGCCGAGATTGCCCTCTTCGATCAAGTCCAACAGGGACAGCCCACGATTGACGTAGCGCCGGGCGATTTTCACCACCAGTCGCAGGTTGCTTTCAATCATGCGCTTGCGCCCAGCCGGATCGCCCTTTTGCGACAAGCGCGCAAAATGGACTTCTTCTTCGGGAGTGAGCAGAGGGGAAAAGCCGATTTCATTGAGGTACAACTGAGTCGCGTCGAGCGCCCGTGTGTAATCAATGTACTTGTGTTGCTTTAACGCGGTGGAGTTCTTGGATTTGGTGCGAACTGAAGGTACAGCAGGTCCCTCATTCGACATCGATTCCGTATCGATGACAGTCTCCATAAGGAGAACCTCATCGTCGATGTCAAACTCCGGCGCTTCTTTACTGAGAGCCATTGTTATAGTCCTTTGGTGAGTTCGACCTCAAGCTCAAGCGACGCCTTTATCCTTGGCAACGCTGGAGCCTGTTCCTACTACGTGAGGAACAGGCTGTGCAACACATCAACGACGGGGAAGGAATTGCAGCGGATCAACAGGCTTCCCTTGGCGGCGAATCTCAAAGTGCAGTTTCACCCGGTCTGTACCAGTTGACCCCATTTCGGCAATTGTCTGTCCGACTTTGACCTGCTGCCCCTCCCGAACCAACAGCCTGCGGTTGTGACCGTAGGCACTGACGTAGGTATCGCTGTGTTTGATGATGACCAGCTCGCCGTAGCCCCGTAAACCACTCCCGGCGTACACCACTGTCCCATCAGACGCAGCTAAAACAGGCTGTCCCAAATCCCCGGCGATATCAATGCCTTTATTCAAACTACCGTTTGAAGAGAATTTTCCAATAAGGATGCCATTTGAGGGCCATCCCCAGCCGGTCGGTGCGGGCCCCGCCGGCGGCATCGGCGCGGGTGCCGGCTTGCTCGCAACGCTAGGCGCGGCGGTGCCTGCAGGCCGGGTGATGATGGTGGTCTTGCTCGAAGACGACGGCGAAGAAGCCGTGTTTGTGACTACCGCGGTCGGTGTTGAACCGGTTCGTCCATCGAAACGAATGGTCTGACCTGGATGTATCGTGTATGGCACAGGGATGTTGTTACGGGCGGCGAGCGCCTTGTAATCCCAGCCATAACGAAAGGCGATCGAGAACATCGTATCGCCCTTGCGCACGACGTATTGGCCTGTGGTAACGGTAGGTTTCTGCGGTACCGCGTTATTGCGGTCGACCACCCGCGCACCACCGGATGGCGTGCTTGAACAAGCCGCCAGCAAGGAACTCAAGACAAGGCCAATCACCAGTCGCTGAAAGCTTGTTTGACTCATACGCTGTGCAATGACCGTGAGACTCACCCGCCGCTCCCTTTGTGGTGGCTGACTATGAACGCCTGTATCAGGCTTGAAATATGACGCAAGTATAACTGGCCGTTGGGTTTTTACTGGAAACACGACTCTAAAGAAAATTTCATCATGTTTAACTCCGACGGCTGATGATGTGGACTCAACAGACCCCGCTGTAAGACACATACCCGGCAATAGAATTCAGTACGCAGGAATAATTGATCAGGCCAGCGGACCGTTGAGCAGCGGGACAAAACGCACGGCGCCGAGCACATGCCGGGAAAAGCCCTCTTCCTCGCGAATGATCAACATTAATTGTTGCACTTCGCCGGAGCCCACCGGAATCACCAGGCGCCCGCCGGGAGCCAGTTGATCGAGCAAGGCCTGGGGCACGTCGGTCGCCACCGCGGTGACGATAATGCCGTTGTATGGCGCCAGTGCCGGCCAGCCTTCCCAGCCATCGCCCCAACGGAATACCACGTTGCGCAGGTTCAACTCCACCAGGCGTTCCTTGGCCCGGTCTTGCAACACCTTGATGCGCTCCACGGAAAACACCCGCTCCACCAGCTGCGACAACACGGCCGTTTGGTAGCCGGAGCCGGTGCCGATTTCCAGCACCTTGTCCAGCGGGCCCGCCGCCAGCAGCAACTCACTCATCCGCGCCACCATATAGGGCTGGGAGATGGTCTGGTTGTGGCCGATGGGCAAGGCTGTGTCTTCATAGGCGCGGTGCGCCAGGGCTTCATCGACAAACAGATGCCGCGGGGTACGCCGGATGACTTCCAGCACCTGGGCATTGGACAGCCCTTCTTCATACAGGCGCTGGATCAATCGCTCGCGGGTGCGCTGGGAGGTCATCCCGATGCCCCGGCGCAGCAGGTCGTCTTGTTCACGAGCCATCAGCGCAGCCCCTCCAGCCAGCCATCGAGGCTACTGAAGGCATCACTGAAGGTGCGATCGAGTTGCAACGGGGTAATCGAGACATAACCTTGCATCACCGCATGAAAGTCCGTGCCCTCGCCACCGTCCTCGGCATCGCCGGCAGCGGCAATCCAGTACCCTTCCCTGCCACGCGGGTCGACCACCTTCAGCGGCGCTGCCGCACGGGCACGGTGGCCGAGGCGGGTCAGCTGGATACCGCGAATGTGGTCCAGGGGCAGATTGGGAATATTGACGTTGAGCACCGTGCGCGGCGGCAGGACCAGGGTGTCATGGGCCTCCACCAGCTTGCGGGCGAAATACGCCGCAGTCGCCAGGTTGTCCAATTGACGGGACGCAAACGAAAAAGCGAACGAGGTCCGACCGAGGAAGCGCCCTTCAAGGGCTGCCGCCACCGTACCGGAATACAGCACGTCGTCACCCAGGTTGGCGCCCAGGTTGATCCCGGAAACCACCAGGTCCGGCTCGCGGTCCAGCAGGCTGTTGATCGCCAGGTGCACGCAGTCGGTCGGCGTGCCATTCACGCTGATAAAGCCGTTGGGCAACGTCTGTGTATGCAACGGACGGTCGAGCGTCAGCGAGCTGCTGGCGCCGCTTTTGTCCTGGTCCGGGGCAACCACCACGCACTCGGCGTAATCCGCCAGCGCAGCATGAAGCGCGGCAAGGCCGGGTGCAGTGACCCCGTCGTCGTTAGATATCAGAATACGCATGGGCTGTCCGTCTGCCCCACCGGCACCAGATCTACAAGCTCGCGCACCAAGACAGTGGCGAAGCATCCAGCCGGCAGGACGAATTCCAATTGCAGAATGTCAGGTTCGGGATAATGCCACGTCAACCCGCCAATGGGCAGTCGAAGAATGCGACGTTCCTGGCTCATGCCGGCATTCACCAGCCAATCCCGCAGTTCGGCTTCACCGTCGGCAATCGCCTGTTCCAGCGCAAAGGTTGCCCCCGCCGCCGGCGAATCACCTTCGCCCCACTGCGGGCCGGTGGGATGCAGGTCGAGGATTGCCAGGCGCGGGTCGCTGCATTCAGCCTCCCCCGCCGGGAAAAAGCTGCGGCTGTCGGTAAACGCCAGCAAGTCACCGACCTGGGCGCGCTGCCAGGAACCGTCGGCCACCCGCGCCGCCAGCACTTTATTGAACAGGAAGCTGCGGGCCGTCGAGAGCAGGCGCGAACGCACATTGCGCTGCTCCGGCAAGGCCTTGCGCGCCGCCCAGTCACGGGCATCGACGACGTTGCCGCCGTTATGGCCGAAACGCTGGGCGCCGAAATAGTTGGGAATGCCTTGCCGGGCGATCAGTTGCAGGCGGGCGTCGATGGCCGCCGCATCCCCGGCAAACTGGGTCAGGCGCAAGGTAAAGCCGTTGGCCGAATGCGCGCCGCGCTGCAGCTTGCGCTTGTGACGGCCGGTCTTGAGGATCTTCAGGGTGTCGTTTTCAGCCGCGCTCAGGTCCGGGTCCGCCTTGCCCGGCAACTGCACGCTGAACCACTGGCGTGTCAGCGCCTGGCGGTCCTTGAGCCCGGCGTAGCTGACGGTACGCAACGGCACGCCCGCCGCCTTGGCAATCCGCCGCGCCGCCTCTTCGGTATTCAGGCCGCGCTTTTCCACCCACAACCACAGGTGTTCACCCTCGCCGGTCAGCGGGATATCCAGCACTTCATCCACCTGGAAGTCTTCAGCGGTGGCCTTCAGAACAGCGCTGCCCAAGGCCTCGCCATAGGCACGCGGGCCCAGCAGTTGCAGATCATTCATGCGCGCAGCAACAAGGCAACGGAGTGCACGGCAATGCCCTCTTCGCGACCGGTAAACCCGAGCTTTTCGGTGGTGGTGGCTTTTACGTTCACTTGATCCAACTCAACTTGAAGATCCGCGGCAATCAGCGCGCGCATCGTTTCGATATGCGGGGCCATCTTGGGCGCCTGGGCGACGATGGTGTTGTCGACGTTGCCGACCTTCCAGCCCTTGGCATGGATCAAGCCGACCACGTGACGCAACAGCACACGACTGTCCGCGCCCTTGAAGGTCGGGTCGGTGTCCGGAAAGTGCTTGCCGATGTCGCCCAACGCGGCTGCGCCGAGCAAGGCATCGCTCAAGGCATGCAGCACCACGTCGCCGTCGGAATGAGCCAGCAACCCGTGGTGGTGCGCGATCCGCACGCCGCCCAGGGTGATGAAATCGCCTTCGGCGAAACGGTGCACATCATAGCCGTGGCCAATACGCATAAAAAAACGCCCCGATTTAATTCAGGGCGTGATTCTACCTACTTTTGCCTCACATTAACCGAGCAAAGCGCGCGCGTGATGGCGTAAATGGTCTTCGATGAAGCTGGCGATAAAGAAGTAGCTGTGGTCATAGCCCGGTTGCAGGCGCAGCTCCAGCGGATGGTTCGCCGCCCTGGCCGCCTGTTGCAACGCTTCAGGCTTGAGCTGCACCGCGAGGAAATCGTCGCGGTCGCCCTGGTCCACCAGCAATGGCAGCTTTTCCGAGGCTTCGCTGATCAACACGCAGGCATCCCATTCGCGCCATTTCGAGCGCTCTTCGCCGAGGTAGCGGGAGAATGCCTTCTGGCCCCACGGGCAATCCATCGGGTTGTTGATCGGCGAGAACGCCGACACCGACTGATAACGCCCCGGGTTGCGCAAGGCACACACCAGCGCGCCGTGGCCGCCCATGGAGTGGCCGCTGATCCCGCGTTTGGCCGACGCCGGGAAATGCGCCTCGACCAATTCCGGCAGTTCCTGCACCACGTAGTCATGCATCCGATAGTGCTGGGCCCAGGGCTCCTGGGTGGCGTTCAGGTAGAAACCGGCGCCCAGGCCAAAGTCCCAGGCGTTGTCCGGATCACCCGGCACACCGGGGCCGCGCGGGCTGGTGTCCGGCGCAACAATGATCAACCCCAGCTCGGCTGCCATGCGTTGCGCGCCGGCCTTCTGCATGAAGTTCTCATCGGTGCAGGTCAGCCCCGACAGCCAGTACAGCACCGGCAATTTGCCGCCCTGCTCCGCTTGCGGCGGCAGGTACACGGCGAAGGTCATGTCGCAACCCAGCACGTCGGAATGATGCTTGTAGCGTTTATGCCAGCCGCCGAAGCTTTTCTGGCACGACAGGTTTTCCAGACTCATGGCCAACCTCAGAAGTGAATGACGGTGCGGATGCTCTTGCCTTCATGCATCAGGTCAAACGCCTTGTTGATATCTTCCAGGCCCATGGTGTGGGTGATGAACGTATCCAGCGGGATTTCACCGGCCTGGGCCATTTCCACATAGCTTGGCAACTCGCTGCGACCGCGCACGCCGCCGAACGCCGAACCGCGCCAGACGCGGCCGGTGACCAGTTGGAACGGACGGGTAGCAATTTCCTGGCCGGCGCCGGCCACGCCGATGATCACCGACTCGCCCCAACCTTTGTGGCAGCACTCAAGGGCCGCACGCATCAGCTGGACATTGCCGATGCACTCGAAGGAAAAGTCGACGCCGCCGTCGGTCAAATCGACGATCACGTCCTGGATCGGGCGGTCGTAGTCTTTCGGGTTGATGCAGTCGGTGGCACCCAGCTGCCTGGCTATTTCAAACTTGGCCGGGTTGATGTCGATGGCAATGATGCGGCCGGCCTTGGCTTTCACCGCGCCGATCACCGCCGACAGGCCGATGCCGCCCAGGCCGAAGATGGCCACGGTGTCGCCCGGCTTGACCTTGGCGGTGTTGATCACTGCACCGATACCGGTGGTGACGCCACAGCCCAGCAGGCAGACTTTTTCCAGCGGCGCTTCTTTGGGAATCTTGGCCACGGAGATTTCCGGCAGCACGGTGTATTCGGAGAAGGTCGAAGTGCCCATGTAGTGGAAAATCGGCTGGCCCTTGTAGGAAAAGCGCGAAGTACCGTCGGGCATCAGGCCTTTGCCCTGGGTGGCGCGAATCGCCTGGCAGAGGTTGGTCTTGCCCGACAGGCAGAATTTGCACTTGCCGCATTCCGGGGTGTACAGCGGGATCACGTGGTCGCCCACCGCCACCGAGGTCACGCCTTCGCCGATGGCTTCAACCACGGCGCCGCCTTCGTGGCCGAGGATCGACGGGAAAATGCCTTCCGGGTCCGCGCCCGACAGGGTGTAGGCATCGGTATGGCACACACCGGACGCCACCACCCGCAACAGCACCTCGCCCGCCTTGGGCATGGCCACATCCACTTCAACGATCTCGAGGGGTTTCTTGGCTTCGAAGGCTACGGCCGCGCGGGACTTGATCATCCGGTTTCTCCATCGGGTTAAAAACGTAAGGCCGGCAGTGTAAAACATGCTCATCTGATTAATAATCCAGACAAAAGCAAAACATTATTGCCGTACAGGGACAATCAGCATGCTGGAAAACCGCTGGGAGGGCATCGACGAGTTCGTCGCCGTGGCCGAATGCAGCCAATTCACCGCGGCCGCCGAGCGCCTGGGCGTGTCGTCGTCCCATATCAGCCGCCAGGTCGCGCGACTGGAAGAGCGCCTGCAAACACGCTTGCTGTATCGCAGCACGCGCAAGGTGACACTGACCGAAGCCGGCCAGACCTTCCTGCAACATTGCCAGCGATTGCAGGACGGTCGCGAAGAAGCCTTGCGCGCCGTGGGCGACCTGGCCAGCGAGCCCAAGGGAATGTTGAGCATGACCTGCGCAGTGGCTTACGGCGAGCGTTTTATCGTGCCGCTGGTGACGCGGTTCATGGCGCTTTATCCGCAATTGCGCGTGGACGTGGAATTGACCAACCGCCAGCTGGACTTGGTGCACGAAGGCCTGGACCTGGCGATTCGCCTCGGGCGCCTGGCGGATTCGCGCATGGTTGCCAGCCGCCTCGCGCCGCGGCGTATGTACCTGTGCGCGTCACCGTCCTACCTGGCCAGGTACGGGCGGCCACATAGCTTGTCGGAGTTAAGCCGGCATAACTGCCTGATCGGCAGCTCGGATATTTGGCAACTGGCCCAGGACGGGCGCGAATTTTCCCAGCGTGTACAGGGAAACTGGCGCTGCAACAGCGGGCAAGCGGTGCTGGATGCGGCCCTGCAAGGTGTCGGTCTTTGCCAATTGCCGGACTATTACGTGCTGGAGCATTTGCACAGCGGCGCACTGGTGTCGTTACTCGAAGCCCATCAACCGCCCAACACCGCGGTTTGGGCGCTGTACCCGCAACAACGCCACCTTTCGCCCAAGGTGCGAAAACTGGTGGACTTTCTCAAGGAGGGCCTGGGCAACCATCCCGTCTACCTGAGATAGACTGCTACGGCCCGGCTGGCTGATTCGTCAGGAAGACTGGAAGGCCCGACGCTGGCGCAGCCATTCAAGGTCTTCCGGGCGCGTGACCTTGAGGTTGTCGGAACGGCCTTCGATCAGGCGAGGCGCATGCCCGGCCCATTCCATGGCCGAGGCTTCGTCGGTGATGACCACGTCCGAGACCAGGCTGTCGGCCAAGGCCCGGTGCAGCGCGCCAAGGTGGAACATCTGCGGGGTGTAGGCCTGCCAGATCGGCGTGCGATCAACCGTTTCCAACACGCGCCCGTGCTTGTCGGCGCGCTTGAGGGTGTCCCGCGCCGGCACGGCCAGCAGCCCACCCACGCTGTCGTCGGCCAGTTCAAAGAGCAACTTGTCCAGGTCATCGCGGCTGAGGTTCGGCCGGGCGGCGTCATGCACCAGCACCCAATCGTCATCGCTCGCGCCCTGGCCGTGCAGGTAAAGCAAGGCATTGAGGACCGAACCCGAGCGCTCTTCGCCGCCGTCAACGCGCACAATGCGTGGGTCGGTGGCGCAAGCCAGGGTCGGCCAGTAAGGGTCATCCATCGCAACGCTGACCACCAGCCCCTTGAGGCCCGGATGATCGAGGAAACAGCCAAGGCTGTGTTCGAGAATAGTGCGCCCACCCAATTGCAAGTACTGCTTGGGACGGTCCGCGGCCATACGGGCACCCACGCCCGCGGCAGGAATCACGGCCCAGAAGGCCGGTGACGAAATGCTCATTGGGCCAACTGGTAGAGGGTTTCGCCCTCCTTGACCATGCCCAACTCATGGCGAGCCCGCTCTTCAACGGTCTCCATGCCTTTCTTCAATTCAAGTACTTCGGCATCGAGCACGCGATTGCGCTCCAGCAACACCTCGTTTTCGGCGTGCTGTGCGGCAATTTGCTGGGTCAGTTCGGTGACCTGCGCCAAGCTGCCATTCCCCACCCAAAGGCGGTACTGCAGGCCAGCCAGCAGCAAGAGCAAGACGAGGAACAACCAATTGGGACTGCGCATCGAATATCGGGTATCCAGTGAAAAAAGACAGCCATGCAAAACTTTTGCAGCAACTGATAGCACGAAGCCTGGAAAAACCAGGCTTGTGCTTGTTAGTCATGAGATTAGCGCCGAAATTCACGCTGCCGTGATTTTTCCGACGTAATCCGCTGACCTTTTACCATTTAACAATCAGCCGCGAAACTCGCTGCGACCGTTGTACTTGGCTTTGCCGCCCAGTTGCTCTTCGATACGCAGCAATTGGTTGTACTTGGAAACGCGGTCGGAACGGCACAGGGAACCGGTCTTGATCTGCCCAGCCGAAGTGCCCACGGCCAGGTCGGCAATGGTCGAGTCTTCGGTTTCGCCGGAGCGGTGGGAGATCACGGCGGTGTAGCCCGCAGCCTTGGCCATCTGGATGGCTTCCAGGGTTTCGGTCAGGGTGCCGATCTGGTTGAACTTGATCAGGATCGAGTTGGCGATCTTTTTGTCGATGCCTTCTTTCAGGATCTTGGTGTTGGTCACGAACAGGTCGTCGCCCACCAGCTGGATCTTCTCGCCGATCTTGTCGGTCAACACTTTCCAGCCAGCCCAGTCGGACTCGTCCAGGCCGTCTTCGATCGAGATGATCGGGTAGCGCTCGGTCAGGCCCTTGAGGTAGTCAGCAAAACCTTCCGAGGTGAACACGTGGCCTTCGCCGGACAGGTTGTACTTGCCGTCTTCGTAGAATTCGCTGGCCGCGCAGTCCAGGGCCAGGGTCACGTCGGTGCCCAGCTTGTAGCCAGCGTTGGCCACGGCTTCGGAGATCACTTTCAGTGCGTCTTCGTTGGACGCCAGGTTCGGCGCGAAACCACCTTCGTCACCCACTGCAGTGCTCAGGCCACGGGCCTTCAGCACAGCCTTGAGGTGATGGAAAATCTCGGTGCCCATGCGCAGGCCTTCGGAGAAGGTCTTGGCGCCAACCGGCTGCACCATGAATTCCTGGATGTCGACGTTGTTATCAGCGTGCTCGCCACCGTTGATGATGTTCATCATCGGAACCGGCATCGAGTAGACACCCGGAGTGCCGTTCAGGTTGGCGATGTGGGCGTACAGCGGCAGGTCCTGGTCCTGTGCAGCGGCCTTGGCAGCGGCCAGGGACACGGCGAGGATGGCGTTGGCGCCCAGGCTGCCTTTGTTTTCGGTACCGTCGAGCTTGATCATCGCGTGATCGAGGGCTTTCTGGTCAAGTGGATCCTTGCCCAGCAGCAGGTCGCGGATCGGGCCATTGATGTTGGCCACCGCCTTGAGTACACCCTTGCCCAGGTAACGGCTCTTGTCGCCATCACGCAGTTCCAGTGCTTCGCGGGAACCTGTGGAAGCACCGGACGGCGCGCAGGCGCTGCCGATGATGCCGTTATCGAGAAGCACGTCGGCTTCGACGGTAGGGTTGCCACGGGAGTCGAGAACTTCACGACCTTTGATGTCGACGATTTTTGCCATTGTTGTAAACACTCCAAAGTTGACGAAAACGACGCAGCTGAAGGAAATCTTTTGACCGACCGCAAGGGTGGAACAACGGGCAGGCTTGCAGGCGACAAGGCTCAGGCCTGCGGGCCTGAGCGTAAAGCGAGGGAAAGTCTACCGGAGAAATGGCGCTTACGCGGTCTCTACCGTCGGAAAACTCTTGACCAGGTCGTCCAACTGCTTCAACTGGGCCAGGAATGGCTCCAGCTTGTCCAGGCGCAGGGCGCATGGGCCGTCGCACTTGGCGTTGTCCGGGTCCGGGTGGGCTTCCAGGAACAAACCTGCCAGGGACTGGCTGATGCCGGCCTTGGCCAGGTCCAGTACCTGGGCACGGCGCCCGCCAGCGGAATCGGCGCGACCACCGGGCATTTGCAGCGCGTGGGTCACGTCGAAGAACACTGGGTATTCGAACTGTTTCATGATGCCGAAACCGAGCATGTCCACCACGAGGTTGTTGTAGCCGAAGCTCGAACCACGCTCGCAGAGGATCAACTGGTCGTTACCCGCTTCCACGCACTTGTTCAGGATATGTTTCATTTCCTGAGGCGCGAGGAACTGGGCTTTCTTGATATTGATCACAGCGCCGGTCTTGGCCATCGCGACCACGAGGTCGGTCTGGCGCGACAGGAAGGCCGGCAACTGGATGATGTCGCACACCTCGGCAACCACGGCAGCCTGCTCAGGCTCGTGGACGTCGGTGATGATCGGCACGCCGAAGGCTTGCTTGATGTCCTGGAAGATCCGCATGCCTTCTTCAAGGCCCGGGCCGCGGTAGGAGGTCACGGACGAACGGTTGGCCTTGTCGAAGCTGGCCTTGAATACGTAGGGGATACCGAGTTTCTCGGTCACCTTCACGTACTCTTCACAGACCTGCATCGCCATGTCGCGGCTTTCCAGCACGTTCATGCCGCCGAACAGCACCATGGGCTTGTCGTTGGCAATCTCGATGTCGCCTACGCGAATGATCTTCTGGGCCATCAGGTTTACGCCTTCTTCTGATGTTGCGTCAGTGCTGCTTTAACGAAGCCGCTGAACAACGGGTGACCGTCGCGCGGGGTCGAGGTGAACTCCGGGTGGAACTGGCAAGCCACGAACCATGGATGATCCGGTGCTTCAACCACTTCAACCAGCGCGCCATCACCGGAACGACCGGAGATTTTCAGGCCGGCTTCCATGATTTTCGGCAGCAGGTTGTTGTTCACTTCGTAGCGGTGACGGTGACGCTCGACAATCACGTCCTTGCCGTAGCAATCGTGAACCAGGGACCCCGGCTCCAGCAGGCAATCCTGCGCGCCGAGGCGCATGGTGCCGCCCAGGTCGGAGGCCTCGGTACGGGTTTCGACGGCGCCGGTGGCATCTTCCCACTCGGTGATCAGGCCCACGACCGGATGGCCGCTGGTGCGATCGAACTCGGTGGAGTTGGCGTCTTTCCAGCCCATCACGTTACGAGCGAACTCGATGACCGCCACTTGCATGCCCAGGCAGATCCCCAGGTACGGCACCTTGTTCTCACGAGCGTACTGGACGGCAGTGATCTTGCCTTCCACGCCACGCAGACCGAAGCCGCCCGGAACCAGGATGGCATCAACGCCTTCCAGCAGCGCGGTGCCCTGGTTCTCGATGTCTTCGGAGTCGATGTAGCGCAGGTTGACCTTGGTACGGTTGCTGATGCCCGCGTGGCTCATCGCTTCGATCAGCGACTTGTAGGCGTCCAGCAGTTCCATGTACTTGCCGACCATGGCGATGGTGACTTCATGCTCAGGGTTGAGCTTGGCGTCGACCACGGCTTCCCACTCGGACAGATCGGCGCCGCCACACTGCAGGCCGAAGCGCTCGACGACAAAATCATCCAGGCCCTGGGAATGCAGGATGCCCGGGATCTTGTAGATGGTGTCGGCGTCTTCCAGGGCGATTACCGCACGTTCTTCAACGTTGGTGAACTGGGCGATCTTGCGACGGGACGCGATGTCGATCGCGTGGTCGGAGCGACACACCAGCACGTCCGGCTGCAGGCCGATGGAACGCAGTTCCTTGACCGAGTGCTGGGTAGGCTTGGTTTTGGTTTCGCCGGCGGTGGCGATGTACGGCACCAGCGTCAGGTGCATCAGCATCGCGCGCTTGGCGCCGACTTCGAAACGCAACTGGCGGATGGCTTCGAGGAACGGTTGGGATTCGATGTCACCCACGGTGCCACCGATCTCGACCATCGCCACGTCGGCATCGCCTGCACCCTTGATGATGCGGCGCTTGATTTCGTCGGTGATGTGCGGGATCACCTGGATGGTTGCACCCAGGTAGTCACCACGGCGCTCCTTGCGCAGCACGTGCTCGTAGACACGGCCGGTGGTGAAGTTGTTGTTCTGGGTCATGGTCGTGCGGATGAACCGCTCGTAGTGGCCCAGGTCCAGGTCGGTCTCGGCGCCGTCGTGGGTGACGAACACTTCACCGTGCTGGAACGGGCTCATGGTGCCCGGGTCAACGTTGATGTACGGGTCCAGCTTGAGCATGGTGACCTTAAGTCCCCGCGCCTCCAGGATGGCCGCCAATGAAGCGGAGGCAATGCCTTTCCCCAATGAAGAAACAACACCGCCCGTGACGAATATGTAGCGCGTCATGAAAAACCCTAGAAGTCTGCGTTAAAGCGGTCCGAGCCGCCGGGGAAAGCGAAGGAAGGCCGAAGCCCCCGATCACCTGCATTAATCACAGTGCACCTTTCAAAAAAACCGCCGCGTTGTGACAGACCAGCAATGAAACACCGGTACGTTGATCGCTACACATTTTTTGGAATCGCCCAGCAAAGACTGCTTGGTAATCGGCAACTGCTGCGATTCAGGCGAATCCACAGAAGTTGTATCAAGAAGGGAGCGTAGTCTACCGGAAAGGCTCTATCAGCTCAAACCTTGATCGCAGGTTGGTGGCATCCAATGTAATTGCCAGCCGGTACCGCCACCCGCCGCAAGCCCCGGCAGGTTGGCCACAGCCAGCAATTGCTGGCCCTGATACAGCAGCGGCAATCTGCCACGGATGAAGCCTGGCACCGCACTTTCGTTAAGCAAGCGCTTCAGGTCGCGCCGGCCCCGGCCTGGCAATTCCATGATTTCACCGCCCTGGCGATAACGGATGCTCAGGGGGCCTTCGGGTGCACTGCCGCTGAAGCGCACTTGGCCGTTACCGGGTAACTGTAGTGGGTTTTGCGGGTGCGGCCAGCTCACCGATGCGTCAGAAAATTCCGACCAACTGGCAGGTAACCACCAGATAAGCCCACCACAACGGTGCAATTGACCGTCGGCCAGGCGCCACAGTGGCTGTGCATCGTGTTTGGCGTCGCGCAAGGTCGCCCAGCCGGTCCAGTGGTCACTGTCGGGCAAGCGTGTCAGCGGTGTCAGCCAGTGCCTAAGTGCGTTGCGCTGGCGGGCCTCGGAGAGCGCGGCAAGCGGTTCAAGGGTCAGCGAAGGCAATGCCAGCCAGGGAAACACCGGGTGCTGGCTGGCGGCCAGCAGGTCCATCTGCGCCAGTTCGTCGAGCAAGCCCTGGGCTTCGCTCAAGTGTTCAGCGCTGCGGGCCATGGTGCTGACGGCTTGGGGCCAACGTTCAGTCAGGCGTGGGAAAACATGGTGGCGCAGGTAATTGCGGGAGAAACGCGGATCAGCGTTCGACGGGTCTTCGATCCAGGTCAATTGATGTTCACGGGCGTAGGCTTCAAGCTCGGCGCGAGATACATCCAGCAAGGGTCGCACCAGATAGCCATCTGCCAAAGGGCGCTGCGCGGGCATTGCCGCCAAGCCACGCACGCCAGCCCCACGCAACAGCCGAAACAGTAAGGTTTCTGCCTGATCGTCACGGTGCTGGCCCGTGACCAGCAACTCCCCTGCCCCGGTGACCTCGGCAAACGCCTGATACCGCGCGTCACGGGCCGCGCGCTCCAGGCTTGCACCTTGTTGCACTTGCACGCGGATCACCCGCAAAGGCACGCACAAGGCGTCGCACACGGACTGGCAATGGGCCGGCCACGCATCCGCCGCAGCTTGCAGCCCATGATGAACATGGATAGCGCTGAGTGGCGGGAGCTTGTCGATTTTGGCCAGCGTGGCCAGGAGGTGCAGCAGGACGGTGGAGTCGAGGCCGCCGGAGAAGGCGATATGCCAGGCCGGGGCGTTGCGCCAGGGCGCGACGGCTTGCAGGAGCTTGGCGGTTAACGTGGGCTTCATAGCAAAGTACGCCATCAATCTGGAATGCGATAACCAGCATACACAAGGCAAATGTGGGAGCGGGCTTGCTCGCGAATGCAGTGTGTCAGTCGCCAACTATATTGACTGAATCACCGCCTTCGCGAGCAAGCCCGCTCCCACACAAGCCCGCTCCCACATTTAGTAACGCGTCGGCTTAGAGACCGTAGCTCATCAGGCGCTCGTAACGACGGGCCAGCAGTGCCTCGTTGTCGAACTTCTTGAGCATCGCCAGCTGCGAGCTGAGTTCGGCACGAATGGTCGCGGCAGCGGCAGCCGGGTCACGGTGGGCGCCGCCCAATGGCTCGGCGATCACTTTATCCACGATACCCAGGCCTTTCAGGCGATCGGCAGTGATGCCCATGGCTTCCGCGGCATCCGGTGCCTTCTCGGCGGTTTTCCACAGGATCGAGGCGCAACCTTCCGGCGAGATCACCGCGTAGGTGGAATATTGCAGCATGTTCAGCTGGTCGCAGACGCCAATCGCCAATGCGCCGCCGGAACCGCCTTCGCCGATCACGGTAGCGATGATTGGCGTCTTCAGGCGCGCCATCACCCGCAGGTTCCAGGCGATCGCTTCGCTCTGGTTGCGCTCTTCAGCGTCGATACCCGGGTAGGCGCCCGGGGTGTCGATGAAGGTCAGGATCGGCATCTTGAAGCGCTCGGCCATTTCCATCAGGCGACAGGCCTTGCGGTAGCCTTCAGGGCGCGGCATGCCGAAGTTGCGGCGGACTTTCTCGCGCACTTCACGGCCTTTCTGGTGACCGATGACCATCACTGGCTGGTCGTCCAGGCGAGCGATACCGCCCACGATGGCGGCGTCGTCGGAGAAGTGACGGTCGCCGTGCAGCTCATCGAACTCGGTAAAGATATGGTCGATGTAGTCCAGGGTGTACGGACGGCGCGGGTGGCGGGCCAGGCGCGCGATCTGCCAGCTGGTCAGCTTGCCGAAGATGTCTTCGGTAAGCGTGCTGCTCTTGTCTTGCAGGCGAGCGATTTCATCGCCGATATTCAGCGAATTGTCATTGCCGACCAGGCGCAGCTCTTCGATCTTGGCTTGCAGGTCAGCGATCGGCTGTTCGAAATCAAGAAAATTCGGGTTCATAAGCGTCCGTCTTGGGTCGACGGCCAAGGAGTGCCTGGCCAGCCGGTTGTCTATTCGCGCCCTACCTTAAGGGAGAGGCGCGGTTAGGTCGAGATTAAATGTTCGGTCGAGATCAGGCGATCTTCGTACTGCCTGACCGTCAACGGTATTGGAGGAAGACGTTGTCACGCCCGAACTGGTCACGCAATGCTTGAATCAAGCCATCGGCGGGGTCAATTCGCCACGTCTCGCCAAACTGCAACATCGCCTTGGCGTCGTTGCCGGTGTACTCCATGGTCACCGGGCAGGCGCCACGGTGGCGTTTAAGCAAGTCACCCAACCAGCGTAGCTGATCACCTTTGAGCGCATCGGTCTTGACCTTCAGGCGCAGGCTTTCGGCCAGGTTGGTGCGAGCATCTTCCATGCTCATCACGCGCTTGATCCGCAGGCGCAGGCCGCCGGAGAAGTCGTCGTTGCTGACCTCCCCTTCCACCACCACCATCGCGTCGGTCTGCAACAGCGACTGGGCGGAATGGAAGGCATCGGCAAACAGCGAGGCTTCGATCCGGCCCGAGCGGTCGTCGAGGGTGATGAAACCCATCTTATCGCCCTTTTTATTCTTCATCACCCGCAGCGCGATGATCATGCCTGCGACGGTCTGGGTATCCCGCGCCGGCTTCAGGTCGATGATGCGCTGGCGGGCGAAACGCCGGATTTCACCTTCATATTCGTCAATCGGGTGACCCGTGAGGTACAGGCCCAGGGTGTCTTTCTCACCCTTGAGGCGTTCCTTGAGGGTCAGCTCCTTGGCCTTGCGATGGTTGGCGTAGACGTCGGCATCTTCTTCGACGAACAGCCCGCCAAACAGGTCGGCGTGGCCGCTGTCGTGGGTGCGTGCGGTCTGCTCGGCGGCCTTGATCGCTTCTTCCATGGCGGTCAGCAATACCGCGCGGTTGCGGTCGATATTGGCCTGGTACGCCTTCGGCTCGTCATGGAAGTACGGGCCCAGGCGATCCAGGGCGCCGCTGCGGATCAAGCCATCCAGAGTACGTTTGTTGATGCGCTTGAGGTCGACCCGGGCGCAGAAATCGAACAGGTCCTTGAACGGCCCGTCCTGACGCGCTTCGGTAATCGCCTCCACCGGGCCTTCGCCCACGCCCTTGATCGCGCCGAGGCCATAGATGATGCGGCCTTCGTCGTTCACCGTGAACTTGAACTCGGAAGTGTTCACGTCCGGCGCGTCGAGGCGCAGCTTCATGGTGCGCACTTCCTCGATCAAGGTCACGACCTTGTCGGTGTTGTGCATATCCGCAGACAGCACCGCCGCCATGAACGGCGCCGGGTAGTGAGCCTTCAGCCACGCAGTCTGGTAAGACACCAGGCCATAGGCGGCAGAGTGGGATTTGTTGAAGCCGTAACCGGCGAACTTTTCCACCAGGTCGAAGATGTTACCGGCCAGGTCGGCATCGATGTTGTTGGTGGCGCAACCTTCAATGAAGCCACCGCGCTGCTTGGCCATTTCCTCGGGCTTTTTCTTACCCATGGCTCGACGCAGCATGTCCGCGCCGCCGAGGGTATAGCCGGCCATGACCTGGGCAATCTGCATCACCTGTTCTTGATACAGGATGATGCCGTAGGTCGGTGCCAGTACCGGCTTGAGACCTTCGTACTGGTAGTCGGAGTGCGGGTAAGCCAGCTCGGCACGCCCGTGCTTACGGTTGATGAAGTCATCCACCATGCCCGATTGCAAGGGGCCCGGACGGAACAGGGCCACCAGTGCGATCAAGTCTTCCAGGCAGTCGGGCTTGAGCTTTTTGATCAGCTCTTTCATGCCGCGGGATTCAAGCTGGAACACGGCCGTGGTTTCGGCTTTTTGCAGCAGGCTGTAGGTCGGTTTGTCATCCAGCGGGATAAACGCGATATCCAGCGGTGGCTCATTGACCTTGGCGCGGTCGCGGTTGATGGTCTTCAGCGCCCAGTCGATGATCGTCAGGGTACGCAGGCCGAGGAAGTCGAACTTCACCAGGCCGGCCGCCTCCACGTCGTCCTTGTCGAACTGGGTTACCAGGCCGTCGCCTTCTTCGTCGCAATAGATCGGCGAAAAGTCGGTCAGCTTGGTAGGCGCGATTACTACACCACCGGCGTGTTTACCGACGTTACGCACCACGCCTTCGAGCTTGCGCGCCATGTCCCAGATTTCAGCCGCTTCTTCATCGACCTTGATGAAGTCCCGCAGGATTTCTTCCTGCTCGTAGGCTTTTTCCAGGGTCATGCCGACTTCAAACGGAATCATCTTCGACAGGCGGTCAGCCAGGCCGTAGGACTTGCCCTGTACCCGGGCCACGTCGCGAATTACCGCTTTCGCCGCCATGGAACCGAAGGTGATGATCTGGCTTACTGCGTTGCGCCCGTATTTCTCGGCCACGTACTCAATAACCCGGTCGCGACCATCCATGCAGAAGTCGACGTCGAAGTCGGGCATCGATACCCGTTCCGGGTTAAGGAAACGTTCGAACAGCAGGTCGTATTCCAGCGGGTCGAGGTCGGTGATCTTCTGCACATAGGCCACCAGCGACCCGGCACCCGATCCACGGCCAGGCCCCACCGGCACGCCGTTGCTTTTGGCCCACTGGATAAAGTCCATTACGATCAGGAAGTAACCGGGGAACCCCATCTGGATAATGATATCCAGCTCGAAATTCAGGCGGTCGACGTAGACCTGGCGCTTGGCTTCATAATCTTCAGTGGTGTCCTTGGGCAGCAGGACGCTCAGGCGTTCCTCCAAACCGTCGAACGAGACCTTGCGGAAATACTCGTCGATGGTCATGCCATCGGGAATCGGGAAGTTGGGCAGGAAGTGCTTGCCCAGCTTCACTTCAATATTGCAGCGCTTGGCAATTTCGACGGAGTTTTCCAGGGCCTCGGGCAGGTCACTGAACAGCTCGGCCATTTCATCGGCGCTTTTGAGGTACTGCTCTTCGCTGTAGTTTTTCGAGCGGCGCGGATCGTCCAGCGCCCGGCCTTCGCCGATGCATACGCGGGTTTCGTGGGCCTCGAAGTCTTCCTTCTTGATAAAGCGCACATCGTTGGTCGCCACCAGCGGCGCGCCAAGCTTTTCAGCCAGGGCCACAGCGGCGTGCAACTGCTCTTCATCGTTGGGGCGGTTGGTGCGCTGGATTTCCAGGTAGAAACGGTTGGGGAACACCTCCATCCACTCACGGGCGAGCACTTCAGCCTCATGAGGATTGCCGCCCAACAGCGCGATACCGATTTCACCCTCTTTGGCCGCCGAGAGCATGATCAGCCCTTCGCTGGCTTCGGCCACCCACTCGCGCTCGATGATGATCGAGCCATTGCGCTGGCCATCGATAAAGCCACGGGAAATCAGTTCGGTGAGGTTGCGATAACCCACGCCGTTCATCGCCAACAGGCTGATGCGGCTCAGTGGGTTATCCGGGTCCTTGTTCGACAGCCACAGGTCGGCACCGCAGATCGGCTTGATGCCGGCGCCCATGGCGGCCTTGTAGAACTTGACCAGGGAACACATGTTGTTCTGGTCGGTCACCGCCACGGCAGGCATGTTCATGCCCACCAGCGTTTTGACCAGGGGTTTGATCCGTACCAGGCCGTCGACCAGGGAGTATTCAGTGTGCAGGCGCAGGTGAACGAATGAAGCCGGCATAGTGATCCTGTACAAAACGTGGAGACAACAAGGCCCGGATTGTACCGGGCCTTGGCAAAAACATCAGCCTTGCTGCTAAACCTCGATCAGGCTTTCCCGAGCCTCGAAAGCCTGGCGAACCGGGGCAAACGAGCGGCGGTGGATCGGGGTCGGGCCCAGGCGAGCCAAAGCTTCCAGATGAACGGGCGTTGGATAGCCTTTGTGCCCGCCGATGCCGTAGCCGGGATAGATCAATTCGAAAGCCGCCATTTCACGGTCACGGCTGACCTTGGCCAGGATCGATGCAGCGGCAATCGCCGGCACCTTGCTATCACCCTTGACCACCGCTTCAGCCGGCATCGTCAGCTTCGGGCAGCGGTTGCCGTCGATCATCGCCATTTTGGGCGTGATGTGCAGGCCTTCAATAGCGCGCTGCATGGCCAGCATGGTGGCGTGCAGGATGTTCAGTTCGTCGATTTCTTCGACCTCAGCCCGGGCGATGTGCCAGCTCAGGGCTTTCTCACAGATCTCGTCATAGAGCTTTTCACGACGGGCCTCGGTAAGTTTCTTCGAATCGTTCAGGCCGAGGATCGGGCGGTTCGGGTCGAGAATCACTGCGGCGGTGACGACTGCGCCGCACAGCGGGCCGCGACCGACTTCGTCAACACCGGCAACCAGATCAAGGGCATCGGCGACCAGGCTGAAATCCAGGCCCATTTGCGTCTTCATAGGGTTTCCTGTTTATGGCCGATCAAGGTCAGCACAGCGTCCGCCGCCTGGTTCGACGCATCACGGCGCAAGGTGCGGTGGATTTCGTCGAAACCACGGGTCTGCTCTTCGCCGCCATCGATCAACGGGAAAAGGGTTTGCGCCAGGGCTTCAGGCGTCGCATCGTCCTGCAACAACTCGGGCACCAACAGACGCTGGGCCAGCAAATTCGGCAGGGAGATGTAGGGGCTTTTGACCATACGCTTGAGAATCCAGTAGGTCAGCGGCGCCAGGCGATAGGCCACGACCATCGGGCGCTTGTAGAGCAAGGCCTCCAGGGTCGCAGTGCCGGAGGCGATCAGCACCGCATCGCACGCCGCCAGTGCCAGGTGCGAGCCGCCGTCGAGCAGGGTCAACGGCAAGTTGCGCCCTACCAGCAATTCTTCAATTTGTGCACGGCGCTGAGGACTGGCGCATGGCAATACGAAGCGCACACCCGGCTTCAGCGCCTGCAGGCGTTCGGCTGCATCAAAAAACAGCGCGCCGAGACGACCGACTTCGCCGCCACGGCTCCCCGGCATCAAGGCCACCAGCGGACCTTCGGGCAAACCCAGTTCGGCACGCGCGGCAGCACGGTCGGCCTGCAGAGGAATGGTATCGGCCAGGGTGTGCCCGACAAACCGCACCGGGACGCCCTTCTCTTCGTAGAACCTGGCCTCGAAGGGCAGCAGGGTCAGCATCAGGTCGCAGCCTTCGCGAATCTTCAGCACGCGCTTTTGCCGCCACGCCCACACGGACGGGCTGACGTAATGCACGGTCTTGATCCCGGCCTGACGCAATTTGAGTTCGATATTGAGGGTGAAGTCCGGCGCGTCGATTCCGATAAAGACGTCGGGCTTTTCTTCGATCAGGGTCTGGATCAGCTTTTTGCGACGGGCCAGCAGCTCGCGCAAACGGCCCAGCACCTCCACCAGCCCCATGACCGACAAGCGTTCCATAGGGAAGTAGGACGTCAGGCCTTCAGCCTGCATCAACGGACCGCCGACACCGATGAATTCAACCGCCGGATGCTGGAGCTTGAGGGCCCGCATCAGGCCTGCACCGAGAATATCGCCGGAAGCTTCTCCGGCCACCAACGCTATACGCAGCCTGGCCATGATCAGCGGGTGATGCCGCGAGTCGACGACTGGATAGAGTCACGGAATATCGCGACTTCCGGAAACAATGCGGCTGGCTCCGTCAGTTCGATCAAGGCCTGGTCGACCGTCAGCCCCTGGCGGTAAACCACCTTGTAGGCGCGGCGCAGGGCGTGGATCGCGTCTTCGCTGAAGCCCCGACGGCGCATGCCTTCGAAGTTCATGCTGCGGGCCTCGGCCGGGTTGCCGAATACGGTGACGAACGCCGGAACGTCCTTGCCGATGGCGGTACCCATGCCGGAAAAGCTGTGGGCGCCGATATGGCAGTACTGATGCACCAGGGTAAAGCCGGACAGGATCGCCCAATCGTCAACGTGCACATGGCCGGCCAACGCAGTGTTGTTGACCAGGATGCAATGGTTGCCGATTACGCTGTCATGACCGATATGCGCATAAGCCATCACCAGGTTGTGGTCACCCAGGGTGGTCTCGGCACGGTCCTGGACAGTACCGCGGTGAATGGTCACGCCTTCACGGATGATGTTGTGATCACCGATTACCAGACGTGTTTCTTCACCCTTGTACTTCATGTCCGGGGTGTCTTCGCCTATCGATGAGAACTGATAGATACGATTGTGTTTGCCAATCCTCGTCGGGCCTTTGAGGATCACATGCGGCCCGATGACTGTCCCCTCGCCGATTTCCACACCTGCGCCGACGATCGACCAAGGGCCGACCTCAACGTCGGCGGCCAGTACGGCCGTCGGATCGATGATTGCGCGAGGGTCAATCAAACTCATAGTTTGCGTTCCGCACAGATGATTTCAGCCGAGCACACCGGCTTGCCGTCGACCGAGGCCTGGCATTCGAACTTCCATATCTGGCGCTTGCAGCTGATGAACTTGGCTTCAAGAATCAACTGGTCACCCGGAGTTACCGGGTTGCGGAAGCGCAGTTTGTCAGAGCCCACGAAATAGTAGAGCGTGCCATCGGCAGGCTTCAGGTCGAGCATTTTGAAACCAAGGATACCGGCAGCCTGGGCCATCGCTTCGATGATCAATACGCCTGGCATGATGGGATGCGCAGGGAAGTGACCGTTGAAGAACGGTTCGTTGATGCTGACATTCTTGTAGGCACGAATGCGCTTTTCCTCAACATTGAGGTCCGTGACCCGGTCCACCAGCAGGAACGGGTAACGGTGAGGCAGGTATTCGCGAATCTCGTTGATGTCCATCATTTCGGGGGGAAGCCTGTAATAAAGATTGGGAGCGTGCGGACTAAGGCACGCCCCTCTAGCAAATCAAGGAGGCAGTCTAGCGGCTGTGCACACTTGATATGGAAATGGTATCAGCCATCTGATGAAGCATTACCGCCAGGGGTCACGTCCCCAACACGCTTTTCCAGATGTTTCAGGCGCCGAGCGATATCGTCGAGCTGCCTCAGACGCGCCGCGCTCTTGCGCCATTCGGCCGCAGGCTGCATGGCCGTACCGGATGAATAGGACCCAGGCTCGGTAATCGAATGGGTCACCATGGTCATGCCGGTGATGAATACGTTGTCGCACACTTCGATATGGCCCACCAGGCCAACACCCCCGGCGAGCATGCAATGCTTGCCGATCCTGGTGCTGCCGGAGATCCCCACGCAGGCGGCCATGGCGGTGTGATCGCCAATCTGCACGTTGTGGGCGATCTGAATCTGGTTATCCAGTTTCACGCCGTTACCAATGACGGTATCGGCCAGGGCCCCGCGGTCAACGGCAGTGTTGACGCCAATTTCAACGTCATCGCCAATCAACACGCCGCCCACTTGGGCAATCTTGTGCCAGACACCCTTCGAGTTGGCGAAGCCGAAGCCCTCGCCGCCAATCACGGCACCGGACTGAATCACCACACGCTCACCGATACGCACGTCGTGGTACAGGGTTACACGCGGAGCCAGCCAGCCACCGGCACCAATCTCGCTGCGCGCGCCGATAAAACACTGGGCACCCAGCGTTACACCCGCCCCGATGCGTGCACCGCTTTCAATCACCACAAAAGCACCGATGCTCGCGGCAGGGTCAACCTGAGCGTCATCGGCGATCACCGCCGTCGGATGGATACCGGCGGGGGCCTTGGGTTTCGGATCGAACAGGTGCGACACCCGGGCATACGCCAGGTACGGATCGGCAACAACCAGCGCGTCCCCGGCAAAACCTTCGGCGTCAGCGGCCTTCAGCAGCACGGCTGCGGCGCGGCTTTCGCCCAGGTATTTACGGTATTGGGGGTTTGCCAGGAAGCTCAACTGAGCTGGGCCAGCCTCCTGCAAGGTGGCTAGCCCAGTGATTTCCTTCTCCGCGGAGCCACGCAAGGTGGCTCCCAGGAACTCGGCCAATTGGCCGAGCTTGATAGTCGCAGTCATGGCTTACTTCAGCTGATTCATGCGCTCGATCACCTGACGGGTGATGTCGTACTGAGGTTTAACGTCGATGACTGCACCGCGTTCGAATACCAGGTCAAAGGCACCTTTCTTGATGACTTCTTCCACAGCGCTGTCGAGTTTCGGCTTCAGCTGCTTGAGCATTTCGCGGTCGGCAACAGCCTTGGCTTCGTTCAGCTCCTTGGACTGGAACTGGTAGTCACGGGCCTTTTGCTTGAATTCAAGCTCCAGACGCTCGCGCTCGCCTTGCTGCATCTTGTCGCCACCGGCTACCAGACGATCCTGGATGCCCTTGGCGCTGCTTTCCAGCGTCTTGAGCTTGGTCAGTTGAGGACCGAATTTCTTCTCGGCATCTACGGCATATTTCTTGGCCGCATCGGATTCCAGCAGCGCCATCTGATAGTTCAGAACGGCAATTTTCATTTCGGCAAAGGCCGGGGTCGCTACCAGGACAGTCGCCAGGAGAACCAATTGAGTCAACTTACGCACGATGCACTCCTACAGAATCCGTTGTCGTTATCTTGGGTCAGACGCTTAGAACGTCTGGCCGAGGGAGAATTGGAAAATCTGGGTTTCAGCGTTATCCGGTTTCTTGACCGGCATGGCCAGAGCAAAGCTCAATGGGCCAAGCGCGGTAACCCAGGTCACACCGACACCGACAGAGCTTGCCAGGTTGCTGAAGCTCACATCGTTGCACTGCGTGTTGGACTTCGAGCCATTCGGGTTGGTGACCTGTTCGCACTTGGAGTCGAACACGTTACCCACATCCCAGAAGACCGAAGTACGCAGGGAACGTTGATCTTTAACGAATGGCAGCGGGAACAGAATCTCAGCACCACCCTGGATCAGCACGTTACCACCGAATGGCAGCGGGTCGTTGTCCGAGTCAGCCACAGTCCCCTGGTTACCGGTCACACCCACGCCACGGCTTGGGGTACCACGAGGACCCAAGGTGCTGTCCTTGAAACCACGTACCGAGTTGAAACCACCCGCATAGTAGTTCTCATAGAACGGCAAGCCGCTGGTCGAACCATAACCATCGCCATAACCCAATTCGGTGTGCAGGCGCATGGTGTAGTTTTCGCTCAATGGCTGGAACAACTGGCCACGGTAGTCGAGTTTGAAGAACGACAGGTCGCTGCCCGGCGTGGTGGCTTCCAGAGTCAGGCTCTGGGAATGGCCACGGGTCGCCAGTACACCTTTGTTCAGGGTCGATTCCGACCAACCGGCCGAAGCCTTGAAGTTCAGGAACTGGTCGCCTTCTTTACGCACGAAGTTGAAGATCTCATCCACGGTGTACACACCGGTCTTGATCTTGTCCTGCTGCGCGGTCAGGCCGAAGGTCAGACGCGAGGTCTCACTGATCGGGTAACCAATGTTGGCACCAACGCCGAAGCTGTCGATTGCATAGCTTGCAACGTCAACGTCGAGGTCTTTGTAGTCGGTTGTGCGATAGAAGGCGTTGTAGCCCAGGCTCACGCCGTCAGCAGTCCAGTAGGGGTCGACATAACCGAAGTTATAGCGGCTCTGGTATTCGCTTCGGGTCAGGCCGATGGAAACCTTGTTACCGGTACCGAGGAAGTTGTTCTGGGTGATCGAACCACCGAGGATCAGGCCGGCACTCTGGGCGAAACCGACACTGGCGGTAATCGAACCGGAGGCTTGCTCTTCTACGGCGTAGTTCACGTCAACCTGGTCATCCACACCCGGTACAGCCGGGGTTTCAACGTTGACTTCCTTAAAGAAGCCCAGGCGCTCAAGGCGAACCTTGGACTGGTCGATCAGGTAAGTCGACGCCCAGCCACCTTCCATCTGACGCATTTCGCGGCGCAGCACTTCGTCGGCAGACTTGGTGTTGCCACGGAAGTTGATGCGGTTCACGTAGGCACGCTTGCCCGGGTCTACAACGAAGGTGATGTCCACGGTGTGGTCTTCGTCGTGCGGGGTCGGTACGCCGTTGACGTTGGCGAAGGTATAGCCTTCGTTACCCAGGCGACGGGTGATCAGCTCGGAGGTGGTGGTCATCAGCTTGCGCGAGAACACCTGGTCCTTCTGCACCAGCAACAGGGACTTGACCTGGTCTTCAGGCACTTTCAAGTCGCCGCTGAGCTTGACGTCACGAACCTTGTACTTCTCGCCTTCGTTGACGTTGACAGTGATATAGACGTGCTTCTTGTCCGGGGTGATGGACACCTGGGTCGAAGCGATATCCATGTTGATATAGCCGCGGTCCAGGTAGTAGGAACGCAGGCGCTCCAGGTCACCGGAGAGTTTTTCACGGGCATACTTGTCATCGTTCTTGAAGAACGACAGCCAGTTGGTGGTCTTGAGTTCGAACAGGTCGATCAGGTCGTCATCAGCAAACTTGGTGTTACCCACCACGTTGATGTGCTGGATGGCCGCCACGGTGCCTTCGTTGATGTTGACCTTCAGGCCGACGCGGTTACGCGGTTGCGGCACCACTTCGGTCTCGACGGTAGCCGAGTAACGACCCTGGGCAACGTACTGGCGTTGCAGTTCGTTACGCACGCCTTCGAGGGTGGCACGCTGGAAGATCTCGCCTTCGGCAAGGCCGGATTGCTTGAGGCCTTTCATCAAGTCCTCAGTGGAGATCGCCTTGTTGCCTTCGATCTCGATACTGGCGACAGAAGGTCGCTCGACGACAGTGATGACGAGGACGTTACCTTCGCGACCCAGTTGGATATCTTGAAAGAACCCGGTTTTGAACAGCGCACGAGTGGATTCCACCAGGCGACGGTCATCAGCCTGTTCCCCGACGTTCAACGGCAAGGCACCAAAGACGCTACCCGCGGAAACCCGCTGGAGGCCGTTGACGCGAATATCGGAGATGGTGAAGGACTCGGCGTGAACTTCGGCGATCATCAATACGGTGAGAACCGCAGTTAGCAGCAGACGTTTCATGAAGTCCTTTCTTATTCCAACTGGCAATAAACAAACTGCCGCAAAATGCGGCAGATTCGCAATTCAGCGAAGCGTTACAGTCGTCCCAGATCGTTGACCAGGGCTAATAACATCACCCCGACCACCAAACTGATACCGATCTGTATCCCCCAACCCTGCACCCGATCCGACAAGGGGCGACCACGCGCCCACTCGACCAGATAAAACAACAGATGCCCCCCATCCAATACTGGAATGGGCAACAAATTCAGAACCCCAAGGCTAATACTCAGATAAGCCAGGAAATTCAGGAAATCTACAACGCCCGACTGGGCAGAAGCGCCCGCCACTTTAGCAATGGTTATCGGTCCACTCAAGTTTTTTACCGAGAGCTCGCCGAACAACATTTTCTTGAGGGAATCGAGGGTCAGCACACTCATGGTCCAGGTGCGTCTCGCACCCTCGCCAATCGCCGCCAACGGCCCGAAGCTGACCTCTCGAACCATCGAAGGTGGCCAATCGACACCTTTGACGCCGGCCCCCAGGTAACCCCCAGCTGCCTTGGCTTCCCCACGAACCGCCAGGGTCACAGGGACGTCGATTTGAGCACCATCGCGCTCAACTTTCAGCACAATTTTGGTATCAGGGCGTACACGCACCAGGTCGACCACCTGCTGCCAGTCACCCAGCGCCTGGCCATCGAGGGCCAGCAGGCGATCGCCGGTTTTCAGACCCGCGGCCTGGGCTGGCCCCTTCGGATCCAGCTCTGCCAGCACCGGCGGCAAGGCCGGACGCCATGGGCGAATGCCCAGGGATTTGATCGGGTCAGGCTCATCGGAGCCTTTCAGCCAGTGGTCCAGGGCCAGCTCGCGCGAGGTTTCGGTGGTGGAATCCTGATCGCGCACCACCAGTTTCACGATGCCGCTTTCACCCAGGCGACGCACTAACTGCAAATTGACGGCACCCCAGCCGGTGGTTGGTTCGCCATCAACTGCAACAATTTCTTGCCCGGCAGTCAGGCCGGCCTTCGCCGCCATGCTGTCGGCCTCGACGGCACCGATCACCGGACGCACCTGCTGGCTACCCAACATGGCCAGGACCCAGAAGAACACCATCGCCAACAGGAAATTCGCGATCGGGCCTGCCGCGACGATGGCGATGCGCTGACGAACGGTCTTGCGGTTGAAGGATTGATCCAACTGATCAGCCGGCACTTCGCCTTCGCGCTCGTCGAGCATCTTGACGTAGCCGCCCAATGGAATGGCCGCAATTACGAACTCGGTGCCACGACGGTCGTGCCAGCGCAGCAACGGCATGCCGAAGCCTACGGAAAAGCGCAGTACCTTGACGCCGCAACGACGCGCGACCCAGAAATGGCCGAACTCGTGGAAGGTAACCAGCACACCCAGAGCAACCAGGGTGCCGACAATCATGTAGAGCGCACTCATCTAATTTCTCCGCATTTCAATCCAGTGCCTGAAGGCTTGAACACACCCAGAGGCTAACGCGTATTGCGGCTCAACCACTGCTCGGTCAAGGCCCGGGCCTTTGCATCCGCTTCGAACACCGCGCCCAGATCATTCACCGGGACGACGGGCTCAAGACTCAAAACGTCCTCGATGATACCCGCGATCTGCGGAAAGCGGATGCGCCGGTCCAGAAACGCCGCCACAGCCACTTCATTGGCCGCATTCAGCATCGCCGGGGCACTGTTACCCGCCTCCGCAGCTTGCCGCGCAAGACGCAGGCAAGGGAAGCGTTGCTCGTCGGGCGCTTCGAAGTCCAGACGGGCAATGGCAAACAGATCCAACGGCGCAACACCCGAGTCAATCCGCTCAGGCCATGCCAGGGCATTGGCGATCGGCGTACGCATGTCCGGATTGCCCAGTTGGGCCAATACCGAGCCATCCACATAGTCCACCAGGGAATGAATCACACTTTGCGGGTGGATCACCACCTCGACCTGGTCCGGCCGGGCATCGAACAACCAGCAGGCCTCAATCAGCTCCAGGCCCTTGTTCATCATGCTCGCTGAATCCACCGAGATCTTGCGCCCCATGGACCAGTTCGGGTGAGCGCACGCCTGATCGGGAGAAACATGCTCCAGATCGGCCAGCGGCGTCTGCCGGAACGGACCACCGGAGGCTGTCAGCAAAATCCGGCGCACGCCGACCTGGCTCAACCCGCGGGCGAAATCACCAGGCATGCATTGGAAAATAGCGTTGTGCTCGCTGTCGAGCGGCAACAGCACGGCGCCGCTCTTGCGCACCGCCTGCATGAAGAGTGCCCCGGACATCACCAGGGCTTCTTTGTTGGCCAGCAGAATCTTCTTGCCCGCATCAACGGCCGCCAGGGTCGGGCGCAAGCCGGCAGCGCCGACAATCGCCGCAACCACGGTGTCGACCTCAGGGTCTGCCGAAACCTGGCACAACCCCTCCTCCCCCACCAATACCTGAGTCGCCAGGCCCGCAGCGCGCAAGTCATCCTGCAAACCACGTGCAACTGCCGCTTCGGGCACTACTGCGTATTGCGGCGCGTGCCGCACACACAGTGCCAGCAGCTCATTCAGGCGACTGAAACCGGTCAAGGCGAATACTTGATAACGCTCGGGATGACGAGCAATCACATCCAGGGTGCTTAGCCCCACCGAGCCGGTAGCGCCCAGCACGGTTACCTGTTGCAGGCGGCTCACGAGGCAGCCATCCACAGCAGTACGGCAAAGATCGGGATCGCGGCAGTCAGGCTGTCGATACGGTCCAGCACGCCACCGTGACCCGGCAGCAGGTTACTGCTGTCCTTGATCCCGGCCTGGCGCTTGAACATGCTTTCGGTCAGGTCACCGACCACCGAGATGAACACCACCACGGCTGCGCCCACCAGGCCCAGTAGCATTTCCTTGATGGTCCAGTCACGCACCACACCGACCACCACGGTAATCACCAGGGTCAACGCCAGGCCGCCATACACGCCTTCCCAGCTTTTGCCGGGGCTGACCGCCGGCGCCAGCTTGCGCTTGCCGAAGGCACGCCCGGAGAAATAGGCGCCGATATCGGCACCCCACACCAGAACCATCACCGCCATGATCAGCCAGTTACCCAGTTGCATGTGCTTGATGTAGACCAGGCCCTGCCAGGCAGGCAACAGAATCAAAAGGCCAATCACCAGCTTGCAGGCAACACTGGACCAGTGACTGCTGGTGCCCGGATAGGTCAGCACCAGATAGGTCGCCAACGCCCACCACAACACCGCCGCACCCAGCACCCAGGGCGCCACGTCCGGCAGGATGTACATCAGGAACATCAACAACGCCACGACAGCGGCATACACCACACGAGGCAACTGCGCGGCGAAACCCGCCAGGCGCGCCCATTCCCAGGCACCCAGGGTCACAACCAGGCCGATGAACAGCGCGAAGTTCGCACCTTCAAGCAGGAAAAACCCGCACAGGGCAATAGGCAGCAGGATCAGCGCCGTGATGATTCGTTGTTTAAGCATTAAACCCGGGCTCCAGCTTCGATCTGCTCGCTCGTTTTACCGAAGCGACGCTGACGGGAAGCGAAATCGGCCAGCGCATTGCGCATGGCATCGTGTTTGAAGTCCGGCCAGAACAGGTCGGAGAAGTACAGTTCGGTATAGGCCAACTGCCACAACAGGAAGTTGCTGATGCGATGGTCGCCACCGGTACGAATGCACAGGTCCGGCAACGGCAGGTCGCCGGTCACCAGGCAGGTTTGCAAGAGTTCGGGGGTGATATCTTCCGGGCGCAGATGGCCGGCCTGCACTTCCCGCGCCAGACGCTGCGCGGCCTGGGCAATATCCCACTGGCCGCCGTAGTTGGCTGCGATCTGCAGCACAAAACGGTTGCTGCCGGCAGTGATCGCCTCGGCTTCGCGCATGGCCGCCTGCAGCTCCGGATGAAACCGCGAACGGTCACCAATGATACGCAGGCTGATGTTGTTCTCGTTCAGGCGCTTGGCCTCGCGGCGCAGGGCCTTGAAGAACAGGTCCATCAAGGCACTGACCTCCTCGGCCGGGCGCTGCCAGTTTTCACTGGAGAACGCGAACAGGGTCAATACTTCGACCTTGGCCTCGGCGCACACCTCAATCACGGCTCGTACAGCGTCGACACCCGCCTTATGCCCGGCAACGCCCGGCATAAAGCGCTTCTTCGCCCAGCGATTATTCCCGTCCATGATGATCGCGACATGGCGCGGCACCACGGAGGGCACAGTCTGCTTGGTCTTTTCCATGAAGGCGTCCTGACCCCTTATACGGCCATCAGGTCCTTTTCTTTATCTTCCGTGGCCTTGGTGATCTGGGCCTCGGCATCTTTAGTCAGCTTGTCGATATCAGCAACGGCACGGCGCTCTTCGTCTTCGCTGATTTCCTTGTCCTTGACCAGCTTCTTCAGGTCACCCAAGGCATCACGACGGATGTTGCGCACGGCAACACGTGCGTCTTCTGCTGCACTGCGCGCCTGCTTGGTGAAGCCCTTGCGGGTTTCTTCGGTCAGGGCAGGCATGGAGATCAGCAGCAATTCGCCCAGGTTGGTCGGATTGAGGTTCAAACCGGCGCTCTGGATGGCCTTGTCGACGGCGCCGAGCATGTTGCGCTCGAAAGCAACGACTTGCAGGGTGCGCGAATCTTTTACAGTGATGTTGGCCACTTGGGTGATCGAGGTATCAGCGCCGTAGTAAGGCACCATCACGCTGCCCAGGATGCTTGGGTGGGCCTTGCCGGTACGAATCTGGCCAAACGCATGGTTCAGGGATTCCAGGGATTTTTGCATGCGCTCTTGAGCGTCTTTTTTGATTTCGTTGATCATTGTTCGATTTCCTCGATCAGAGTCCCTTCCGCGCCGCCGTGTACGATGTTCAGCAGGGCGCCGGGCTTGTTCATGTTAAATACGCGCAGCGGCATCTTGTGGTCGCGGCACAAGCAAATTGCCGTCAGGTCCATCACGCCCAGCTTGCGATCCAGTACTTCATCATAAGTCAGATGATCGAACTTCTCGGCATGCGGGTCTTTGAATGGGTCTGCAGTGTAGACACCGTCAACCTTGGTGGCCTTGAGCACCACGTCCGCGTTGATCTCGATACCACGCAGGCAAGCTGCCGAATCGGTGGTAAAGAATGGGTTGCCGGTACCGGCCGCAAAAATCACGACTTCCTTGGCATCCAGGTGACGCATGGCCTTGCGACGATCATAGTGATCCGTTACGCCAACCATGGAAATAGCCGACATCACGATCGCGGTGATATTGGCGCGCTCCAGCGCATCACGCATGGCCAGGGCGTTCATCACAGTGGCCAGCATGCCCATGTGGTCGCCTGTCACCCGATCCATGCCGGCAGCGCTGAGTGCCGCGCCACGGAACAGGTTGCCGCCGCCAATCACCAGACCGACCTGGACACCGATACCGACCAGTTGGCCGACTTCCAGCGCCATGCGATCGAGTACTTTGGGATCGATCCCAAACTCTTCCGAGCCCATCAGGGCCTCGCCGCTAAGCTTGAGTAGAATGCGTTTATAGCGAGCCTGATGACCACTGCCCTGCTGAGCCATTGCGAATCTCTCCTGCGGCGTATTTTTTGAAAATTCTTGGCAAGCCGTTTACGGCCTGCGTTCACTCTAGCTTGACGCTGTCACAGCGCCATCGGAACACGGCTTTGTAAGCCAGTTCCAAAGGGAAACCAATAAAAATCGATCACCCCATTTGAAAAGAGGCTGCGCGCGTAAGCGGGCAGCCTCTTTTGGGCGACAGTTAAAAACTGTCTTACTTCTTGGTGGCAGCCAGCTGGGCAGCAACTTCTTCAGCGAAGTTGTCGACCGGCTTCTCGATGCCGTCGCCTACTTTGTAGTAGGTGAAGGAAACGATTTCAGCACCGGCTTTCTTGGCCAGTTCGCCAACCTTGATTTCAGGGTTCTTGACGAACGCCTGCTCAACCAGGGAAGCCTCAGCCAGGAACTTGCTGATACGGCCCTTGACCATGTTTTCAACGATGTTTTCAGGCTTGCCTTTGATTTTCTCTTCGTTCAGCTGCAGGAACACGGCTTTCTCGCGTTCGATGGCTTCAGCAGAAACTTCCGATGGCAGCAGGAATTCAGGGTTGCTGGCCGCTACGTGCATAGCGATGTCTTTGGCCAGTTCAACGTTGCCGCCTTTCAGGGCAACCACAACACCGATCTTGTTGCCGTGCAGGTAAGCACCCACAACGTCACCTTCAACGCGGGTCAGGCGACGAATGTTAACGTTCTCGCCTACTTTACCCACCAGAACCAGACGATCAGCTTCTTGAGCTTCGATCAGCGGAGCGGCGTCGGTCAGCTTGTCAGCGAATGCTTTTTCAACGCTGGCAGCGACGAAGTTCTTGAAGTCGTCTTGCAGGGCCAGGAAGTCGGTCTGCGAGTTAACTTCCAGGATAACGGCCGATTTGCCGTCTTCCTTGATTGCGATGGCGCCTTCAGCAGCGACATTGCCTGCTTTCTTGGCAGCCTTGATGGCGCCCGAAGCACGCATGTCATCAATGGCTTTTTCGATGTCGCCGCCGGCCTTGGTCAAGGCCTTTTTGCAATCCATCATGCCTTCGCCGGTACGCTCACGCAGTTCTTTAACCAACGCTGCAGTAATCTCTGCCATTTTCAAAATCCTCTTGGATAGGTTTTCAACCATTCCACCCGATTGAACGGGCGATCAATTCTTCCCGAACCACCCTTGTAGGCCGCTGCACGTTACAAATGTTGTAGCTGCGCTGCCGACAAATGGTTTTCGAGGTGGCAAAAAGGGGGCCAAGCCCCCTTTTTGCTTACTGAGTCAACGCCAAGGCGTCAGTTACTCAGCTGCAGCTACCGGAGCTTCTTCAACGAACTGCTCGGTACCGCCAGCAACGTGGTTGCGACCACGGATTACAGCGTCAGCCATCGAACCCATGTACAGCTGGATAGCGCGGATTGCGTCATCGTTGCCTGGGATGATGTAGTCAACGCCTTCCGGGCTGCTGTTGGTATCGACTACGCCGATAACCGGGATGCCCAGCTTGTTGGCTTCGGTGATCGCGATGCGCTCGTGATCAACGTCGATAACGAACAGTGCGTCAGGCAGACCGCCCATGTCCTTGATACCACCCAGGGAACGATCGAGCTTTTCCAGGTCGCGAGTGCGCATCAGCGCCTCTTTCTTGGTCAGCTTGGCGAAAGTACCGTCTTCGGCTTGCACTTCAAGGTCACGCAGACGCTTGATGGAAGCACGGATGGTTTTGAAGTTGGTCAGCATGCCGCCCAACCAGCGGTGATCGACGTACGGCGAACCGCAACGTGCTGCTTCTTCAGCAACGATCTTGCCAGCGGAACGCTTGGTGCCGACGAACAGAATCTTGTTTTTGCCCTGGGCCAGGCGCTCTACGAAAGTCAGAGCTTCGTTGAACATTGGCAGGGTTTTTTCAAGGTTGATGATGTGGATCTTGTTACGCGCGCCGAAAATGTACTTACCCATTTTCGGGTTCCAGTAACGGGTCTGGTGACCGAAGTGCACACCGGCCTTCAGCATATCGCGCATGTTGACTTGGGACATGATAGTTCCTTAATAAGTCGGGTTTGGCCTCCACGTATCCCAATGACCAACCAGCGGCATTCGCCTCCGGCACCCAGGTCATCGTGTCGACACGTGTGTGGATTTAAGCTTTGCGGGGTATCCCCGGAAAGCGGCGCATTTTATACCACAGAGCTTGCAAAAACGAAACCCGCAATCACATTTGCCGTCAGTCGCTTTTGCCTAAGCCTTTGAATAGAGCCAGAATGCCCCCATCCTTATAGACAGAAGCGATCGCCAGACGCTCATGGTTTCACCCTTGCGTCTGCTAGAATCGCGTTTTTTGGGCTTGTGCGAATTCTGCAACCTTTTGTCGCACACCCGTAAACCGTATTGATTTCAGCGCGTCGCGCTAGAGAGAGCCTGTATGACCGTCACCCTCAAAACCGCCGAAGATATCGCTGGCATGCGTGTTGCCGGCAAACTGGCTGCCGACGTCCTGGAAATGATTGCCGAACACGTCAAGCCCGGCGTCACCACCGAAGCGCTGGACCGCATTTGCCACGACTATATCGTCGACGTGCAAAAGGCCATCCCTGCGCCGCTGAACTACAAGGGTTTCCCCAAGTCGATCTGCACCTCGATCAACCACGTGGTGTGCCACGGGATTCCCGGCGACAAGCCGCTGAAGGACGGCGACACCCTGAACATCGACGTCACCGTCATCAAGGACGGCTACCACGGCGACACCAGCCGCATGTTCCACGTCGGCACCGTGCCGGTCTGGGCCGAGCGCCTGTCGCAAGTCACCCAGGAATGCATGTACAAGGCCATCGAGATCGTCAAGCCTGGCTGCCGCCTGGGCGACATCGGTGAAATCATCCAGAAGCACGCTGAAAAGAACGGCTTCTCGGTGGTGCGCGAGTTCTGCGGCCACGGCATCGGCAAGGTGTTCCACGAAGAGCCACAGATCCTGCACTACGGCCGCGCCGGCACCGGCATGGAGCTCAAGGCAGGCATGACCTTCACCATCGAGCCGATGATCAACCAGGGCAAGGCCGACACCAAGGTGCTGGGCGACGGCTGGACCGCCATCACCAAGGACCGCAAGCTCTCGGCGCAGTGGGAACACACCCTGCTGGTGACCGACACCGGCTACGAGATCTTCACCCTGCGTGCCGACGACACGATTCCCCGCGTTTCGGCGTAATGTTTGCACCGGTTTTCTAATAGCGACGCTGTGACCCATAGATAGAAAGGAAAACCGATCGATGCCCCAGGTGGATCCCGAACTCTTCGACCGTGGCCAGTTCCAGGCGGAACTGGCACTGAAGGCCAGCCCCATCGCCGCCTTCAAGAAGGCCATTCGTCAGGCCCGCGAGGTGCTCGACGGGCGCTTTCGTACCGGCCGCGATATCCGCCGGCTGATCGAGGACCGCGCCTGGTTCGTCGACAACATCCTGCAAAAGGCCTGGGAACAGTTCAGCTGGAGTGAAGACGCCGATATCGCCCTGGTGGCGGTCGGCGGCTACGGCCGTGGCGAACTGCACCCCTACTCCGACATCGACCTGCTGATCTTGCTGGACAGCGCCGATCACGAGATCTTTCGCGACTCCATCGAGCGTTTTCTGACGCTGTTGTGGGACATCGGCCTGGAAGTCGGCCAAAGCGTACGCTCGGTGGACGAGTGTGCCCAGGAAGCCCGCGCCGACCTGACGGTGATCACCAACCTGATGGAAAGCCGCACCATCGCCGGCCCCGAGCGCCTGCGCCAGCGCATGCTGGAAGTCACCAGCACCGCGCACATGTGGCCGAGCAAGGACTTCTTCCTGGCCAAGCGTGCCGAGCAGAAAGCCCGGCACCACAAGTACAACGACACCGAATACAACTTGGAACCCAACGTCAAAGGCTCCCCGGGCGGGCTGCGGGACATCCAGACGATTTTGTGGGTCGCCCGTCGCCAGTACGGCACCCTGAACCTGCGCGCCCTGGCCGGGGAAGGCTTCCTGGTGGAGAGCGAAAACGCCCTGCTGGCCTCCTCCCAGGAATTCCTCTGGAAAGTGCGCTACGCGCTGCACATGCTGGCCGGGCGCTCCGAAGACCGCCTGCTGTTCGACCACCAGCGCTCCATCGCCACCCTGCTGGGGTTTGAAGGCGAAGACGCGAAGACCAGCATCGAAAGTTTCATGCAGCAGTACTACCGCGTGGTGATGAGCATTGCCCAGCTCAGCGACCTGATCATCCAGCACTTCGAAGAAGTGATCCTGGCCCCGGAAGACGAAGCACCGCCGCAGCCGATCAACGCGCGCTTCCAGCTCCACGATGGCTATATCGAGGCACGCAACGACAACGTGTTCAAACGCACGCCGTTCGCCATGCTGGAAATCTTCGTGTTGATGGCCCAGCAGCCGGAAATCAAGGGCGTACGCGCCGACACCATTCGCCTGCTGCGGGAAAACCGTCACCTGATCGACGACGATTTCCGCCACGACATCCGCAATACCAGTCTGTTTATCGAGCTGTTCAAGTGCAAGATCGGCATCCACCGCAACCTGCGGCGCATGAACCGCTACGGGATCCTGGGGCGCTACCTGCCGGAGTTCGGCTTTATCGTCGGGCAGATGCAGCACGACCTGTTCCACATCTACACGGTGGACGCCCACACCCTGAACCTGATCAAGCACCTGCGTAAGTTGCAGTACACCCAGGTGTCAGAGAAATTCCCGCTGGCCAGCAAGCTCATGGCGCGTCTGCCCAAGCCGGAATTGATCTACCTCGCCGGCCTGTACCACGACATCGGCAAGGGCCGGCATGGTGATCACTCGGAAATTGGCGCAGTGGACGCCGAAGCGTTCTGCCAGCGTCACCAGTTGCCGCTGTGGGACAGCCGCCTGATCGTGTGGCTGGTGCAGAACCACCTGGTGATGTCCACCACCGCCCAGCGCAAGGACTTGTCCGACCCGCAGGTGATCCACGATTTTGCCCAGGCCGTCGGCGATGAAACCCGCCTCGACTACCTGTACGTGCTCACCGTGTCCGACATCAACGCCACCAACCCGACGCTGTGGAACTCCTGGCGCGCCAGCCTGTTGCGCCAGCTCTACACCGAGACCAAGCGCGCGCTGCGTCGCGGGCTGGAGAACCCGGTGGACCGCGAAGAACAGATCCGCCGCACCCAAAGCGCGGCCCTGGATATTCTGGTGCGTGGCGGCAATGACCCGGACGACGTCGAGCAACTCTGGTCGCAACTCGGGGACGACTACTTCCTGCGCCACACCGCCGGCGACGTGGCCTGGCACAGCGACGCGATCCTGCAGCAGCCAGCCGATGGCGGCCCGCTGGTGCTGATCAAGGAAACCACCCAGCGCGAGTTCGAGGGTGGCACCCAGATCTTCATCTACGCACCCGACCAGCACGACTTCTTCGCCGTGACCGTGGCGGCGATGGACCAGCTCAACCTGAACATTCACGACGCCCGGGTCATCACCTCCAGCAGCCAGTTCACCCTCGACACCTACATCGTGCTCGACACAGAAGGCGAGTCCATCGGCGACAACCCGGAGCGGGTGAAAAAGATCCGCAAAGGCCTGACCGACGCGCTGCGCAATCCTGACGACTACCCGACCATCATCCAGCGTCGGGTGCCGCGCCAGCTCAAGCACTTTGCGTTTGCCCCCGAGGTGACTATCCACAACGACGCCCAGCGCCCGGTGACGGTGCTGGAACTCAGCGCGCCGGACCGCCCGGGCCTGCTGGCACGGATCGGCACGATCTTCCTGGAGTTCGACCTGTCGTTGCAGAACGCCAAGATTGCGACCCTGGGCGAGCGGGTGGAAGACGTGTTCTTCATTACCGATGCCGACAACCAGCCGCTTTCCGACCCTGAACTGTGCCGACGCTTGCAGGAAGCCATCGTCCAGCAGCTGAGCGTCAATCAGGAGACCGGCGTCGAGATGTCACGCTTGAGCATCTGACCGACCGCCCATTTTCAGCTTCCAATGAATTGAACGAGATTTATCGATGAACAACGCCCTGAACCAGCTGCAGCCCTACCCGTTCGAGAAATTGCGCGTCCTGCTGGGCAGCGTCACGCCGAACCCGGACAAACGCCCCATCGCCCTGTCCATCGGTGAGCCGAAGCACAAATCCCCGCAGTTTGTCGCCGAGGCGCTGGCCAACAACCTGGACCAGATGGCGGTGTATCCCACCACCCTGGGCATTCCCGCCCTGCGCGAAGCCATTGGCGCCTGGTGTGAACGCCGTTTCAGCGTGCCCAAGGGCTGGCTTGACCCGGCGCGCAACATCCTGCCGGTGAACGGCACCCGTGAAGCGCTGTTCGCCTTCACCCAGACCGTGGTCAACCGCGGCGACGACGCGCTGGTGGTCAGCCCGAACCCGTTCTACCAGATCTACGAAGGGGCTGCGTTCCTCGCCGGGGCCAAGCCGCATTACCTGCCGTGCCTGGATGAAAACGGCTTCAACCCGGATTTCGACGCCGTATCGCCGGACATCTGGAAACGCTGCCAGATCCTGTTCCTGTGCTCGCCAGGCAACCCCACCGGTGCACTGATTCCCGTCGCCACCCTGAAAAAGCTGATCGCCCTGGCTGACGAATACGACTTCGTGATCGCCGCCGACGAGTGCTACAGCGAGCTGTACTTCGACGAACAAACCCCGCCGCCAGGCCTGCTCAGCGCCTGCGTGGAACTGGGCCGCCAGGACTTCAAGCGTTGCGTGGTGTTCCACAGCCTGTCCAAGCGCTCCAACCTGCCGGGCCTGCGTTCGGGCTTTGTGGCCGGCGACGCCGATATCCTCAAGGGCTTCCTGCTGTACCGCACCTACCACGGTTGCGCGATGCCGGTGCAAACCCAACTGGCGAGCATTGCTGCCTGGCAGGACGAAGCCCACGTGCAGGCCAACCGTGATCTGTACCGGGAAAAGTTCGATGCGGTGCTGACGATCCTGAAGCCGGTGCTGGACGTGCAAAACCCGGACGGCGGCTTCTACCTGTGGCCGAACGTGAAGGGCGACGATGCGGCGTTCTGCCGGGACTTGTTCGTGGAAGAACACGTGACCGTGGTACCGGGCTCGTACCTGTCGCGGGAAGTGGACGGGGTCAACCCGGGCGCCGGGCGTGTGCGCCTGGCGCTGGTCGCGCCGCTGGCGGAGTGCGTGGAAGCGGCGACGCGGATTCGCGACTTTATTACCCGCAATAAATAACTGCGCTGAATGTGGCGAGGGAGCTTGCTCCCGCTGGAGTGCGCAGCGCTCCCGCTTTTTTGGGGCCGCTACGCAGCCCAGCGGGAGCAAGCTCCCTCGCCACAAGCAAGCACCGCGGTGTTATTTGATATGACCCAGATTCGCCTCGCTCATATCCAGATCCGCCAACACCTCCCGTAGCACATCATCACCAATCTGATGGTGACGGCTCAGGCTATACAGTTCCAGACGCTGCGCCCGCAGGGCCTTGAGCCGCAACTTGCGCTCCAGTTGATCCATCTGCAACGCCAGCGCCTGGGCTTCGGTCGAATCGTTGAACACTTCCAGTTGATGACGATACTCCGACATCAACCGCGCCTTGAGCTCGGTGGCCAAGGCTGCCTGGGCGGCATCCTGGGGTGCAGCTTCAGCGGGTTCTTCGGCTTCCAGGGCATGGATAGCAGCCACGGCGGTCTTCTTCCAGGCCTCGCGCACTTCATTGTGGCGTTTCTCATCCGGGCTCTTCTCGATGCCGCGTAACAGCAGCGGCAAAGCGATGCAGGCCGCGACGAGCGAAAGCAGGATCACACCGGCGGCGATGAAGATCAGCAGGTCGCGCTCGGGAAAATCCTGCCCCGGCGCAAGCAGTAACGGTACCGACATCACACCCGCCAGGGTCACGGCACCGCGTACGCCACCGACGGTCAGCAACCAGCAGGACCGCGCGGTGGGCACCAGCGTCAGCTCACTTTTCCCACGAATCCGGCGCAATAAACCCGACAGTCGCCAGATGCTTTGCACCCAGATAAACCGCAACACCACCAGCACCAGGAAAATCGCGATCACGTCCAGGCAGCGATACAACAAGGTCGGCCACAGCGTCGGCTCGTGACTGACCACCGCCTTGATGATGTCAGGCAGTTGCAGGCCCAGCAGCAGGAAGATCAAGCCGTTGAACGCAAACTCCAGCAGCGACCAGACGCTGCGGTTGAGCAACCGGGTGCTGGTCTGGCGCGGCAGCAGGTCGAGCCAGCTTTGCATCATGCCCGCAGCCACCGCCGACAGGATGCCCGAGGCGCCAAGGCGTTCCGCCAGCACGTAGGCGGCGAATGGCAGCAACAACATGAACACCACGTGCGTCGCCGGGTCGTCCCAGCCCCGGGCGATCATCCAGGCACGCAGGCGGCCCACCAGCCAGCTCAACGCCACACCGACCGCCAGGCCACCCACGGCCACCAGCACAAAGGTGAGGCTCGCATCCGCCAGCGAGAACACGCCGGTCAGCGCCGCCGCCAGGGCGAACTTGAAGGTCACCAGGCCCGAGGCATCATTCATCAACGCTACTCACCATATGTGGACACATTTGAACAACTCGCCATATGTACAAACGGACAGACACATTCTGAGGCCTAGCCATCTCCAACAAAATGACAGCCAGTCATCTCCCCGCCTGTCAGAGAGATGAATGGCGTCAATAATCACCAAATAGAAGCGTGAGCCCGACCAGGTGTGATCAAGTGAGTGTCGGCGAGCCGACACCAAGGCCTCTTGGCCGGTACCTTCCGGCCATCTGGCGCCATGATGGCAAGCGCAACGGGCTCCTCCTGCGTGAGCCATCGGAAAGGTTACGGTAAGCGAGGGCTTTCATGGCTGAGCAATTTCACTACCCGGCAGACCTCCTTGAACTGCTGATCAAGACCATCCCTCGACTGGTCAAATCCAAGAAGTCCGTCATCCTGTTTCTTCAAGGTGCCGGGGTCGATATAGAAGATTTGGCGGGCGTCAACGCGACCCTGCTTACCTCTCCTGGTTCGATCACCAAGTACGAGATCGTGCGCACGGTGCTGACACGCTTGAACATGCGTGGAGATAGCGGATTAGGCCCACGTCGCGGAGTGATCCGTAGGGTCGTCGAATTTGAGGATTTTGAGTCCTGCTGGGAAGACGATCGCCTCGAAGCGAAGGGGCTAGTGGCAAGCGTCCGTGAAGCGGTGAACAAGAAAGATGCGTTCACCCGCATGCAGCAAGAGCGAGAAGCTGAACGTGACCAAGCGCAGGCGGCTCACCGTGAAGCACAGCAGAGGGCTGCACGAAAGCGCAGAAAGGCCGACGACGTCAAGAACCGCCTGTTCGCCCTCTTCGGCATGGACGACCAGCCTCAGGAACGGGGTCGACTTCTGGAAGGTGTGCTCAATGATCTATTTCGAGCCTACGACATTCATGTGAGGGAGAACTTCGTACGCAGAACCGCGGACAGCACGATCGTGTTGGAGCAGATCGACGGAGTCATCGAGCTCTCGGGCACGATCCACCTGGTCGAAATGAAGTGGCTCAAAGACCCCGTGGGAGTGGGTGATTTCGGGTCGCACCTGGTCAGGGTGATGAACCGGGCCAACGCGTCGGGCATTTTCATCTCCAATAGCAGGTTCACCCAGTCGGTGATCTCCCAGTGTGCGGAGTTCCTCAATCACAGAACCAACTTCCTTTGCTCTTTGGAGGAAGTAGTGAGCGTGCTACAGCGTCAGGGTGATCTGGTCGAGCTACTGAGAATCAAGTCTCAAGCAGCGATCGTCGACAAAAAACCGTTCTTGGAGATTCTGAGCTAGGAAGATGCAGTTTGGCCACGACCCGAACATCATCAAGGCCAGGCAGCAACTGATACAATCGCCCTTGCCTTCCATCACGAGCACATGAGACATAATGAAAGTCACGCCGGGAAAAAAGTTCACGCTGTGCTCGCCTGATGAACTGGGAAGTCTTGACTACACCACGAGCGTCATCCTTCTAAATGCCTATTCCGCTCAAGATAGGAAACTGATCCGATCCGCACTCAAGCCTGGCCTCAGAAAAAACAAACTCACGCCATCCGAAAAGGATGCCTACAACCTGTGCATCCATGAGTACACGCACTACCTTGACTTGACAACTACGGTATGGGGCACAGAATTTCTCTATCGCCGGACTGCCGCGCTACCGAAGCTTTCGGCTCAGGGAAAATCGGCGGCCTCAGTCGTCATGCTAAACATCACCGAGATCATGATGCATGAGGTATTCAACCAAGTTCATCACCAAGCCAAGCTGGAAAATTTGGTAACAAAACACCGCCTGCACCATTGCGAAACCTATGGCTCGCTAGTCATCGTATTGTTGTACAAAGGTGGGGAATTGATTGCGGAAACGGCCTTCAGCATGCTTTCAGTGCTCGAAGCCAATGCCATTGCGAGTGAATACGAGGGAGAGTACAAATGGGTGGCCTGCAGGTTGGGTGGTCTCGACCGTTTCCAAGAAAGCAGAATCGATGCCAAGTTCAAGAACTTGCTTGAAGACAGCGGCAGACTTGAATACAACATCGCCCACATCCTCATCGCCATTCACTTCCCGAACCTCACAGTTCGCCACAGACTCAAGCTCGCTGCCACGCTTTGCCACCTAGCGCTGGACATGTCGAGTCTCAACCTTGCAATGCTGGCCAACGTAATCAATGACTTCGTCATTAACAAATGGTTGGGGGACGCACTCTGCAACGATTTGTGCAGAGGTATGTCACGCCACGTAGTGGTGTTCTACTTCATACTCATGCTTTATGGATACACCAACGAAATCGGCTTGCCTGCCGAACAGCTTAGCGAGCGCATTGAGACCTCAGGCCGCCAACTGATTGATGACATGCTGCTGCACTGGGGAGTGGAGTACCCGCTCTCTGAGGGTTTGAGCGACCGCGAATTCCAATTCTGCATCAAATCCATTAGAAAAGAGTGCGGGAAAGAGCGCGGAAAATTCATGCTTCCAGGATCACTGCGGGCCGCGACCTACAACAGGAAGATCCGCAAGACTAGCCTCTCGACAAGCCAGGCATTTCGGCGTTTTAAACTGCCAGACCTTCTCTTGGATGATACCACCAGGGTACGCGCACTTTCTCGAATACGCGCCAACGTGCTGCGTCACTGGGACGTTATGTACGATGAGTGCAACGCACTTGATCATCTCGTGACCGACTCAGAAGCCATGAGAAAGTTTCATATGAAACCAGGGGCATATGGCCCCATGCAACTGCGGCGTGAGAATGGGTGACCTGCTTTAACGTAGTTGGGCCGACATACTCAGGATTGGTGGAGAGGTTTGATCGCCGGCAAGACTTGGGCTGAAGTCATACCGCAGCTCCTTGGGTGCTGAAAACAGCGTGGTGCGATAGCCCAGCCAAGACCAAGTGTGTTTTGTTGGCGCCTAACGCAAGCATTTACGGACTTGGATCAGCACCGATTCACACAGCGCATCTACTGGCGGCTGCAATTGCACGCCGGTTCAACTCGACCTATTCGTAACAAACCTTCGCTCTTCAATGGCACAGCATTCTGCTTAGCGGCAATCCTTCGAAGGCGGAATGGACGGGCAACCTTCCGTGAATTTAGGGCAATCCGATCATGACGGGGAATTTGAGTAGATTAGACGCGGTTTTTTTCTGAGTTCTAATTGCTGCTCAAGCTTACTTATATAGTCTATCAACAATATCTCTCTATTCAGCGCTGACTCATATTTCTTCTTCCACTCTTTGATTTCTTCATTTTTCTTACGGCTTACTTCCCTTAATGAATATTGGGTTGCTTTTTTTGGCTTCGCTGCGCACACCGCCATGTTTTCACTTATGCGAGCCCGAATCTCCTCATGTTGCTTCCTATTTGCCTTCAGGTATCCTCGTTTGAAACCAGCCTCCAAACAGACAAGGTCATATGAAAGATAATCATCCCGACTGACGGTTAAAGGTTCACCAGCTAAAATACGCCACAGTGCTGCCCACAACTTTACCAAACCCGCCTCTGCCATCACGCCACCCTCAACTTATCAGCGAACTCTTTGAGTTCATTTAACGTATTGTTTTCGAATTGAAACTCGGCCCGGCTCTCCAGACGCTGAACAACCTTTTCCTGAATTGCAATCAATCTAATTAGCTTAGTTTGAATGACTGCCGAATTCGAACAACCATCACATCCAATAAAACTCACCGAAATCCGTTTCTCGCATACGCCGTTCAGCGTGCAGCCTCCGACAGGCGTAGGACGATAGAAGATTTGTCCCTTCTTCATTTTTGATAAAGTATCTTCCAAACTTTCCGCATAACCAATCGACTTGAGAAGAGGCTTTGAATTACGCTCAATCCATGTACCAGCCGGCCCTTTAAGCACCTCGTCAGGAATGATTAACTCCTTTACATATTGAAATGAGCGGACGAACAGCTCGCTCTCTTGATACCGCCTAATCCAAGCATCCTTATCGCCATCGTTTCTTTTAAGAATATTGAATGCGTAAATAGAACCTTTAGCGTAATAACGCGACATAGCCAAAGTCAGATGCTTAAGCATTTCCTTCAAGGCGGCCAAACTAACCAGACCACTAGCCATGGCATATACGGCAGTTGAGCGTCTAAGCTGATGAATTTTAAGTGGCCACTGGCTGCCCAATTGAAAATCATCTTCTGACTCCCAGACTCTGAAAGGATTCAGGGTTCTGAGCTCATCTATATGATCTTCTCGAATTGCAACGGGTGAAAAATGCATTTGATACTTGGACGGCTCATAGTTACCACATATTGGTGAATTTGAGGTTAGAGTAGATAATTTCGCACGTGAACTCGAGAATGGAAAGTAGCTAGTTGAAACAAAAAGATATTGTCGTTCCACGTCGACATTATTACATTTCATTATATTTTTGCAGATATATGAAGCAGCCTCAAAAGGAGCCTCAACATCAACTGACGTATACCAAATTACGCGCTTCCTGACCCCGCGAAATTTAGTAGTAAACCCATAAAGCCCTCGAGCGACAACTACGCCACCGTTCATTTTGTGCTTGAGGGATGTCAATGTAAGACTATAGGCTTCGGATTTCCTCATACCTGTGAAAGCATAGATAAGCATGATGGAGGCGTAATACACAGATCCAAAATGACGCTGGAGTTCAATCACCGAGGTAACGGAATACTTCTTGGCATACTCCACCAAACCAACCGCCTCAAGCGCCTCTTCGAAGGTTACCGACTTACCACGATGCCTTTTACCATCGCGAGCATAGTGCTCATTTGCGCAAATACTTAAAGTGAGTTGTAGAAGCTTCTCTTTGGCGGCCAAGTAGTCTTTAACAACTTCCTTATACTTGAGCAGCAAATCCAAGTAAATTGCCGTAGGAATAATCTCTGTCTGATGAAATTCACGAGCAGCATCGCCGCTCGGGGAGCGCTCCATCACAAATGGAATTAACCCGGGCCGGAACCCGACATAACGAATAGGCATTGAGCTCAACTTAACCACCAAATCGTACAACCCAGATGAGCTTGCCGGAGCGTTTTTATAATATAACTCATACGCCTCCGCCAGCTTATCGGAATCAGAGAGCACTTCAAACAAGCTAGATCGACTCTCAAGACAAGCACGTCTAACGTGCTGAAGCGCAAGGTTGTAGCGGTTCATTGAGGCAATTCCGAGTGGCTCACCCGGTGATTTGTAAGCGTGGCGATCCAAAGCCAGTAAGATGCTTTTAGATTGCTTAAGATTGCTCATTGCTAGTGGGCTATCGGGCTCATTTTTGTAGGCCAAAGCGATATGATTACTTTTGTTTGCTGCAACTCCGCGACTGAAAAAACACCATTTATTATCACTGAATATGACTTTTTCCCCGCCAGGGCTTATCGCGACTACATAATCATCATCTGGCATATACCAACTAGCACTATCGGCTCGCCAAGGTGAAGCTGTAATATCTAAATACTCAACCAAGCTGAGTCTCGCCATTAAAGAGCCCCTATTTCAACCAAAACATTAAGTTTCGCCTGCCAATAATGTGTCAATGCTTCATCTCGATAAACAGCATTGCGTAACTTGGGAACCTCGAGCATTAGCACATCGTTAGATCTCTGAAGCATGCCAAGCAGCCACGTGATCCTTGCCAACGTCGGGCCATAGATCATCTCAAACTCAAAGGAATCTTGTTGAATTGCTTCAAGTTGGGCAATCAGATATTCCATACTGATCAGCTTTGCAGCATCGATTAAATCAAGATGCAAAATGTAATGCTCACAAAACAGACAGCCTATAAAATTCTTACAGTCCGGAATGACTCCGGCCCGACTATTGATCTGCGCTGCATTGATCAAGTCACCCGTGCAACCTCCTGCTTGAGTGTCCAAATGCTCTTCGACGGCTTTACCGAGACCCGAGAAGTACATCACCCCCTCGGAAATGACCACATCCTCGTTACCTGCGGTATAACTCTGTATTGCAGTGGCTTCCGTATGCTGCGCTGAGTAAGCAGCGATAGATAAGCCATGCTCAGCACTTTTGGAATGGTGGTGATAAACACGAAGCTCACGATAACCGACACCTTGCAAGGTGGGATTTACCACCCTTCGCAGTGTCTTCAATAGCTTCCCCGCAGGGTTATCCCCCACCTGCAAAGGAGTGCCGTTTGGGTCAAATGTTCCAAAAAGGTACTTAAATCCTTCAACGCAGGGCAAAAATTGCCTAAGTTCAAAGTAATCACGCAATCGTTTTAGAAATCGAACACCGAAGACTACATCGACTGCCTTATTTTTAGCACGTCGCTTGATAGATCTCAGTCTTTGTACTTCAACTTCAACACTTAAAGCGTCGTCCCATAATATGTTCGCTGCTACTGATAAGTTTGCATTGGTATTTAAAACAAAAATAAATAGGAAACAATCATGCGCAAGGATCGCCAAGCGATGCAAGTCGAGATCAGCAAACGTTAGTGGTAATCCTAGAAATTCTGACCTGTTTGTGACATCCTCATTTCTTAGAGACTCGCCAGATAGCAGGCGCTCAACGACAATTGCTATTGCCTCGGATCTGTTCATCCGACCAGCGCTGTCTTCTATAAGCTTTAATGCATGAGTTCTAATCACGGTGAGAATAACCCCCCGAGAGTTCTTTTTTTGATTCTCAAAAATCGCCGTTTCAGAGATCAGAGGGTAGTAAGTTGGTATGAACCAATAACGCTCTTGGTGCTTCTCTACAACCTTTGGTTCTTTTCTGGAACCTGTCAAGAAATTTAGAACCTCCTTGAATATCGCATCAACAACGCGATATAAAGGAAATAATTTTTCCTCGTCTGGGACACGCGTATTTTCCTGCTCATCTTTACTATAGCCAGGAAATTTCACTCCAATTCTGAAATTTAACGACGCATCAGGAAAAATTTCGTAGCCAACAGACATAACAACTACAAGTTTCCGATTAGCCCTATTACCTCGACCAGTCGCGGCAACTTCAAAGTCTAACTTGTATGAATATTTCACTAACGCTCTATGATAGTTTTCAGGGCTATCAAGGACATTTTCGCACTCATTAATATCGCAGAACTGAATAAAGCCTGCAAACATCGAATAAATTTCAATAATACCGGACGCCGCTAATTCATAGGCACTTTTATAAGAAAGCGAGCACGCGAGTAATCTCAAAGGCTCAAGTCTGGAAATTCGGAGTGATAAAGGTGCGATCCAGCGCCTCGTGAACGGACGCTTACTCGCTCGACATGAATACGCTAAATAGCCTATGGGCATTTTCCGAAGTCGAGCATAGTCAAGGATGTGCAATTCAAGTTGATGGGTAAACTTATAGTCTTCATCAAAATAAATTCCAAAATTTTCTTTGAGCTTTAGATCATAGATTCGTGGGTGAAATAGCTGCATTGTCTGAGTTGTCATTTAAGATATCACCAAGTGCGCTGTTCTCAAGTACAGCCTGTAATCTAGCCTCTATCCTTTCCTGAGCCACATAGGCAAGCTCTTCCATTTGTATGTCACCAATATACTTTTCCGCATCCTTGTGCGAGGACTGTCCAAGCCTTTCCATTACAAGAGTTACTAATGAACTCATCAACATATCACCCGCATTTACGCGCGCCAAATTGCCTCGAACTAAGTTATTGGCGTACGTTGATCGTAAATTGTGGAAGCGTACGCGCACTTGATACCCCATATCGCGTAGACGAGGATTCAATTGCTGCCGAATGAAAGCATCAACGGCCTTTCCGACCGGAACTGCTTGATAGCTATTACGGTGAGGATCATTTTTTCTGGCGTAATAAGGCTGGCCGTCTTTTGTAATGAACACGTAGTCTTGGTCGCTTGAAGGAGCCATGCGATTTAGACGAGTCAGATAACGCGCCGATTTCATATATACGACAATTTGTTTAGAAAGCCAGCCTGGTATGTAAATATCGAATCGCTTTTGTTTTTTCGTATCGGCAGTAGATCTTAAGCCAACACGCACCACGAAGGGATCTTGGCTCGTATAAGAGTCAAAGGCAGATCGCTTCATAGTCAACACGGTTTGTTTTCGAGCTGAAGTAGTAAGCGACATAAAGAACGCTAAACTCATTTCAGTATTGTCAATTGCCTCTAATGCTTGCTCAATTGCGATCTGGCTGCTCTCATCATACGGTTGCAATTTACGGCGAGAACTCGCAGCCGAACTTTTCACAGCAAGGTCTGTTTTGCGAACTATTTTTATGCCCTCACGGCCATAACTGTTCGTAAATACAATTCGCGCCTCAGAAGCAATCCACATGGGACGTTCTGGCTTGAAATATTCTTCGCGCTCCGCCCATTCATAGAAACTCGTTATTTTTGAGATCTTTTCATTTGCACCACCCTCTGCGTCTGGATCCTCATCGACAACTCGCTTCCAATGATTTCTGTAAGCATACGTAGATCTCTTCGCTGTGCGCGTCGGAAAATCGAACATTCCTATCCCTTCCGCCCTCAGTACTTCCCAGAGGTCTTTGAGTGCCTGAGCGGTTTTATAAAGTGTGTTGTCATGAGGCTGTGGATATTTCTTAGCTAGGCTCATAATGTATAAATTTCCCAATACCCATGGAGAACCGTCCTCATGCACTAAGGCAGGAAAATGATTACAGTCACTGTTGTGGCATTCATGCAACGGTTCAAACGCTTGATTCACCTGATATTCCTCAAGCGTAATATGACCGCTGAATATTTCCTCACTGTCTTGTGCTGCGGACTGCGACCCGCTGCCTTTGCGCACTGGTTGCATCAAAGGAAAGAAGGGTATTTTCTTGACAAGCAAATCACCGACAGGACATTCATATTCCAGCACAAACTTCTCCCGCTGATGAATTTTTAATTTCTTAAATTTCGGAACCATCATTCAACAAGCGAAAATCCTAGCGAATAAAAAAATCTTTCTCAACACTTTTTATTTGGGCGTGAGCACACCTTAAGATTACGCAGCCGAGCCCAGCGCGACATTACCGCTAAATTGACATACACTAAAAAAGACAAATTTAAACCAATTTACGGCTAGCATTCAAACTAACCCCGCAGTAAGAGTTACAACTAGCACCAAAACTAGCAGAACAATCAAAATCAAAACTAACATGTCGAACTAACTAACACTAGAAACCAAACTAGAGAGACGATATTAGAGGTTAGCTTTTCTTCCTCAATAGTGAGTAAAAAAGCAAAATCATGATCTGTAGCATACTGACGTAACGTAGGATCGGGAGGCCCAAAACGATGGCAAGAGGTCGAATTTTTTGGGACGCAATCCTTCGATTAATTCAGCCCCTAACGTGGATACCCTCGGTGTGCATCGGCTGCTTGTTGGCCCCGGATGCAGCGGCAGATGCAGCACTATCGATGCAATCGTTTTTTGCGTGGGGCGCGCGGCGAAAATGATCTGCTCATTTGGACATCCTATGAACATTCAGAAACGTATATTCGCCTTCTATTTATCCAAAAGACCTCGTGCCATACGGCTGGCTCTATTTGATCCGTTGATCTTGAGGCGACCTGCGCCGAGGTGACATCTAAGACCGCTTTCAGTCTTATCCGATCAGATGAAAACGATCGAAATTGGCCTAGTGGTGATAGATCTGGGAACCCTCGAGATCGTGGATGAGTGCCAGCGTTTCGTCCGACCTCAAACCAATCCTGTCCTCACCGATTTCTGCAGACAACTCACATCCATGCAACATGCGGACGTGGATATCCAAGAACCACGATCGGATAGTGGTGCTTCCGTACATCAAAGAAAACGGAGAGCGTGTTCAAGGTCACACCAAGAACTCCGCACACGACGGGAAGGCACTACCACGGCATCCTGACCATTACGTCACCCTCCCTTTTGAGATCCTGGACGGTGATCTCATGATCGGACTATTTGGTGAGCTCCAATATGAGTAATGCACCGAGTAGTCGGACATAGGCATACAGCGCATCCTAAAAAAACAACGCTTCAAGGCTTTTATCGAATAGCCAAGTGCTATCGTAACAATCTCAATCTGCCGTCTCGCTGGGAGCATGACGTCGGCCAGTGGCAGTGCAGCACGCACAGATATGTTCCGCATGTCGACGCTCGCTGAACGCCGGGGCCCTCAACTCGCTATGCATTTAGCATCACGGCGAAGCCGTTTTTCACAGCATGCAAGGAGTGCAAGATGCAATACGTGGCTTGTTTACGAGTTGGTCAGAACGATGTTAAGGCTTTGATAAATCTGGAAGACTTCAGGCGGGACGTGGTTGCGCCATTGCTGGACATGCGAGGTGACGAGGACAGACACCTACAAACATTCCTGACGAACTGGACTGAACATCCTTTCTTCTTGGACGTTTCAAGAGTAACGAAGGACGTTACTGAAGCCTTTATTACTACCAATGCCCTGCACAATCCTCATGGCGCGTTTGAGAACAAACGTCGCTTCTTCTCCGATGTGGCCGGCATCAACCAGAACGTTATACCAGTGGTTTCCTGGGTTGATGACGACCCCCAACGAGCAGTCATCCAAAGTGCTCTCGCTCTTCAGGGCGATTTCCCCCATATAGCCATCAGGGTCACCTGCCCAGAGAACCCCACTGCGACTTCATGGAGCAGATTGCTATCGATCCTGGATGCTCTTGAAAGCCCGGACACCGCGACGGTGATTTTGGACTTCGGCGCCACAGCTCCGGCCAATACTGCCTCAGGGTCGGATTTCAATGTATCCCTGCGTCAACTCAACAGCTATCAGATACGGAATTTGGTTCTAATGAGCACCTCCTTCCCTATCGATAAGCCTGCCTCAAATACCTCCCGTTCCTCCGCCTGTTACGACGTTGCGTGGCAAGCAAGGGTCGATACTAGTGGCATAGCTTCGGATATTGTCTACGGGGATTACGCCGCCACCAATCCAACCGCCTCGATGGAATACATACGAGGGATGCCTGTGCTTCCTTTTGCCTGCTACTACACGCCAACGGAATGGTGGCAACGACGCAAAGGTTCGGATAAGGAATTTGTGCGATACATTGAAATCGCCCAAGAAATCAGAGGGCTGCCGGGTTACCACGGTGATGATTTTTGCTGGGCCACTCGTGAGTACAGCAGAATTGTCGCCACATCCACCGGCTACGGAAACAACGGTACATGGAATGGGTACAGAATTAATCAGCATATCTGCGCCATGATCGAGTCCATCGTAGCTACGGATAACAGCTTCGATGATTTTGATGCCGACGACTTACTCTAGCGAGCGATAGCGTTGTTTCAAGCTTGCTAGTACATGTGATCTGATCACGCTCATGGGGAGGGCGTCGCATAGCTGGCGACGCACCTCTTTTATGAGGTCACGACTTTTCGTTGGCACCCCATTCTGGCTCGCGAGTGCGTCCAACTCGCTACGCCACAAGAATCCCGTAAGGTGAAATTTATCCTGGAGCTTGTTGGGCTTGGCCTTTCGAATCATCGCCATGCCGGAATAGTCATCGACGACGAGTACGCCAACATGCGGAAGACACGACTCAAGAGCCTTCACCAAGTGCTTGGAATGGCAACATAGCCAGACTTCGTCAAAGCACGCCATATAGGCCTGCTGCTGGCCTTCCCAGCGTGCCAAGGTGTCAGCATGAGATTTGATTTCGAAAGCGGTTAGCTTTCCATTGGCATGAACGAGGTCGGCGCGTCTGGCCTTATCGATGAAGCACAGTTCCTCGATGAAGACGTCACTCTCTTCATGGCACATCGCTTTCGCGACCCACTGTTTGAGAATTGGGCGGATTTCGGTTGGATTCAACATGCGCGGATTATAGACAGACAATTGAGGCTTCTCACGCTAAAAAGCGCCCAGTCGTCGATCACCACGGGGCCCGCACCAGCGTGATATCTGTCCGGCACGGGGTGAAGACGATGACGCAAAGCCAAGCCTGCGCTAGGTCATTCCTGGCTTGACCACCTTCCCCCTGGCCGACCTCAGCACCTTTCTCTTGTGAAGGATTTTGGAAGGGCAGCTTCCAGAAAGTGCAGCGGTAGTCGCCTAAGTCTCTGCAGCGCTGGCCTGGCAGGGCAAATGTGACTGGGCTATGCCGCTGCAATCACCATCGTTGCGGAAGGAATCTCGGCTGGAACACAGCTCTGATCTTCAGGCATTTCCCTAGCGGGGCAGCCAATCCTGCTGATCCCCCTTCGTCTTGACCGCGATGGGTTTTCGCTTGGCTTAGGCCGCGAGTATGACCTTTACCTGTTTTCAAATGAACGAAGCTTCGCCAGCGCACGGCTGATTGGAGGATTTTCCACGCCTGCCGGAACAAAGATATCGTCGTCAGGCTTGATCGCCGAAATCTCCTGGTCGTTTTCATCGATCTCCCAAGCATACATGACAACGACGCCAGAAGTTATCAAATGGCTAACGAGCTTGCCCTTGGAATTCACTGTAGCGACATGACACTTCTTGTGTACTTCGTAATCCTTCAAAAATCTGTCAATATTTTCAGAGGAACTTGGCGTCATAGTATGTAGTCTAGACAGTCCCGCTTGGACTCTCAAAGACCCATCTTCAGATCGATCAAGATCACTTGTAACCGCCACGCGATAATGCGCGGGATTCTGACTGTCAATGCCCCGTATTAATGCGATGCGCAACGTATTGTTGGAATCTTTGTCTGCGATAGTTTTTGCGATATTCTCGAATATCTTATGTCCGATAGCGGCATTCTCGAAGCCGAATATCAGCACTGGAATTTCGCCTTCGCATGTCTGAAAGCCTAAACCCCTCCAGCCCGCTTGACTCCACAGGCTTTCTTGGATGATAGAAACAACTTTAAGCTCTCTATGCTTCATTGTTGAAAACTGAAACGGATGTTTTGGACGCTCCTCAGGCTCATCAGATTTAGAGGGCCAGTCCATAGGTTCTACATTGTGGTGCTCATGCCAAGTTACGCGCCGAGTTGGCTTGTAAAATTCTAAGGCATCATCCTGATGAGACTCGATGCTTGGGACAGCATTACGCCCCATAAAATAGCTGTCCAATCCAATATTACAATTGAAGACAACTGATCGCTCCAAGGCCTTGTCTTCCCGAAGCATCTCTTCGATTTTCGACCAGCTTATTTGAGGGCAAATAATGGACACAAAGTGAAGGCAGAATTCACTGTAAAATTGCCTGATCGCATCTCGTTGTTCATCGGTCAAACTAGCAATGCTGAACGGTGAACAGAGGATCTCAGCAGAGGTCACCTGCGCAGCGGTGTCGAAGCTGTGCTGCAGTATGAAGCCATCCTCATCTTCCAATAAGATATCAATGTTCACGGCGGGCACTGTAGCCGTTGCATGATCTGCCATCATCGGTGCGCAGAAGCTCTCCAGCACAGCCAGCAATTGCTGCGCTAACTCAATGCATGGAGATTTTACCGGGAAGGACACAGACACCTTACAACCCAGAATACAGGAGCTTATGGTTGTCCAGCGATCCAGATAAAGGTCGAGCGGGGCCACCGGAGCGCCCATATCGATACTGCGCCACATGTTCATAAGGTGAAAATCAATTGGCTCACCCTCAGGCCCCGCTTTATCTTCATGTCCTAAGCATACCAATAGCGCATCTGCACTGAGCCCTAGATCCAACTGATTCAGCTTGTCCGGCAGCCAGGCTATTCTTTCAACGTCTGAAAAATCAGCATTGAGAAATAGCTGACCAATCAGAACCTCATAATTCATTTTCTGATTTTCTGTCCACAGCTTTTCATCCACCGCTTGAGAGACAAGTTGAGCTAAGTGGTACCAAGTCAAAGACTGACTCACACGACCTAGTTGACCTTCGATCCACATGAGTCGTTGGTAAATAGCAGCTTGCTTAGAACTGCTTCGCTGTTCCTTCAGTGCGTCAGAGGTGATCACATAAGCTGCCATCAGCGCTGCTCCGCGCGCAGCCCACAGCAGGCCCTGCTTATCGTATGCATGGGACAACATATAAAGGGCAGCGAAGACTTCCGCCTTGCTTTCACTGCTATACAGCCCAGACAGGGATAACCCGAAGCACTTGATCGCCCTGTAGTAATCCTGTTTATCGCTGCTCAGCGCTCCTCGTCTCAGGTACTTATCTGCCTTTATCCGGCTATTTTCCCGTTCACCCGCATCATCAATGAGCTTATCCATGAGATCTTCGTAGGCCTTGAGATCTCCAAAGGCCACGTCGAGTTCTTCGAGCAAGTTGACGAGACGAGCCATAGGGTAGCCAATCAGCTTATGAGCACTATCAGCGATTTCGCTCAAAGAACGGAAGGTGTTAGTGGCTTGCTCCTCATTTTCGGCAACAAGCAGATCCAGAAGCGCCAGAGAGGTCTTGGCTTGTAATGCGCCGCTTATCATGTCCGAGTTGTCGGCTATCGAGTTCAGCTTCTCTCGAATGGTGGCCTCGATGGAGTCCATATCAAGGGTACACTTACCGTCTCGATGAGTGGTGATCACCAGATTGAACAACGTTACGACTTTTTCCCACACCTCAACATTGTCGGTCTCTCGGGCCACGCCGAGCGCTTTCTCAAAGGTTTCCTCAAAGAGAGCGGCATTTTCCAGCCACCAGTACGCGGCCCAAGTTAGCTGGTAAAGGGCGTCGAAATGCTGTCTCTGGGTACCAAACTTTTTCGCTGTCCGCACAGCAATATTGAACTGGTGCTCCACAGCAACGGCATCATGTTCCAGCTCTTTGTAAATGATGGCCCGCTTGGTGTAGAGGTCGACCTGGGAGAGCGTCAGATGGCCCGGATCTTCAATCTGTTCGATCCGGCGTTCGATCTCTGTGAGCTGAATTTTCTTGTCAGCGTCGAATGGGCCGATCTGAATTTTGCTTTCAATGCTGCCTGTAAGACCTAGGTGATCGATGGCGAGTTGCTGATTCTTAGGCTGCAGTGTTTTATCAAGCAGCCAAGTACGATCGAGGATTGTGACCTTGACGCCATACTTTTCGGAAAGCTCGTCTTGAAGCTCTGCTCTGGAGCTGTTCTTGATGAAACGGCTGGTGACACAGAAGATTTGAACGTAGCCACGCCCTGTCGACATGATGCTCTCGACGTCCTTTCTGCATTTTGCCCTCCAATCTTTCTGGGTGCTGACACCGAATGCCCATCGCTCGGACTCCGGGGCCTCGTTTAATCCCCAGAAAAAGGCGATTTGGCTGGCTACAGGATACGTCTCGGTATCGGTTTTACCGTCCCCACCCGCAGTAGGGCCGGTCTGGGCAACTAGGTTGGGGCAAATTTCTCGCTCACAAAGCTTCCGTACGAATATCTCGAACTCAAGCTCTTGGCTTCGATTGTTCAGGGTCTCGAAGTGATACTCCAGCATGGAGCGATCAATAGTCGACTCCTGTAGCTTTAAAGAGTCCGAGAACTGCTCCGGACGTCTCGCTCGCAGAAAGTCTTGCGGCTTGGGAGCAGTTATCTTGGTAGCCGATTGTTCCTTTTCCATCGTCCACTCCTGAAATGACCACTGGCACTGCCCGGCTACGATCAACGCTCTGGCCCTAGGTTAATGCAGGGCTCGACGTCATCGTGATGGTGTGCGGTACACGATGCATGGGAACGTCTGCGCACACTGGGTGAGCGGACGGTCGTATACACCAGCCCCTACCGAGGCTGATGCTTACTCGAATTTATAGTGCTGGCATCTCGGCCTGCCAAAAATTGCAGCTGAAGTTATTCAAGCCCCCACCGTAGGGACTAGGTCTCACCGCGAACACCTCAGGCACAGCATCACCGTCACCACCATCGCGGAAGAACCCCCTCATAGAGAAGAGGGCCTGAGCCTTCAAGCGCTCCCATTCTCGGTACCGACTGGCTTCGAGATCCCTCGCTACCTGCGCCTCGCTGGGTTTGCGCTTGGGCAGCGGCAAGGTATAACTGGGCTGAGGGGAGAAATCGTAGACGAACGTCAGGTGCCCGTACTTCCAGTCCGCAGACGGAGACGCTCGCCAGCGGAACGCCACGGGCACCGATAGCCGCTTGCTGAGATGGAAAGGCGGCCTGATCTGGTCTTCGATGAAGAACAGCTCCCCCTCTAGGCGCTCAGTTTCGAGCCGGCTCTTCATCTGCTGTACCGCATGAACGAGGTCACTGCCGGCGTGCAGCGCATCTTGCCGAGTTCGTTCGCGCTTGGCATGGGCCTTGGCCTTGCTGTACTCAGCGATCGCTTGTTGAAACGCATGAAGCTCGGTGCCTATATAGGGGCCACAGTCACTGAGCCCAAGGCCTTGAATCGGCCCTATTCGCTCTTCATCCAGGCACTTGCGCACTGCTGCCCGAAGCGCTGTTTCGTCGACGTCGCTGATTGCAGCCTGCTGATTACTGGGCAAGTTAATGTACGTCATACCCAAAACTATCCTTGTGTAATGGTGGCCTAGTTACAGGCTCATCTTAGCCCAGGGTTACTGGCAGGGTGACAACATACAGAATGGCTGCGGTGCGAGGCGAAGCTCCTTAAAGCCGGGCCAGCCTTGCGGCTAGCAGGCTCGTCCGATCAGATAGCAGGACTGTGGCTCTTTCCGCCTTATTTATAAACGATGATGGGCTAGCTGCGAGGCGCAGGCCCCCAGACACAGTGGAGCGCTGCCTGGGCCTCGTGGGGAGACCATGATGCAAGGCAGCTTAAACGAGATGCCGGCTTTTCTGCCCGCCCTTCCCTGCTCGAAGGCTTGCCCCATTTCAATCATAGGAAATGGCATTCCAGTTTATATGATGATCGACGTAAATCACCCGAGCAAACGGTGGAATCGTTGGGCTGGTTTGGATAGAACGGTGCTTTTCGAGCTTGCAGAATTCTGCGAGTTTGGAGATGAAAAATCTCCTTGTAGTTAGCACCTAGAATGCTGAAATCCGACACAAATAAGCGGAATTTTCAGAAAGTCCTAAGCTATGCCAATAATCTTCCTTTGCGAATACGATTAAGGATTTCTGGTATCTCATTATAGTCTTCATACCAGATCACATTCACACCTAGCTCCTTCAGCAACTCCTCATTGAGACTATGGTGCCTATCCAGAAAGCGCTTCAATACTTCAGAGGGAATTTTTAACACTCGCCCTCGGTCATCCTTAAAAAACCTTTCCAGACTCAACCTCCGCATGAAAGCAAAATGCTTTGGTCTTTCCAATGATTTAGCGCTAATCTCGAGTAGTCGGCGTAAGTTAGGATCTGTCAAGGAGAGGCCTATCATGAGGCATACTGTATCCTTGAGATTGCTCAATTGCACTAGGTTTGACCAATGATATGCCTCACCGTAAATTTGGTGATATCCCTCCTCTGAAAAAACCATCGTAGTTCGATCAAGATTGGAATAAGCAGATCTGTCCTCCGGTAAAAAACCGTGCACATGATAGACAGGTAGCTCTTCAGCGCCGGGCATCTCAAATTCTTCAAATATGCTTTTGAAACCCAGACCTCGCTTAATTAAAGCGCGTTCGATTAGATCATCAAAATTATACGTCAGAATAGATCTAACCTTCGCCCCGATCCGCGTCGGCGTGCACAATCCAGCAATGGAGCTGATAAGCTGCGACTCAAGCTCTCGGTTTGGATCTCTAAGCTCGTAAAGCTGTTTAGTAATAGATTCGATGAAAATTGACTGCTCAGATTGTGAGCCAGAGGCCATACCTTTGCGAACGTAGCGCGCCAGCATCAAAGACGATGGCCCATCAACGCTTCTCAAGCGTTGGACGATCAGGGCGACCTGCTCTCTGCTGCTATCCCCCTCTCCGAGTTTTTCATCAGCAAGCATAGATACAAATAGTGAATTAAGAAGAGTATCCCAGTCAGGAAGCCCTGCACTACTAGAAACACCCGCTCCAAGCATCAATGAAAACCTACCGGACTGGTAATGTTCCGCTACAGCTTCAATAACAGTGTCACGCTCATCCCTCCAATACTTCGCATCCCTAGAAACAGCCTCTTTAAACCTGATTGAAAATAAATTCTCAATTAGAACCTCGACTGCAGCCTTGTGCTTATCAAGTAATATTTGAATTTTTTCAGCGCCCCATATGTATATTGGAGACGGAAGAAACTCGAGCTCTGGAGGAAGATATTTAGATTTTCCCTGTGAGTATTTCGGGGCAACAATCAAGAGACCATGATCAGTCCCTTGCCGGCGATGACTAAACTTACTCAAAAGTTTTTTAAACTTTTCCGAGTTCAGGGCGTACGTGACCTCTACTTCCAAAGGCTGTTTAAGATCGCCTATACCGTTCGGAGCAAAAGCGTCCATCGCCGAAAATTTATTATCTGGAATGGATATCGATTGACCACAGCTTTCCGCCTCTAGTGCCAGCAGGCGAATCAAAAAAGTTTCGAGAAGATAGTACCCTCCCGAACCATATGAAGATAATCTTTCTTCCAACCAATCCAAATTCATAATTATACCCGACACGTCCATGACCAGCGTTTTTCTTAAATACTACGAATCAGAAGCTACAAAGTCTTATTTAGCCATTGCCCCCAGAAAATACCACATTGTGCTTCTCCCCCTAGCTTTGTTGGCTCTGATGAAATTTTGACCCGAGTTGCCGAACTCGATTGCCACCCTAATGTACTGTAGCGATGGACTTGCTCGATCCCTCAGAGGCTTCAGACGGGTCATTCAAAATCAGCCACTTGGGTCAAAATCGTATCGGCACCAACAAACCCATCACTGAAGCTAGTTTTTGCCTAGCGCACGCCTGATGAAACTTTGGTCGACGTAACCAATGAATTTTCAGGCCTACTCGTTATTCAGAAGGTGTTCAGCTAGCTCATCCATCCCCGCTCCGTCTGGGAAATCGAGAAGGGCAGAGATACGGTGTAGCGTCTGGATTGGAATGCCTATCTCCTCAAGCGCGTTCAGGCCTGCAGGAAGATGAAGGCTCTCAAAAGTCATTCGGGCGTAGCTGTAGTCAATTTTGGTCTGAATTCCATTCTTGATGGCGTGCAAGCGAACCTCATCTTCCAGTAGTCCAAGTACCTTCGGCATGGTGTAGCCGAAAGTATTGCTTAGAAGCTTCAGATCGTTGTTGTTCATGGTGGAAAGGTTGGGTCTCTCATCGACCTTGAGGCGTTGCTTGGCGTATTCAATCTGGCTTTTCAGATAAGCCGAGTAACTCTCTGCCTTCTTATAGCTCGTCAGCTTTGCCACCGCTATCATCCACTGCGACCGGACGTGCTCATCACCTTCTGGAGAATCGCTTTCGATTCGGTCACAATCATTACAGAAAATCTGATCACGAAAGCTCCAACGTAAACCTAGTGGAAAACCCCCACACTGACGATTAAGCCCATTAAACATGCTTAAAAACTTCGTAGAAGCTGGCCTGATCCCTTATGCGGAAGTGAGGGTGCTACGCGAACCCAGTTTGATTATCGACTTGCTAGACAGATCCAGCACGCGACGCCCTATACCGGGCGATGAGGCAGTCGTCACTAGCATTAATGAGAGCCTTCAAGAACGAGGAATCATGGTCGCAAAATATTGCGACGATGGGGATGCCGAATGGATTGCCGCGTTTTCTGCTGATGAGCTGGAACTTATCAATCCCGCCGGCCCACAACCGTTAGAGATTATCCTCCCGCCTCACTATGAGCAGGATGGTTCCCCACAATTATTCGTTTGGCGGGAGTGGGCACAGGAATGGTATCAAAATCGTGCCATCTGGGAGCAGAGTCTAGTTTGTGTATACTGCTCAAATCCACTCACCAAGGCAGACTCAGATACCTGTCCACCAGATCAAGAAAACAATAGGCATATAGAGTACTACCGAGAGGCTTCCTGCAGCCTGTGTGGCTGGGCTAGACGTCGGTGGGTATCCCATTATAACGCCGAGATGGCGCTGAGAAGTGGCAGATGGGCCACCTTTAGAGAGCTTAAAAGCTTTGAAATCTCTGATCAAAATATTGCTCTAGAAGAACTGGCCTCTCATCTAAAGCGTAAGTTCACAGATATATATTCCATTACGCCTCGGCGGTTCGAGGAACTCGTTGCAGAGATTTTTAGAAGTTTAGGTTGGCAAACTAGGCTCACTAAGAAATCTGCGGATGGAGGCGTCGATATTTATCTTTTTGAAAACTCCACAGGCAAGCAAGCAATTGTTGAATGCAAGCGCTATAAAGGCACGGTTGGAATCGGCATCGTGGATAGGCTCCTAGGCGTGCAAGTCGCCCTCGGTGTCAATAGTGCTTATCTTGTGACAACTTCTAAATTTTCCAAACCAGCCAAAAATCGCCTCGACTCACCGAACATTGCTAAGCAAGGTATCGAACTGACCCTAATGGATGCGGAGGTCTTACTGCGGGAGCTCGGTGCGTTCAATACCGATCTACCGTCGCTCCATTTATACAACACGTTCAAGAACACGCCATGATGTGATCGGGTAAGAGCATGGACGATTGGGCAGACGCTGATCCATTTGCCGTCGGCCTGAGTACCCAGCACACGAGGCGGTGCGCTGGGCTGATGAGGTCAGAACGGTATCGAATCTGGGTCTTGGTCATCGCCAGGTGCTTCGGGTGGTTCAGGTATGCGAGGCGTGCCTGGTTCGCCAACAGTGTTCGGGGCGTTAGGTGTGTCAGGGAGAAGAAGTCCTGGCTCAATCGCTTGACGTTGTGCTCGCTTTGGCAGGTCTGCTTCCAGAGGTGCCGTACCAGGTAATGAATCTACCTTAATTGGCTCCTCGGCTATCGGAATGTGGGCTGCAGCCAAAAGCGTTTCTCCTCTCGCCACCTCTGTTTGAGACCCGGCGTCAGAATCGCCATCAGCGTCGCTACCTTCTTCAGCCACGACATCGTCAGCCGTGAGATCCTTGTAGTCCTCACCCATCATCATCTCGTAATGCGCCAAGTGATTGGCCGCTTTGAAAATCTTGAAGAAGATTTTCATGTAGCTGGTCGCCATCTTGTCGCCAATGGCCACGAACAAATCATCTGGAGAATAGTGCGATCCGTCGTTGACCCAGCTGATCAGAGACTGGCACTGTACCTTCTCGTGACCGTCGAACTTTTCCAAGAGCTTATCGGTGTCGATGCCACCTAAGATCTTGAAGTAGTTCTCCAAAATCCTGCGCATGGTATTTTGCAGCGTCAATGTCGGCAGTGGATTCTTACGCAACTCTCCCCACAAGAGCTGATATGACGTTTTGACGGGGTTGTGCGCGTGACCCTCGACTTTCGTGTGATGATCCGGCTTGCGGACAACCCAGAAGGTCTCGTCACCCCACGCCTTGGTACCACGACGGAGCGGACTAAAGGTGATTTCCTTATGGAAATGAACGTTATGGGTCAGCACGAAAATCTGCCGAATAACATTGTTAGCCTGACGCACCTCAGTGAAAATCTGTTTGATCAAGCTGCTAACAATGAAGAGAACGTCACTGTCCAGGCTGGAAACAGGGTCATCGATAACCACGATTCGCTCAGTGGTAACCCCAGATGTCGTAGTGCTGCCCTTTAGCAGGTGGTAGAAATACAAGAATGTGACGAAAGTCTTTTCACCTTCACTCAATGTCTTTCGCGCATCCGTTCCATCTGACCTGAGGAGCTTATAAGAATTTTCTCCAGGGGCAACCGCCAGCGAGAATCCTCGGAACCCGAAATCTCTGAGCAACTCATTAATGGCTTTTACGGTAGGCTGAACACTGGTGAGCAAAGCTTCGATCGTGGCGATATCAGCATTTGCTTGCAAAATATCGCCCTTGGCCTTGTCTAAAGTTCTAGTCAACCCTTCAATAGCTTTATCAAGACGACCAGTATCAGCCGTATACTCTGAAAGCGTCTGCTTCAGTTCAGTCTCAAGCAGGTACTTCCATACTTCCGATGTCAGATTGGATTGTTCGGTACTGAAGCCGGTGACAAGCCGATTATGCTCACTTATTTTTTTGTTTGCATCTGCAATAAGCTTAGTGAGCTTCTCGCCCAGGTCACTGAGCGACTCCAACTCAACCGCCAGACTTGGCGAAGCCATCTTATTGACAATTCGCTCAACATTAACCTTTATCAGGGCTTCAAGCGCCTTAACCTCTAGACCCAAGACCTCCTTTTCTAGATGCTGGTAATCATTGTCCAGTAAAGTTTGTGCGCGCGCTACGAGGTCATTTGCTCTCAAAAAGTAGAGGTCACTGAATTCCTTCAGCGCCTTCACATCCGTTTCAAACGTCTCATCGAAATATTGACTTAAATGTGCTTCGAAGTCGTGCGAGACAGCCTGCTGACAGAAAGGACAATGGTCATCACTGTGCTCCAGAAACTTTATACCTTGACGAACCCAGTCACTATTGCCTAGACGCTCAATGAGGGCAGCCACATCAACATCACCTTTACCAATTATCTTCTTTGCAAGAATCCTGTCGGACTGAAGGGCGATAAGGGATGTCGGGTCTATGCTGGGCACAGCAACAAGGGCACTTGGCGCATCGCCATAGAGCACCAGTGCCTTATCAGTGAGCTTTTCCAGCTTTAGCAAGGATGCTTTATTGTTCAAGTTTTCCTGGAGCACTCTTGCTTTAAAGCTATCCCGGCTACTGCGAACTCCTTTAAACGCGCCCTGAAAGACTTCATCATGCTTGATCTTCTGATCCCAGCAGCGGGAAATTAGTCTCGCATCCAGCTCCCGACGTTCCGCGTGCTTTCCGCTTGTTCCATCTTCACCGTTGAGCTGGACTAATGTTCTGTCTCGCTGCTGCTCGAAACGCTTACAGTCATCCTTGAGTTGTTCCAGTCGATCTTTCTGGCTCTGCTCCGTCTTGCCAAGAGTAAAAACACCCTTGAGGTTCTTGGAGTCACTATAATTATCGGCAATAAAGTCGCTGTTATAGACCAAGGCAGGGACGGGAATATTGTTCTTCCAGCGCACCGTACAATCCGCTGATATCCCAGGATCAGCAATCAGACGACTGAGGGTTGTTTTACCCGCGCCGTTTGCTCCGTAGATGACGTTAACCGCTTTGAGTTCGGTTAGGTTTTCCGGGGTGTCAGGGCTATAAGTTGCAATCTTTTTGAGGCTGATAGACTCGATCATCTCTCTCGTGTCCATGAGAAGCAGCGGTGCACATGCCGCAGCTTGGCTGGTGGGAAAGGGTTAACAGACCTGTAACCAATCGGGTGCACCCTCGGGGCTTCTGTGCCAAAAAGGATTAAATGATGGCGAGAGGCCCGCATTAGCGTAGGTGGTTTTCGAGGATCTGCACGGTGCAAGCACAGTCCTTTGACTGGCCATCTGCGCGCGTGGGGTGTAAAGGAACAGAGACGAGTGATAAAGGGCAGTCACATCCACCCGGTCATCTTGCGCGACGATTTAAATACGGCCCTTCAAACGGTTTTTTGAAAGAAACCAGGACGTGCTCGGGCTGTGGCTGACCTACGAGCCTAATGCTTGGGAAGGACGCGACGCCGATTTTGTAAAAGACGACAAACACGGCTCCAACGATGCGGGCCGCTTTGGCAGTTAGCGAAGACTTGGAGGTCGGAAAAGGGCATGGCCCTCTACCGACTTTGATGACCAGGCGAACAAGCCTAAATTTACGAGTTCCGGATTTAGAGGGCGTCGGTCACTCGATCGACGACCTAGTCAGAACCTGCGGATCGACTGGTCAGCGAGCTTGAACTGACCAACTTTGGCAAGGAATGCGTGCCCGAGTCGCTATCGGGCACATCAGTCCTCGACGGGCTTATGTCCCGTGGCACTTTTTGAACTTCCGCCCTGACCGACACGGGCACGGCTCGTTGCGACCGACTGCTCCCATCTGGGAACGGAACGCCACACGTCTGCTTTCACTGATGATGCTGCCAATCAGTAGAGTTTGGCCATGCAGCTCGTGCTTCTGCCAATCTTCCACGCCTTCCAGGTAGGGGTCTAGCCGCCTGATTTCAGAGATTGCACCTTGGTGATCACCACTCCGAGCCAGTATCACCGCATACTGACTTCTGACTTGAACCAGCCTTCCGATAAGACCTGCCCCAGTAACGACCGGCAGGACATGCTGTTCCATGACCTCCTTTGCACCCACGAAGTCTTTAACCCCCACAAATTCATCAGCCAAGTCTTGTCCGACCCGCACAATCGACTCGTACCCCTCCACCATTCCATAAAATTTCATGGCATGGATACGTTGCAGGAACGCTTTCAATCCCTGGCCTTCGCGAGCTTTGGCGTACACCTCCAAGGCGTCCGCAAGGTGCTTGATGTGTTCATGGACATTTGGTGGTCGCTTGATGACCTCCCACAGGACATCCGAATTTTTGCCCATCACAGTTTTATGCGTAAGTCCCAAGATCTCAAAGTATTCACTGACCACTTTCTCGCACATCGCTTCAGCGGCTTTGTGGCGCTTCAACTTCCACAGTGCGACCGCGTGGTTGTAATCGAATACTCGGCGGTAGTCGGGATCAGGGATTTTCGGGGTGGCGTACGCTACTGCCTGTTCAACCTCGTCCGCACGGCCCTGGTCGGACGCTAGCAGTACTTTTCGCATTGCCCATGCGATCTGCTCGCGGGCCTCGAATCCGTGAGTATCAAGAAGCTGCTGCATCATCGAGACAGGTTCAGCCGCCTCGTCAAAGCGCCCTTCTCGCATGTAGGAAAACACTAGGGCATCAAGCGCCCAGAACGCCTCGTGTGGGTTGAGTTCGTCCGCATCAAGTGCCCGCTTCAAGCTGGAGGTGATGTCGACCGATATGCCCATCTCGTAAAACAGTTCCTCGCCTGCGAGGCCGATCAGGGTCATCACATCGTGGAGCCTGATGAAAACACGCGTGAGCAGCGAAAACCGCGAAACATCACGACTCTTTTCCAGGCTTCGGATCAGCAGCTCCTTCAGCGCTACCAATGCCTCAGTGATCACGGGCTCGCCCATGAGCTCCAGGTGACGTAAGCCCAGAGTACGGACAGCGTCATGGACTTTGAGTGTCTTGGCGCCAAACACCTCAACTGTTCCTGTGGACTGGATTTTTTTGATGGCCGCAGCTGCGCCGCCTTGGGATAGCTTGAGCGTAGCCGATAGCAAACGGACGACTTCCTCATGCGTGAGCCCGGTATCAGCAAGGCTGACAATGGCTAACGCGTTCTGGGTAATCTGCTCGAAACCATCGTAAACGCGAGCCAGGATGACCTCCTGGGCCGTTTCCACTACGTTCGATTGCTGGCCGAGATCGACACAGAGCGCCTCGATGTCTCCGCCGTACTCTGACAGGGCAACCGTAACGGCGCTGTCAACGAACAGCGGTAACCCGCCGGAGTATGTTCGGAGTTGCTCAAATGCCCGTGCACTGCCGAACGCGCCGGCGTCACTGGCCACCCGTGCCACAGTATCCAGATCCCACCCGAGAAGCGTCTCCCGCCGCAACGTCATGACCGCTTCAAGTTCCCGGACGTTTTCATGAGGCTGGCACAGAAGTGTAAAACGGATGTGGCGGGTCGCGCTCAGCAGATCTCGCAGGTGGGCGACTGGAACGCGGTGCGCGTTGTCGATAACAACAACCAAGGGCGCCTGAGCCTGTTCCAAAAATCGATCGAATGCCCGAATGGCTTCGTAACCGCTAGCACCAGGCAAGAGAATCTTCCGAATACCTTCGGGGTCTTTTTGGGAGTACTTGGAGGCAAGCTCGCGCACGATTGAGCTCGCAATCGCGGGCCCAGGGAGGTCACCAACGTCGTAGTAGGCACATGGTTCAGGGCTATGCAGAGCCGCGTAGGCTGCCCAAGTCGTTTTCCCGGCACCGGACAAACCGCAAATGATCCGTACCCGCTCCGCCGATACCAGTGCAGGTTCGTTCTGCTGAGGCCTGTAGGAGGCAGGCGGCGTAGGAAAATCTTGAAGCTGCACGATCAATTGCTCGAACAAGCCCGGCAAGTCCGAAGTGCGGAATCCGTGCTTGGCATTTCCGTTGCCTCCAGCGGACGCCAGCATCACCAACCCCGCCATTTTCCAAGTCAGCGCGGAAGGTGAGAGAAGCGAGAACTGCAGGTTTTCAGCCAGGTCTACGCACCACTGGGCCGCCTCCTCTAATGTCACCCACGCGGGCGGAAGGTATTCGGGGGGCGGGGCCTTCGATCCGGGATAGAGATAGGTCAGATCCGAGGGCGTCTTTTCCTCGTCTACCTCCGCTTGAAGCGTTCTGCCGAGAGGCTGGTTCGCAACGATCACGAACTCTGGACTCCCAGAACGACCCTCAGGCCCATGCGACTGCCGAATCTGCTCGAAGCGCTCCAATGCGCCTGCAACGTCGCCAGGCATCAGCGGCTGAGAACGTGTTTTGACCTGGATATAGACTCTCCCGGCATCAGTGCTGAGTTCGATATCTTCATCCAACTCGACCAGCACCTCTTTGACACCCGCAGCCTGCGCCAAAAACAAGCAGCCCACCCCATACAGGTGCTGATACAGGAAGCCTCTGTGCAGAGACTCGATGCGCTTGAGCTGGGCAGGATCGAGCACATCCACGGTATTGAGTTGGTCGTCGAATTGCATAGGGTTTCCACTTCACTCTGGCAGAAGGCTTTTGTGCTCAGGCGGAACCGAGCACAGGTGACGGTGCAACATTCTGTGGTGATCGGTGTAAAAGATCGAGCAGAAGCGATACCGACCGTGGCTCGGTATAGGCCGCCATTTACGCCAGTCAGTCCACGAGTCAATCCCGCAATCTCGGAATGCCAGCAATAATCCCAATGGAGTCCGTGTGTTTTTAAGCGGGCATAGCCCCCTCCTTGCCAACACTTCCAGGTGCTAACGAAGTTGTATCCAAAGGTGCTCAAGGCATCAGAAGTGCCTGCAAGCCCTTCGGCTCAAGCGTTCACAGGCGAGGACAGCAGGTCAATCTTTGCTGCCATAAAACGGGTTCGACCAATTATTGACCTCCTCGCACACTTTTTCGTAATGAGCGCCATGGCTCGGGTCTTGAAGGGCTTGATCCCACGTTACGAAATCACCGCCCGACATAGCTGACAGAATTCCGAAGCTTTGCTTCATCGCCTTTGAAACTAGGGAGTGAGCTTTGCTTGGTTCGAGTCCATTTATCCCATGTTCCAGCGCTGCGCTCTGAATCGTGCGAAGGCGGAAGGCATGCCCAGGATAGAGGTTCGCCTGATGCGACTCATACATGGGGATAACTACGCTGAAGCCCCAGAATGTTGCCGATACAGAAATTAGCGCGAAAGTGAAACACGCTTCGGTAATCTCAATATGTTTCTGGGGATGGTAGTCCTCGTCGCCAAAGAACTTCTGCTTGAGCTCATCCATAAGGAATTGAAACGCGTAGGTATCAGCGATGACCTCTCTCGCATGCTGCTCCAACCGTACCCGATCTTCTGCCGACTCACCCTCCTGTTGTGCTCCACGCTCCGCTCGGCGAACCGCGTGGAGGTTATGAAAATGACCGATTTCATGCAAAAGAATGAAGCTGAAGATTGCGTGCGTAAATGAATTGAAGGTTGCCCGGTACACTGGATCGTGCAACCACCAGTAATCCGGGCTTTCCCAGTCGAAGATGCCGCCCCTAAGCCAGACCTTGACGTCGTTACGCCAAGGCAGAGAAGTTGCTTGGTATCCTGACGGCATGGGCTGGGCATGTATGGTCACCAAGGAAGCCAGCTTGAAAATCAAATCAAGCATACCCTTCCATACCATCACTACCTTGAGCTCTGAATCCGCACAAGCTTGGCACCTCACCCCATCCACGAAGTACAGAGTCACTTTATCGCCAGGCAGTAAAGCGCACATTTCCTCACCTTGGCGCAGAAGCAAGCCGTACATTTCACCATCTGGATCTTCGGTATAGATCTGCAGAAAGCCCTCGACTGGCTTGAAGTACCTCTGGGCTATCTGACGTTCGATATCTTCCATGTCATCCCTGGCCTATACATGAGTGGCGGCGCACAATGGTCAGCGCCGATTGCCTGTATGCCATAACCCATCGACCTGATGGTACCCGTCTGAGACGAAAGCATTACTTGCCGACCGAATACGAGCGATCCCTCATCCATCAAAAATCATGTGGACGACGTCTTTTTGACCGCAAAAATTGTCAGGCGGCTGAGGTCTTCGATCTCAAGCCTGTAGCGCTTCTTGGTCGCAGAAAGTACCAGACGCCCCAGACCGAACACGCGGAAGTAGTCAGCGTCACCTTGAGCTAGGATGTCGTTGAAGAAGCCTCAGAACCGGTAAGCATCCATTTCCTGGTTGGTGACCTTCAGGGAAAGCAGCCATGCAAGGCAGATTCAGAGTTATCGAAACCAATTCTTTTAAAAATGGCAGCAAGCAATATCAGTTCGTGGATCCAGGTTGATGCCCAAGCTATGATCGATTGGCGCAGGTGCGAGATCGATTATCACGTCCCTAATGGTTGTGGGAATGTCGTGTTCCGCGCTTTCAGCGATTCGTTGTGGACAGTGAGTGATTCAATCGACATAGATGGTGCGGTTAATCTCGACGAGTTCCAAGCAAGGTCTGCTATGCCATGAGCATCGAAGCAAAACTCCTTCATCTCCAATCGATCCAGAACCTCATCGCGCCATACCGCTACCTCTATAGCGCAGACCTTGAGGCAACCTGCGATGAGGTTGGTGAGTCGGAATCATCAAGGACACTCGCAGTCCTCCCTGATCAGATGGAGACGATTGAAATTGGCCTAGTGGTGATCGATCTGGAAACGCTTGAAGTCGTCGACGAGTTTCAGCGTTTCGTCCGACCGCAGATCAATCCTGTCCTCACTGACTTCTGCCGAGAGCTGACATCCATCCAACAAGCAGACGTGGACAACGCAAGCACCTATGTGGAAGTTGGCCAGGAGCTGGGAGCATTCATTGCCCGGTATCCAGATGCTGCTTGGGCGTCTTGGGGTGACTACGATGCAAGGCAGCTGGTGCGCGATCCTGGATTAGCTGCGTGCCCTTCCCTGCTCTCCGGTCTGCAGCACTTCAACGTCAGGAAATGGCATAAAGGACTATACGATGATCAGCCGAAAAGTCTGAAGCTAACAGTTGAGTCGTTAGGCTTAGTTTGGCAGGGCACTTATCATCGAGGTATCGACGATGCGAGGAACGTGGCCTCGATCGTCAAGGAAATGCTGGGCTAGTAACGAGCCGGGCCTTGGGCCCGAAGATGCGATTGGCCATCACAGGCGCAGCAGACAGAACGAACCGTTCACTGATGATCTGCGCTGTTAAGCGGTAGCTACCTCTACCAATGATCGGTGTCTCGGGTCGGCTGTCGTAAACCATGCCACGGCTGACGCCAAGTCATGGCCCTCTGGGCTTCCATCCTCGCGTCTCCGGCCTTACTGGCCTGCGCGCTCCGCTTGCTCTGGTTATTTCCATCGACGGAAGAAACACCAGGGATACCTCAGCACTGCGCAATGGAGTGTAGTCATCCTGTCTGTCCATATTTCTGTTGGAAGGTGCAGTCGCGGGATGGACAATACGGGTTGGTCACTTGATAGATGGCCATTGAGGAAGGAACCTTGGGATCGAAGAGAAATGATGGCTGAATCTGTGCGAGTATTTCGTAAATGAAGCATGTGAGACTTATACGACATGGAGAGAGCGCTGCGAACGCGGGCCAAGCCACTTTAGATCACTCGACCATTCCTCTGACTCCGAAAGGATTCGAGCAAGCACACTTGGTGGCTCTGTCGGTCAACCATCATTTGGCTCTGATCGTTGCCTCGCCTTTCACCCGAGCGCATTCAACCGCTATGGCGACAGCAGCGGTGTTTCCTCATATGCCTTTTGAAACTTGGCCCATCCAAGAATTCACCTACCTTGAACCCGCACGGTGCACTGGCACAACCGTCGCTGATCGGCGCGAATGGGTGGAGGCGTATTGGGCCAAAGCAGATCCTGGTTTCACGGATGGTGAAGGCGCTGAGTCATTTCTGGATTTCATAGCTAGAGCTCAGTCTTTCTTGGAGCGTCTTGCTGAACATCCCGCCCAAGACATCGTAGCGTTTTCGCATGGTCAGGTTATCAATGCTGTAGCCTGGCTTATTGATCGCAAGCCGCTCGGCATTGATGGCGCAGCTATGTTGGACTGGCGTGATTATGAGATCGCTAACCACGTGCCCAATTGTGGTGGTTACCTGCTATCGAAAGATCCCGACGAAGCCGGTTGGAGAGTAAGCCGGTCAGCCCCAGAGGAGCCACGACTGGATCCCACTTGGCACGTGTCGGGCAGAGCCTATTAAGTCGCTCACGATCCCCAGCGTCTGCTCATTGAAGAGCGCGCCGCAGCTCTATCAGCAGCAGGCTATCCGCTGCCAGATGACGATTCGGCTATGTACGCCGAACAACGGTTGCAGGAGGCTAAAGCGGCTGTAAGCCTATCGTCCCCACACCCTTCTGGTAGAAAACTGTAGCGGGAGTGCGAGGGGGAATGACGTTAGCAAGAGGTGTCACCTAGCAGGAGACACCTCCTACACGTTCAACGACGAAAAATGCGATTTATCAGGATCAACGCTGCAGCACCAATCGCGAGTGCGGCTACGGGTTTTTCTTTAACGAACGTGGATACACTATCCAGTGTATCGCCGTAGGTTTTAGTCAGCTGACCAGCTGCTTGATGTCCCGCACCTTCAGCCTCCATCTTCGAATCACCAATCAGTTTTCCGACCGCGCTTTGCGCCTTGCCGGCCAGCTTTTCTGCTACACCTTCTACCTGTTCGCTCTTCATGATTCATCAGACCTTCGCGTGTGAGTGGGGAGTTCCATACAGCCCTGGTCGAGTGGCTACCAGCACGACTTTAGGGGCGTGCGCCTGATGATTAGTTCAATGATGATGAGCTGTAGGGACTGTCAGGAAGCGTCTACTCGTCATCCATGACTTTCACCCAGCTCAGCTACGAGTTCGCTAAGTGTGTCGGACAACCGTGAATTGCTCATTATCACGTTGTATCCAGCAGCAAACGCCAATCGTGCTAGCTGGCTGCTGATCATTCCGCTTCCAATGACACCAATCGTCCGCATTTACGGTTCCTCCTACAAAGCCCCCCTTTATATGGGGCTACCTCGCTTTCAGAATCGGGGGGGGGGCAACGCTAATGACTGTTGCGCACAGTGCAGCAGCGGATTGTTGATGAGCTGATCGGTGCTCATGGTGGTGATAGTTATGCTGGCTTCCCGAACGATGACTTTGATGGCCTGGATGCATCGGGAGAAAGGTTAATGTCTTTGAACCTCCACTCTGTGACCTCGGTCATGTATTACGAATGATATTCAAAAACTACAACCGCCGAAGGGGTGCGGTAGCAAAGCAAGCGGAGCCGACTATGAACGACGCTACCAATGATTTACCTGAGGTCGTCCGACGGCAGGTTAAGAAAATCATCTCTGATATTGAGTTCGCGGGATCGATGATTCTGGTCGTCAAAAGTGGCGCACGAGCTAATGGGTTTGTGCAGGGACTGATTTGCGCGGGAGGGATAACCGCAGATCAGGGAGAAGCTCTGGATGAGTATTTTGACCTAGCTACTGAAAAAAAACTCAAGATCCTAGCCTTGGGTTTGTCGTAAGGCATGACAGCTCAAATCACATGAGGGAACAGAATGAAGAAATTCATTTTCCTTGTGGCAGTTGTCTCACTATGTGGCTGCACCTCCATGAAAATATCGCACGAGAGCGCTGATCGGGTTCCCGCATCCCGAATTTATAATTACTCAAAAAAATCTGATGCCCAGCTTGCCGTAATGCTCGGGTCACGACTTGAAGCAGGTTGTGGCGTTAGATTTTTGTTAGACGGAAAGCCTGCAGCGGACTTTTATCCTGGAGAGATCGCCTACTTTGGTCTGACGCTCGGAGCGCATTTTCTAGAGGCACAACCTGGTGCCAGCTACACGAAATTTAAGCCCAGTCAGGCCAAGGTCAATATGAAGTCGGGAGACGCATTGTTGAAGGTTATGACATCGTCGGCTATTGAATCGGTCGACCTGCAATCTCGTTGACCTGAGCAAACATTCAACCACCCTCGCCGTCTAGGCCATCCGCCTTGCGGGTAGATCAGGAAGAGTTCGGGACAGGCGAGAGATCAGCTACGATCTACGCACGAGATCATCAAGGAAGATACCGATGCCAAATAGCTCTGAAGCGAACATAGCCACCGCAGACGCTCTCACACTGCTACTGCACAACCAGCATGCAATCTGCGCAGCCATTGAAGAGGTGACTAAGTGGCTCCTTGATAACGGAGCGGAGAATGTAGCCGCTAACGCAATCGGGGCGATGGAGACGCTGGACAAGAATGCTCAAGGCATCACAGATGCCATCATGCGCCTGCGTCATTCTTAGGCATATCCCATGCTCTTTACGGCTGCATGGATCAGGAGAGAGCCGTTGCAGGAAATTCTTGTCCCTCCAGTTTCTCCATCACCAACCCAATGAATGCAGACACAGCTAAGGGCAAATGTTGCCGGCTGGGGTAAAGCACATGCAGGCCGTATCCGGTTCTATGGTACTGCGGCAGCACAGACACAAGGCGCCCCGTCTGAAGATCAGACTTAGTCATGGCGGGCGGCAGCAAGGCAATTCCTAGCCCAGCCAACGTCGCCTTGCGCAAAGCTTGGGCGGTGTTTCCATTGAAACGGCTAGTGACCCGCACCTCTTCCGCCGCATCGTTTGGCCCATGAAGAACCCAGGTGGTGAAGCCGCTAGGATGGCCAAAGCTCACGCAATCGTGTTTGACCAGATCTCCAAGCTCAGTAGGAACGCCTCTTCTTTTAAGGTAATTCGGGCTGGCCACCAAACCTTCGTTACCAGCTCCAAGGAGCTGGCGACCGACGTATCCTGAGTCCTGCAACGCCCCACCTCGAAACGCAATGTCGATACGATCAGCGATCAAATCGGCGCGTGCATCACTCAGCACAAAGTCGACGTGTACCCGTGGATGCGCCTTGAGAAAATCGGCTACCCACTCCATTGGAAAGAAGTCGAAAAAATCAGCCATTGCCGCAATGCGCACGGTGCCACTCGGCTCTTGGTTTCCTGTCATCAGCTGCTCACCAGCGTCAATCAGTCCATCCACGGCTCCACAGCATCGCTCATGAAAAGCCTCGCCAGACTGGGTGAGTGTGAGCTTGCGCGTGGAGCGCTGCAGCAGCCTCGTACCGAGTTGAGCCTCAAGCTTTTGAACCCGCCGGCTTAAGGTGTTTGAGGGCATTCCAAGCTGCCGTGCTGCCTCAGCGAAACTACCGCTGCGCACCACTTTTACAAACAATGCGACGTCATTCAGATCGATCATCTTGCTGCCACCCACTCCAAAAATGGATCATTTCAATCCAATTATGCCATCTAATAAAGCAATCAATAGACGCATATCCTTCAGTCATTGCTGCAGCTGATCTTCAGTTGCCGGATTCTCCTACGGGCTGACCGTCAAGGCTTTTCGGCATCACGAGTTAATCCACATCCAGTCCAGCCAGCCGGAACTCCGCTCGACGACATCGTCTGTCGGCAAGGAAGAACAAAGAGAAAGCATATGACCGCCACCGTAGTAGTTCGACCACGCGCCATTGTCCATCGTACTGAAGGAACCACACATGGCCCCATAACGAGGCTTATGAGTCCAGGTGATCTAGGAGAGCTGTTGAAACCGTTTATTTTCCTGGACATTTTCAGCCTGAACGCCAGTGGTAGTAAGTCGAGTTTCGGCATGCATCCGCACTCAGGAATCGCAACGGTTACCTTCATGACAAAAGGGGATGTCTCTTATGAGGACACCACTGGGGCGACCGGTTTACTGCTCGCGGGTGGTGTTGAGTGGATGCAGGCCGGCAATGGGGTGTGGCACGACGCTACGCTAGCAAGCGAGTCCGCAATACAGGGATTCCAGCTCTGGGTGGCATTGCCACCATCTCTTGAAAACGCACCCGCGATGAGTGTCTACCTTGCGCCGTCGCAAGTTCCTCAAGTGGGCCCCGCGCGTTTGCTATTGGGACGTTACGGGGCAGCCCAAAGCCTGATTGAAGTGCCGAGTGAAATGAACTATCTCGCCGTGAGTTTAAAAGACGGTGAGCACTGGCATTACACCCCTCCATCCGGCCACAACATTGCTTGGCTCGCTGTGAGTTCTGGAAGTCTGGACGCAGGAGGGTTGGTCAATGTCGGCGAATTAGCTGTGTTCGAAGAGTCAGAGCACCACATCAACTTCATCGCGAAAGGCGATTGCTCTTTCGTGATGGGCTCGGCGGTAAAGCATCCGTACGACCTAGTAACAGGTAACTACTCGGTTCACACGAGCAAGGCAGCTCTGGCGCAGGGCGAAACGGAAATACAGCGGATTGGTACACGGCTGCGGCAGCAAGGACGGCTCAACTAGCGCCGCTCAACCCGGCGTGAAAATCATCTGGACGATAACTATCCAACACCCCAATCATACTGAGGCACGTCATGACAGCGAGCAATCTCAACCTTCTTTTGTCCCCCACCCGAATCGCCAACCTCCCCCTGAAAAATCACATGGTGATGGCGCCGCTGACGCGAAGCCGAGCTGGCCAAGGCGATGTTCCAACTTCCACAGTGGTCGAGTATTACCGTCAACGTGCAAGCGCCGGCCTCATCATTACTGAGGGTTCTCAGGTCTCGGCTCAAGGCAAAGGCTATATGAGAACACCGGGCATTTTCACCAACGAGCAAATCGCCGGCTGGAAACACGTGACCGACGCCGTGCATGCAGAAGGCGGACGGATATTTCTCCAGCTCTGGCACGTTGGGCGCCTGTCACACTCCCTAGTACAGATCGATAATCAGCTGCCGGTAGCCCCCTCAGCGATCAAGGCTGATGGCGAGATCTACACGCCTGAAGGATTGAAGCCTTACGAGTCACCACGGGCTCTGAGTCTGAATGAAATTCCTGGCGTGATCGCGGATTTTCGCCAAGGTGCTGAAAACGCGAAGCGTGCAGGTTTTGACGGTGTGGAAATACATGGTGCGAACGGTTACTTGATCGATCAGTTCCTGCGCGATGGCACCAACACCCGAACCGATTCATACGGCGGCTCTGCAGAAAATCGCGCTCGGTTTCTTAAGGAGGTTGTGGAGTCGGTCATCGAAGTATTCGGGGCTAGCCGCGTGGGCGTTCGCCTGTCGCCGATTTTTAATTACTTCTCCATGAGCGACAGCGATCCCCAAGAGACATTCAACTATGCAGCGAAAATGCTCAGTCGCTACGGGTTAGCCTACATTCACGTAGTAGAAGTCGGTGCGGGTTCATTCGACTTCAGAGAACTGAAGCGTCGTTTCGGAGGCACCTACATCGCCAATGGGGGCTATGACGCGGAACGCGCAGAAACGTCCCTCAGAGAAGGAAATGCTGATCTGGTGTCCTTTGGCACTGCGTTCCTAGCCAACCCGGATCTGGTAGAGCGATTCGAACAGGGTGTCGCATTGAATGACGCAGACCCGACCACCTTCTATCAGGGTGAGGAGCGAGGTTATACGGATTACCCGACCATGGCCCAGATCCGAAAACGATGAAGTGCTGCGGGAAGCGCAGTCGCTGTCAGCTGCCTCTCGCAGATTAATCGGGCCGCAGGTAGCAATGCTGAGCCGGAGTAGGAGTCTGCGCCCTCCCGGTAATCACCTGCAAATCTGCGGCAAGCCTGTCTTGACAAACAAACTGTGATCACATATCACTTAATGAGGTTTTCTTGTCTACGCACGCCGTAGCCACGAAAGAACTCATGAACAAAAATAAGACAGGACGCATTAGCTATGAACGTGATGAAGCGGCTGACACCCTATACCGGATTGAGAGTTTTGATTTCCGGTGGGGCAGCAGGCATTGGAGAATCGGTCGCGGCTGCATATCTCGAAATTGGGGCAAGAGTCCATGTATGTGATGTGAGTGAGCAGGCGATCGAACAATTTCGTGAGCGCTATCCCGAGGCTTTGGCAACATTGGCCGACGTCTCCGACTCTGCTCAAATTAAGCGAGTCTTCGAGATACAACAGGAGTGGATCGGTGGGCTCGATGTACTTATCAACAATGCAGGCATAGCAGGGCCGACCGGCGGAATCGACAAAATTAGCGATGCAGAATGGGAACAGACAATAGACATCAATCTCAATGCGCAGTATCGCTTCGCTCATCACGCTGTCCCCCTCCTATCGAAGTCAGAACACGCACACATCATTCATATTTCATCGGTCGCGGGGCGCTTAGGCTATGCCTGGCGGACTCCATACGCCGCGACCAAGTGGGCCATCGTTGGTCTTATGAAGTCATTGGCAGCCGAGTTGGGCGAAAAAGACATTCGAGTCAACGCACTGCTGCCAGGCATCGTCGAGGGCCCGCGCCAGGATCGCGTCATCAGTGATCGCGCCAAACAGTTAGGCATTTCAGAGCCGGAGATGCGCCAACAAACATTGAAGAAAATCTCATTGCGCCGGATGACTCCACCCGAAGACGTGGCAGCAATGGCTTTATTTCTATGCTCTCCTGCTGCTAACAATGTGACAGGACAAGCGATCAGCATCGATGGCAATGTCGAGTATCTTTGATTAGTCAGACCTACACGTCTCGCCACCGACCTTGGTAGCGAGACGCTTGTTGTGCGTGTGCTAGAGAACTCATTTCTCCCCAATTCCGTCACTTTCAATACCGGCACATCCGTGATCACAGATGTCTCATTTTCCTATCCCGGCTGATCGAACCTGCCTATAATTCTCGCCATGAACCTATCCACACTCGTAACCCCCATGATCCGCCAGACTCTCAGTGCGGACGTTTATGCCCAGCTGCGTGATCTGCTGATAAGCGGACGCGTTATGCCTGGGGAAAAGCTCTCGCTCAGATCTATAGCGGACGCTCTTGGTGTTAGCGTCATGCCAGTGCGAGAAGCGGTTCACAGGTTAGTCGCTGAGCAAGCGCTGGAGATGGCGGCAAATCGATATATTCGCGTTCCTGTACTGACAGTCAGCCAATTCCGGGAAATCACCAGTATCCGGTTGAATCTGGAGGGGCAAGCTGCAGCTCGTGCTGCGGAACTTGTTGATTCGCAGGCGCTGGCTGAGATTGAAAAGATACACGAGGCATTTTGCGCAGAGTTTGCAAAAGGCGCTCCCGATGAGTCACGGCTGATTACGCTGAACAAAGAATTGCATTTCGCAATTTATAATCAGGCGGACATGCCCATCCTGCTCCAGATAGTTGAGTCCCTGTGGCTGAGAATAGGGCCTATCATCAACTATGACCTACGATCTGGCACTGAGCGTGTGGTTCAGCGAGTGCAAGCCAGTCATCACGCAGCGATGGTTGATGCTTTAAAGAAGGGTGACTCCGTTGCCGCCTGTGAATCACTGCAAGATGACATCAAAAGTGCTGCCGAGTTTATCCTGAATACAGGGGCGCTGATCGTTGCCGATGCGCACAAGCCTGTCGCAGCTGATTAATTCCACCAACATGTTTTAAAAAGAGGCGCTTGATCAGGGCGCCTCTTTTTTTCGCTCGCTTATTACATTTGAGCGCCGATCATCCAAGGCACTGTTTCTTCATTGCCGACGCCCAACGCCTCGCTTTTAGATTTTTCTCCAGAAGCCACTCGTATGAGCATGTCGAAAATCTCTTTACCCTTCGATTCAAGGGTGGCGTCGCCATCCATGACATCCCCGCAGTTGATGTCCATATCATCCTTCATGCGAGTGTACATTTTGGTATTCGTCGCAAGCTTGATCGAAGGAGCAGGTTTGGCGCCAAAGCACGAGCCGCGTCCGGTGGTGAACGCAACGAGATTTGCGCCGCTGGCGATTTGGCCAGTGGCTCCCATCGGGTCATAGCCAGGCGCGTCCATGAACACCAAGCCTCGGACTGTAATGGGCTCGGCGTAACGATAAACGCCCATGAGTGCTGAGGAGCCACTTTTGGCAACTGCGCCTAGAGACTTTTCGAGAATGGTCGTCAGGCCGCCGGCCTTGTTACCAGGCGTGGGGTTGTTATCAATACTGCCTTTTTCGCGGTCTGCGTAGCTTTCCCACCATTTGATAAGGTCGACGATACCCTGGCCGACCTCACGGGTTGCAGCGCGACGAGTCAGCAGGTGTTCAGCGCCGTAGATCTCCGGCGTTTCGCTAAGGATGGCAGTTCCACCTTGCGCTACGAGCATATCGACAGCCACACCGAGGGCTGGGTTGGCCGTGATGCCTGAATACCCGTCTGAACCGCCGCACTGGAGCGCCACTGTGAGGTGCTTGGCCGAGACCGGCTCGCGTCGGCACTCGTTGGCAACCGGCAGCATCGATTCCACGGCGGCAATGGCGGCATCCGCTGCGTTACGGGTTCCGCCAACGTCTTGGATGACCACGGGAGCGATAAGCTTGCCGGTCTCGATGCCCTGGGCCATGAACAGCGCGCCCATCTGATTGGCTTCACAGCCAAGGCCGATGACAACCACCCCAGCGAAGTTGGCGTGCTTGATGAACCCGCCTAGCGTGCGCCGCAGTTGGTTCACCCCCTCGCCATTGTGCTCTATGCAGCAACCGAAGCTGTGGGTAATCGGCACCACACCGTCCACGTTTGGGTAAGCATCCAACACACCGTTTCGCGAGAAGTGTTCAACCACCATTTTGGTAACAGTGGAGGAGCAGTTCACAGTGCTCACTACACCAATGTAGTTTCGAGTTGCGACTCGCCCGTCAGCGCGGACGAAACCTTGGAATGTCACAGGAGAGGCTGCAGGCGACGCGACTTTGGCATCCTCGCCGAACGCGTAGTCTCGCTCGAACGTCGCCATTTCCAGATTGTGCGTATGCACGTAATCGCCCGGCTCAATAGGTTTAGTAGCAAAGCCAATGATCTGGCCATAACGCAGAACAGGATCACCTGAGTTTACGTGTGCAATGGCGATTTTGTGCGCTGCGGGCACATCGGCAAGCACCACGATATTACCGAACTCCGCAACCACGGTTCCTTGAGGTATCGAAGCGCGTGCGATTGCAACATTATCGTCGGGATGTAGTTTAAGTGCCAGGGATGTACTCTTCATTTTGTCCTCGCATTATCAGTAATACACGGCGCTGCCTGGGGCAATACAATGTTGTCCCGCGTTTTTGTAGTAATCGTTTCTTGTGCCTGACGTAGTTTCAAACTCAGGAATGCCGCGAGCGTTAAAAGAGCCGCTACAATAACGAGCCCATTCTTCGTGCTCCCAGTAGTTTGTTCAACGAAGCCCAGAAGTGAAGGCCCGAAGAAACCACCAGTAATACCAAAGGTATTCACCAATGCCAGACCCGCCGCCATACCTGCTCCCGCCAGCCTTGAACTGGCAAAGAGGAATATCACAGGCTGAACAACGAAAAACATCGATGCCGTAAGAGTGAATCCTATTAGAGCTATCAGTGGAGTGGTAAAGGCCGCGAGGGTCAATCCAGCCGACATCAGGAGCAGCCCACCGAACATTATTTTGCGTGAAATTTTCGGAGTAGTTGCATACTTTGGAAGAAACGCGGCCCCGAGTGCTGCTGCTATCCATGGGATTGAGTTTAACAATCCTATTTGTAACGATGACAAGCCTCCATACGTGCCAATGATGCCCGGCAAGAAGAAAATTACCGAATACACACTCACTTGGTGGAGAAAGTACACCGCGATAGCAAGCCAAATCTGAGGGATTTTAAGAACGCCCTTAAAAGAATGACCAACATTGCCGGAGGCGATTTCTTCATCATGTTCTTTTTTCAGAACTTGCTCTACTTCAGTGGCTTGTTCCTTTGATAGCCAACTTGCAGTAGATGGGCCGTCCGGAAGCTTTCGCCAAATCACGACGGAGAATAGAACAGCTGGAATCCCCTCCAAGAAGAACAGCCACTGCCAGCCGTGCCAACCCCAGATTCCATCCATCTCTAAAAGCAGCCCGCCAACCGGCCCGCTGATGATGTTCGCGAGACAGACCCCGATTAGAAAATAGCCACTGGCTCGTGCCCTTTGCTCACGACCAAACCAATAGGTTAAATAGAGCATTACACCTGGGAACAATCCGGCTTCAGCTGCGCCCAGTAGCGCGCGGGCAATGTAAAACGTAGTCTCATCGGTAATGAAGGCCATACCGGCAGACAACAACCCCCAGGTGATCATGATCCTGGTGATCCAGAGTCGGGCACCTACTCGGTGCATGATCAGGTTACTGGGTACCTCCATGAGTGCATAGGTAAGGAAGAAGAGCCCTGCACCAAAACCGTAGGCGGCAGCGGAAATACCTAAGTCTACTGCCATGTGTGTTTTGGCAAGTGAAATGTTAGTTCTGTCTAGAAAGCTTATAACGTAAGCAAAGATCAACATCGGCATTAGTTTGCGAAACATTAAAGCGTTCAGCGACTGTCCCTTTTGTGTTTTTGTATGGGTCGTAGCTAACATGGTTCATTTTCTCCTCATGAGGATAAGTTGCTAAGGCGCGGGGGTTATGCCGCGACCTTTAATTATCAAATTATCCTCTAGATAGAATTTACGGGGGGGTGAGTGCCCGCGCTTAGAAATTGACGTTGTCGCCACCTTTGAGTTTCAGGATTGCCCTGGCGTCAGCAGGTGTCGCCACTTCAAGTGAAAGCCCTTCGAGAATTTTGCGCATGCGCGATACTTGATCGGCGTTGCTTTTTGCCAGTTGGCCTGGCCCATCCCAAAGCGAGTCTTCAAGACCTACACGCACATGTCCTCCAAGCGTGGCTGATTGAGCACCGATGCTCATCTGCTGTTTTCCTGCAGGAAGAACCGACCACTGATAGTCATCTCCGAAGAGACGATCAGCTGTGCGCCGCATATGCAGGACGTCCTCTGGGTGCCCGCCGATACCGCCCAAAATGCCGAAAACCGATTGGATCAAAAACGGGGGTTTGATGAGGCCACGATCAATGAAATGTGCAGCGGTGTAGAGATGCCCAATGTCATAGCATTCGATTTCAAAACGGGTACCGTTCTCACTGCATGACTCGAGGATGTGGGCTATGTCGGTAAATGTATTTTTGAAAATGCGGTCATGGCTGCCGGCGAGGTATGGTTCCTCCCAAGCGTGTTTGAATTCCTTAAACCGATTGAGCATTGGGTATAGACCCATGTTCATCGTGCCCATGTTCAGTGAGGCCACTTCCGGTTTGAACTGATGTGCTGGACGAAGTCGATCTTCAAGCGACATTGTCGGTGCGCCACCTGTAGTCAGGTTGATCACCACATCGCTAGCCTCTTTGATAGCGGGCAGAAACTGCTTAAACAGTTCCGGATCCTGAGAGGGGCTACCATCAATTGGATTACGAGCATGTAGGTGAACAATTGAGGCGCCAGCCTCAGCGGCACCAATCGCCGCTGAGGCAATTTGACCTGGTGTTACCGGCAGGTAACGGGACATGGAAGGTGTATGAATTGCGCCGGTGACCGCGCAAGTGATGATGACTTTACGAGCCATGGAGACCTCCTGGTTACTATTATTTTGGTGTTCAGGATGAAGTGATGCCGTCAGGAATTTGGTGCTTGACGCTTGTGCGCAGCGAGAGCCATAAGGCGGCGGTCACGCCAGGCGGATCGCAATGCAACGCCTTCAAGTTCAAGTTTTTGGCGGCGCTCGTCATGTACTCGGGCGACTGCTGATTCCGACCAGTCAAAAGCATTTTCGGAATTGATCGTTTCGCGATTTTGCTGACCGTAGCGTTTGGCATAGTCAGATACGCCGGCAGGGGCGTTGAGATCGATGGTTTCGAAGGGGCCCATAAATGACCAGCGGAGGGCGAGTCCATCTTTGAGCACCCGATCAATATCCTCCGAGCTGGCAAAGCCTTCCTCATGCAATTTGAAGCATTCGTTGAGGACTGCTGCTTGGACTCGGTTCAACAAGAAGCCGTGGATCTCTCGGGATAGAACGACAGGGCTCTGCCCTGCTGCGGTGTAGATCTCATGTGCTCGAATCATCACTTCAGATTCTGTCCACGGCGCTGGGCAAAGCTCCACAAGAGGAACTAAGTAAGGTGGGTTGGTAGGGTGTGCAACTACGCAGCGCCCCCGACCTGGTAGATCTTTAGTGAACTCGGAGGCCGGTAACCATGAAGTTGAACTGGCAAGAATCGCGGCCTTGGGCGCCAACGCATCCATTCGACTGAAGATATCGATTTTCGCCTCCACCGTTTCCCGAACGTTTTCCTGTACGAGCGCCACGTCACGTAGCGCATCAGCCAAGTCGGGAACGCAAGTAATGCGTGCCAGCACGGTGAGGGGGGCGTCATTAAGAAGATCGAATTCTGCGAGCTCATTAAGTCTCGCTTCGATGTAGGCATGGCTGTTCTGCATTGTCTGCAGATCCATGTCGTGTAAACGCACCGAATGTCCCGCCCGAGCAAAAACAATCGCCCAAGCTCTCCCAATCAGGCCTGCGCCAACGATTGCAATGGGGCCACGCTCGGTCGCAGATGGAGTTGTACTTCGCATGATGTTCTCCAAATTTTGTATTTATGTTTAGGAGTAATCGTTTGAGCGGTTGGTGAACAATGCTGACGCTCAGATGTTCGCTCTGAGACAGATGCTATCCACTGTGATCACAGATCACAAGAAAATAATTCTGATTGTCTGACGATCGGCCATGGAAGGGATTCGAGGGTCGAGATAGCTCCCGCAACGGCCTGAGCCTCGGTGGCTCGGCGCGCTTTAGGTTTTTGTGCGGGAATAGAAAAGGTTTTTTTCGGGATTGAACCTTCGCGTTAAATAAACGCAGAAAAGCCCGCCTGACGAGCGGGCTCCTCAATCAGATCTTTCAGCCTGCGTGGCCGTGACCCGCTTCACGAAGGAAAGCGCGTACCGTGTCACAGAACTCCAATGGGTTCTCAGTCATTGGATAGTGGCCAGTACCTGCGAGCACGGCGATCTTACTACCGGGAATGCGAGATGCGGTCTCCTCAACCTTCTCTTGGTACACCAACCAATCCGCGTCACCGCGCAGAAGTAAAACAGGCGCTTTGATCTTTCCAACTTGTTGCCGCTGATCAAAGTTCGCATAGCCTGTGAGGTCACCTTTCATCACCTGCGGCGTGGTGCGCGAGATCTGCCACACCACCTCCCTCGCACGATCTGGTGGAGTGCGATTGCCCGTCATCGAACGAGACCAGGCACCGATAATCTCTGGCCCATTCATGAGCAACATATCGAGGAAGAACTCGGAAACCGTCGGGGTAAAATCTGCCCCTTCAGCTGAAATGATCGCGCTGTACGCATCGGGCCGACGTGCCCCCAATTCCAACACCAGATTGCCACCCATCGAGCATCCCATGATGGCGGGTTTCTCAAGTCCCAAAGCCTCCATAAGGTGCTCATTGAACTCCGCATGGCGAGTGAGGCTGTGGAATGGGCCTGATTCGGGTAGCTCTGATTTGCTGTGCCCGGGGGCGTCAATTGCAATGACGCGGAACTCATCTGAGAGGCCGTCCAGTACGTGCCTGTACATCAGAGAATCTTGTGATGCTGCGTGGAAGCAAACGAGTGGACGCCCCTCCCCTGATTCTTCGTAATAAACGCGAATTCCATCAACGGTAATGTACCGTCCTACCGTCTCTTTCCCCGACGGCTTAGGCCCGGGAGAGTACGAGACTGGTGGGTTATTATTAGCTTTCCCTACACGCTTCATTGCGTCGAACGCGCGGGCCATCACATCTACGTACTGCCATGCAGCAACCACGTTGCCCTCAAGCTCAAGTTTTCCCAATCCAGGGGACAACGCTTCAAACCAATCGATCTTTCCGTCAAGAACGCGCTGCCACTCATCATCAGCACCAGACACGATGATGTCAGCGCCCAACGGGCTTCCTTCCGGGTAAACCGCAACGACTTTACCGGCGAGAACCGCAAGCGTTGAAAAACCTGTGCTGTGCTTGAATTGAATGCGCCCATCAAAATAGCGAGCAGCGGCAGTCCAGTCGGCATCACCGTTTAACTCGTCGGCGAGTTGGCTCAACCATTTGGCATCATTAATAAGGGTCATGACTTTCTCCTAGCTTTAGCTATCCCCAAGGGGATTTTCTTGTAAGTGCAGGTGCGATCGGTTCGTTACAAACCCATGTTGCAAGAGGACTTCGATACCAGCGCCTTGTCGTACTTCAGGAACCAACCGGTAGTTTCTCGGGTGAAGAAAATGGTGATGATGGCCGCCAGTACCATGAGACCGGAGATAAAGTAGAGAGCGTAGTTGTAGCCCGCAGCCTGCTCAAAGCCACCACCTGCGCCGATGAACATCCCGATCACGAATGGCCCAAAGCCACCGGCGTAAATACCGACGTTGACGATTGAGCCCGCCAGGCCAGTCGTGCCTTGCTTCGCAGAGTCAAACGCAATGGCATACAGCAACGTGTAGGGCGCGTTCATCGCGAACCCAGCAAACAACTGAATCGCGATAAGCCAAGTCAGGCTGACGGATGAGTATTTGAAGAGGTACATGCCCACCGCAAGCCACGCGAAAACAAGCACTAGGCAAAGTTTTCGGCCTGCACGGTCTGAAATCCATCCCCAAACGATCTGGCCGATACCACCGGTGATCGTGAAGAGCACCGAGTAAGCAGCTGCCTCTGCGAAGTTGTAATGGGCAACAAAGGCCAGGTACTGAGGTAGCCAGAAGCTGATGCCGAAGTAGCCAACGATTGCAAACATCGAGATTAGAGCGATAGCGGAGATGTTCGGATTTTTCATTGCCGACTTGAACGCGCCTTTGGGCACCTCCACCACACCTTGTACCGCTTCCATTGATGGAGGGGTCTCACCCACGGCTTGAGCGTGTTCAACAAAGGACTCGTAACGCTTCTTCGTACTGAACCACCAGTAGACCGAAAAGATGATGATCATCGGTACAGGGAACAGCAGGAATGCCAAGCGCCAATTTTCCGGGCCGTAAGCGTGGAGTAGAGCACTGATCGCCAAGCCACCGATCAATGTGCCCCAAGGGTATCCGGTGTGATGAAGTCCTAGGGCGAAACCACGGCGCTCCTTCGACCACCACTCAGACAAGGAAGTGACTTCGATGGCTTCGCCAGCACCGCCAAATGCGTGAGACATCACTTGCAGCGCGACAAGCACTCCAAGCGAGCCAGTCAAGAAATTGAGGCCGGTCAGAAAGGTGAATAGCGTGTAAGCAATCACGATTGGCAGATGGCGGTATTTACGCATCCATCCCTGACCGCCTTTATCAGCCCAAATCATGCAAGGCACGGCTATCAAAGATGTAGCGATCGTGATGAACGCGGCAAGCAGTCCAGTCAGCTCAGCGCTTGTCTTGAACTCGCTGGTGATGGAGGGCAATACCATAAAGAACATCTGGCGGGAGTTGGCATCCATGGCATACACGAGCCACAAAAGAGCCATCGCGCCCCACGAGGCTGCACCTGCTCCTTTTGGCACACGATTGACCGCAGGTAATGCTTCGATTTTGTCTTGAGCAAATCCCATGGGGATATCTCCGGGTATTTATTTTTATTCTCCGGCTGAGGATCGGTGGTTTGCACACATACGCCTCAACATCCGAGATGATCCAGCACTTGTCGTACTGTTCACCATGGACAGAGGTTATGGCTCAATTTCAGGGCTGAATATAGCTGGCAAAGCACACCTGCTGTGACCGCCAGGAACAGGTCAGTGGCACAAAATGAGAGAGGCGCCAGCGAAGCATTTGGCTAAGTAATTACTGGGAAATAGGTCTCAATTTTTGGGGAGCTCTGTTGGGCACAGAGCAGGAGGTAAAATTACAGAGAGGTGGAGTATTGGCTCTCTTGTGCATGAGCCAAAGTTGCACGCTTGCGCGGAGGGAAAGTGAAAGTAAGCGCGGGGCCGTAGTGGCTATCAAGTCGCTTCGGGTAGTCCTCTCACGACCTTCCATGGATGTGCTATCCATTTTTTTTGGAAAAACTCGATGAAAACTCGGATGCGGGGACTTAGATGTTTTCTATCCGAGTAGAGCAGGTAAATAGGCTCTAAGATCTCCGCTTTGTACTCGTCAAGCAGGAGCACCAGCGATCCGTCCTGAATGTCTTTTCCAATGTGGAAATCCGCAAGACGGACTATACCCGCACCTGATTTGGCCATATCTCTCAGCAGCTCACCCTGGGTAAAGGATCCTCGAGGCTTCACAGGGGTCGTCACACCTAGGCCATCTTGGATAAAGGCCCATTTGTTCCAAGGGCTGGCAAAACTGAAGTTAAAGCATCGATGATTCATCAGGTCTTGTGGCTGCTGCGGTGTTCCATACTTTTCCAGGTAGTCAGGTGAAGCACACAGCAACCATTCACATTCGCCTATCTTCTTTGCGATTCTGGAAGAGCTCGGAAGAATCCCGCTGTGGATGGCTATGTCCAATCCCTGCTCGAACTGGTCAACGAACTGAGCGCCTAACTGAATCTCGACATCAAGACCGGGATAAGTGTCGAGGAATTCTGGCAACCAAGGCACGATTTGCTGCTTCGCAAAAGAGGTCATCGTGTGGATGCGAAGCGTGCCACTGACCCTTGAAGGAAGCCCTTCTGCCAGAGAGTCAGCTTCACTCATCGCCTCAACCACAGCTTTCGCACTGCGCAGGTAAGCAGCCCCCTCCTCCGTCAGAGTGAGGACTCGGGAACCCCTCTGGAAAAGCCGAACCCGAAGCCGATCCTCTAGCCGCGCTATCAATTTGCTGATGGCCGACGGAGTCATCTCGTGCGCCCTGGCGGCGGCAGAAAAACTTCCGCACTCTGTTGACCAGATGAAGGCTAGCATTTGGGAGTATTGATCCATTTCGGTACGCTCCTTACGCGACTGAATCTACCTGTTTATCTACACAAAAAAACGCGCCGTAGCGCGTTCTTTTTTGAACCAGAATCAGCGAATGAACTGCTCGATATAATCGTCCGGCAAGCCCAAATTTTTGTAATGGCTGCGGGCAGCTTCCAGCTTGGTGAAAACGTCTTCATAGCCAACCGCGACACCCTGTGGGTCGACGTAAGTGTAGCCACCCTGAACGTGGAACCAAGTAATCATTTCTTCGACATCTTCAGGGACGAACAGAGTGTGAGTCTCCCCTGGCGGCTCGAATGCAAAGGAGCCTTCATCAGCAACCCAATCGTGTTCGAGGTAGTACCAACGCCCCTTCAACACGATCGCATGTACTGCACCTGAGTGGCGGTGACGAGACAAAACCCCGCTCTGCCGCACTCGGAGCAAGTTGATGTAGTACCCACCGCTAACGCTCAGCAGCAGTGGTTTGAAAGATACTGACTTGGTGACAGGCACCCAGAGATTATCGTCTTCGAGCCAAGTGGTCATAACGCCTGGATGCACCATGTCTGGAGACATGAAGGGCACCTGCGGCAAAGCATAAGGAATGGCAAGTTCATCAGGTTTAACGGGCGTATTCATTATAATTTCTCTCAACGTGTGACTGGCGAGCGAGCCAGGATTTCAATCGCTGAGTGAGAGTAGGTGATGCTCTCGCACAGGAGAATACTCAGAAATTCACACCATCTGTGACCACTCGTCACAGCGCGTAAGACTCATCCCGTTGAAGGCCGCGACTCATCTAAGACGCCTACTGCGGACGAGTTCAAGCGATTGACCCAGCAGATTTTTCATTGTGTGGATAGCGGCCACCAGTGGATCGCGCCCCATCAGAGGGGACACATTTTCCCCAATACCTTCACTACCATGCAGACCTGTTCATCTGAAAGCCGCTTACACAGTAGTAATCGGCTTGAAATAATGAGGTTTAGCAATGACTTCTCTCAGCCCTTCCCTTGAGCTCAGTCCCGAACTTGCAGCTCACCCGGCCTATTCGCGAGTGTTCCAGCCCGAAGGCCTCACCTTCGGATACATCATGCCCTTGGAGGGCTATCCGAATTCACCGTTTCCCACGCTGCAGGATCATCAACGCCTTGCTCGCATCGCGGACGAGGCTGGATTCGCAAGTCTGTGGATGAGAGATGTGCCCTTCTATGACCCGAGCTTTGGTGATACTGGTCAAATGATCGACCCGTTTGTATATCTGGGATATCTGGCTGCTGTTACCAAAAACATTGCCTTGGGCACAACGGGCATCGTTCTTCCGTTACGTGAACCACTGATCGTCGCTAAGCAGTCCGTTTCGGTCGACCAGCTAACCGGCGGTCGTTTCTTGCTAGGGCTATCCAGCGGAGATCGCCCGATTGAATATCCAGCATTCGGGATTGATTTCGAAGCGAGAGAAGAACGATACCGGGAAGGCTTCGAGCTGATTAAGACAGTCACTGAAACCAGCTTCCCAAGCGTCTCAACCAAACTTTTCGGCCAGCTGGAAGGCTTGCTAGACATGGTACCCAAGCCCGTGGGCCCTCGACTCCCCATGATTGTCGTGGGCCGGGCCCGTCAGACGCTTGAGTGGATAGCCAATAATGCCGATGCCTGGATTTGGCATCTGAGCGACTTCAATCGTTTGCCGGGCCTCATCCGCGAGTTCCGTTCTGCCAGCCAGACCGGCAATGCAAAACCATACGGCTACGCGACATTTTTCGATCTGGCGAAGGATCCGAGTACACCGCTGGAACGCGGCTACAACGGAATAAGGATCGGGCGTAATGCTCTCGTGGAGCTCTGGAAACGGCAACAGGATGAAGGTGTTTCACACGTCGCACTGAATATCAAACCTCTGCAGCGACCAGCCGCTGATGTCCTGGAGGAGATGGCTGAGTATGTCCTGCCACACTTTCCCATAGGCCAACCTGCCTCGCAGGTGACCCAGTGACCGGCTCAAGTGATCGCACCGACATTAAGGGCGTTATAGCCACCTTTCTGGAAGCCTGGGAGAGCGGTAATTGGGAATCTGCTGGGGATATATTCACTGACAATTGCCAGTTGGTGACAAGCCACATGTCCGCTCATGAGGGTGGACGCAAGATTGTCAGAGCTTTCCAGCAAGACCGTGCCAAGGCTGATGGCTTTTCAGTGAAGGCAACCAATCACTATGTGGGAGGTGGAGAAACCGACGCCACTTTCAGTTTCTACGTCTATGGCCATATCAGCAAAGCCACAAAGTCGGCCAAGCTCGGATTTGGAATGACAGTCACGGGCTCTCTGAAAAAGACAGCAGGCACCTGGCACCTCGACAGCGTGCTGATTGCCTTGAATTGGGTAACCGGGGACTACTCGCTTGCAACTCACTGGCAGCTTCCACCAGGTGACGACGGATGGAGGATTGGCGATCCCGCTCCGACCATCGTGAGCGAACTGAACGCGCCATGGCTTGCTTTCCCAAGCTCAACGCCTTCGGTACCCAGCGAGGAGTGTATTGCTGAAACCTACGCTCGTTACTCATGGGCGCTGGATCAGGCTGATATGCAGCTACTTGCCCATTGCTTTGCCAACGACGCCGCTGGTGATTTCCAACCGATGGGCCTTATTGAAGGGCGTCACGCGATCATCGGCTCATTCAAAGAGTTTCGCAGGCCCTGGCCGTGGATGCAGCATTTCGCGGACGTGCTGGAGATCAAGTCCGACGAGGAAAAGGGTGTAGCGGAAATGATTGTCGGCAGAGTCATTCCTGGAAACTCACACACGCAAGATGGCACGCCTCTCTATGGCGCGCATTACCGGATGCGGCTTCGTCGCAAACATGAGGGCTACTGGCAGCTGACCTGGAGCGAGTACCGCCCAGGCTGGTTCAATGCCAATGAAGCACCAAGAGTTTAGTCCCTTCTTGGAAACGCTCTAGGGCCGTGGCGCCGTACTATCTCGGACGACGAGTTCGATTTGTATGCGCTCGCGGCGTGCAAGTGGGCGCCCCTCGATCAGCGCAACGATGTTGTTGGCGCTGCTGATACCAATTTTCGAAGTCGGCACCCTGACGGTCGTCAGGGCTGGCACGTAGGCAGCCGCGAACTCGATATCATCGAACCCGCTGACTGATAGTTCTTTGGGGACGTCGATCCCATTGGAGCGCGCTTCCGCCAACGCTCCGATACAGGTGAGGTCAGTGCTGCAGACAATGGCTGTAGGCTTGGGGTTAAGCTCCATAGCAATCCGCAGCCCGGCGCGCCCTCCCTCAATCGTGAATGGCTGCTCAATAATCCGTTCACTTGAAAGCTCTATCCCTGACTCGAGTAGCTGAGCGGTGATTCCTTTCAGACGGTATTTTGCCCGTTCGTTGTTAGAAACAACTCCACTGATCATGGCGATACTTTGATGACCAAGGCTAAGCAAGTGCTTGGCAATCAATCGACCACCCTCCTCATTGCTAAATCCCACGCAGTGATGGTCGTGAGCACCATCTAGCGACCACATGAGAATGAATGGGCATTGGGCGGCAGTTAGTGCTTCATAAATTTCAGGACTATGTTCAGTACCCACTAACAGTAGGCCTTCAACGCCCCGCTCAATCATGTTCCTTACGTTTACCAGTTCCTGCGCCTGGTCGTATTCATGGGAAGAAATGATTAAGTGATATCCAAGCTCCGTTAGCCTTAACTGGAGGGCCTGGACAGCTTCAGCGAACGCAGGGTTGTTAAAAGTAGGAAAAACGGCTCCGATGCTGTGCGTGCGCCTGGATGCCAAGGCACGCGCGGCCCCGTCTCGCACGTACCCGAGCTCTTGAACAGCTGCTTGTACTTTGGCCAGCGTGGCAGGTTTCACTAAGTGCGGGACAGCCAATGCTCTTGAAGCACTCCCCATCGAGACGCCCGCCAATTCAGCCACATCCTTGAGCTTCGGTTTCTCGATTTTTTTCATTGGAAATTCAGCATCCTCGATCGTAGCGCGGAGACAGGACGATCAGAAGAACGCCCTCGATTTGCGCAGAGGATGATAAGCCAACAGCCTGCCGTTCGGGAGCCGTTAATTGGAGGGAAAAACCTGAGAGCAGCGTTTCTGCTGCCCCCAGGCAAAAACACTTATTTAATGACGATCGGATTCACAGGAGCTCCGGTTCCGCCAACGACCTTTAGAGGGGCTGCGGTATAGAGAAACGTCCACTGACCGTCCTCAGCGCAGTCCTCAGCGAGGGGATCAAGCTGAGCGATCTCAGTGAGAGTGATGCCCAAATTCCTCATGAGTGCGTTGTGCAACGGCAACGCAACCCCTGACACGGGATCGACGGTGACTTCGTTAGCAATGGTGTCGGTGACGATGTTCGGAATTTCCATTTCCTGAAACCACTTCACCAGCTCAGGGCTGTAGGTCAGGCCTGGCTCGATAAAGTCTTTGTAGAACTCTTCCGGGTCGCGTTTATAAAACGAGCCGATCCATCCAGTGCGGATGATGAGAATGTCGCGCTTGTTGATAGAGACGCCTTGAGCCCGGGCCGCAGCCATTAAATCCTCATGGTTGAACGTTTCACCTGCATCCAGCACGTCTTTACCACGGTGGCGCGCTATGTCGATCAGAATGCCTCGGCCAACGATGCCTTTTTCACCCAATGGAGCAACGCTCGCCTTGGCCAGGGAACCGATAGTGGTATCGGCGCTGTAGCCATTCCAAATCTGATCGTCGTACCAGACATGCCCAAGGGCGTCGTACTGAGTTGACCCTTGAAGATGAAAAAACATCACGTCGTCGGCGAACTCGTAAGAGCCCGGAAAATGTGGGCCTTTGCCACAGTTGTAGTGACCACGATCCATGATATTCATGCGTTTTGACTGGGAGCGACCAGGCCAGACCGGGTCACCAGCAGGATCTGCCATCCGCACCTGCAAAGTAAATGTCTTGCCTTGCTTGACCTCTTTGACCCCTTGGAGAACTTCGATACCTGTAAGGTAGTTGAGTGAGCCTACCTCATCATCCGGGCCCCACTTACCCCAGTTCTTAGGGGAGTCTTTGAGCAAGTCATGAATATGCGGAACGGTCTTGTCTGTCATTTTCTGAGCCTCTTTTATTCTTGGATTAGCTGTGCTGCATTTAGCGGTTAGTTGAAACGTTCAAATCGTTGTCCCAGCTCGTCGGCACGAGCGAGTCCTCGGATGAGTCGTTCAGCCGTAAGGGCTGGCGACATATTTTTTGCGTACACCGCACCCAGTGTTGCCTGGACGACAATGTCCAATTCCTCAGAGGTAAACGGAGACGTCTGGCCAAGGCCGTCGAGGGTGATGGGAAGATTCACATCATTCAGAAGCTGAGCGACCTCTAGGATCTCTGAGTCTGGGCGCTCTTCGACGGACATCTGCACCAGCGTCCCGAATGCGACAAGCTCACCATGCAGCATGGAAGTAATCGCAGGAATTGCCGTAAGACCTCGCACAAGCGCATGAGCTAGCGACAAGCCGCCACTCTCGAACCCAACGCCACTGATAAGGACGGTTCCTTCAACAACCCGCTCGACATCATCATTAACCTCGTGCCGGCCTACTGCTTGGTAAGCGCTGCACCCGTAGGTCATAAGCGTCTTAAACACTGCCTCTGTTAGCAGCAATGCAGTGTTCAACGCTGGAGTACCAAATGAGTTATTGCCTCCGGCAGACTGACATTGTTGCGCCTCAAACTTTTTACTGATGGCGTCGCCGATTCCTGCGGCGAAAAATCTTGCAGGCGCACGGACAATGACTTCGGTGTCGACGACGACTGCGGAGGGGTTCATGTTCAGGTACTCGACACCAACGACTTTGTGCGCTTCGTCGTAAAGCACGATCAAACGGCTGGTTGGGGCGTCGCTGGAAGCAATAGTCGGGCATACGACAATGGGCACGTTGAGTTGAGCTGCCATCCCTTTGGCCGTATCAATCGTCTTACCTCCACCCAAAGCGATAATGGTGTCGGGTTTGTAATCAGCGGATCGTTCACAGAGCGAAGCAATTGCGGCTCGGGTGCATTCTCCGGGGAAAACGATACTGCTCGCTTCGATCCCATGCTCAATCAAGGCATTCCCGACTTCAGGCCACAGGTGCGCCGATACGAACTCGTCGCACAACACCAAAGGGCGTGATCGCCCCATATCGGAAAGGATTCTGCCAAGCTGCCGTAGTGCGCCAGGCCCTTGTTCATATCGGCCAGGAAAACCCATTGTTCGAACCATGCCACCACCTGCTGCGGAAAACCGGAAGATAAATTGTTAGATTGGACGGGAGGCCCGCTAAGTAATCAGGATCAGCGCATCAACCAGCCACCCGCCACATCCAAAACTTGGCCCGTGATGAAGTCGCTGTCGTTTGAAGTCAAAAAGCATGCTGCTTTAGCTACCTCAAGTGGCGTTCCAAGACGGCCCAACGGAGTCTCATCAACGACTGCCTGGTTCGCCTGCGCAGAAACGGTTTTCAGAAGCGGTGTTTCGATGCGTCCCGGAGCCAGTGCGTTTGCAGTAATGCCATAGGGCCCGAGCTCGCCTGCCAGGTGACGGGTAAAACCGATAATCGCGGCTTTAGTAGCGCTGTAATGCGCCGCGACAATAGGCAAATAGGCGCTGCCGGCGACGGAAGACATGTTCACGATTCTTCCAAAGCCGCGCTCAACCATTCCCGGCGCGATTGCCCTAACCAGGTTGAACGATCCAGTGAGGTTGATGCCGACGACCCTTTCCCATTCCAGAGGATCCATTTCCCAAATCGGTGCGGGTGCGCCCTGATGTTTGGGTGACACGCCTGCATTGTTGATCAAGGTGTCGATCGTGCCGAGCTGCTCACTAAGCTCAAGACAGGCTCGACTGCATTGAGCGAAATCTGATACGTCAGCTTTAGCCCAAGCCACCAAATGTCCGGCAGCACTGAGTTGCCGGGAAAGCTCGGAAACTGACTGTTCGTCGAAATCTACCAAGGCAACCCGCGCGCCCTCCTCGCAGTACAGCCGGGCAATTGAGGCACCGATGCCCCCTCCTGCCCCGGTAATGAGAACTGTGCGTCCTGAATGTCGAAGATTCGTCATGCCAAATTCCCCGCGCTGAAAAAACAGAAACAAGAGGCGGTGATGCTCAAACGCGTCCGATGCCGCACTGGCTGACCGAAAATTTCGGACTCATTTAGGCGGGTGGTTTTAGGAGATTTGCGTGGCGAAGCCAGTGCCCCCGTGCCGGAGCGGTCTGTGACTTTAGGTAAGAGAGTGGCGAGGGCAACCTGCGTCGTTGACCGAGCGAAGGCTAATGATGCAGTGATCATTATGATCTCCAGACTTGCCTAGGAAAACGGCAAATATGAATCGTTTCATTCTCACAGCCTGCGGCGCTTAGCCAACAAAATATGTGATCTTTTCACGACTCTATTTTTTGTATTTATTCTCGAAAGAGATATTTATGAAGCGCTTCATTTTTATTCGGATATTTGACCGCTGTCAAGCGGTCTGCATGGTCACTTCCCCAGCAAGGAGCGCCAGTAGTTCCGACGCAACGCAGTCATGAGCATCTGCGCCAATCATATTGAGGATGTGGAAAACACCGGCGCACTAAGCCTATAAGGCACTGGCTCCTTTGGCAGATGCACGGAATACGGGCGCAGTGCCCACGCCTGGAAGTCGGTGCTCAAGTGAAATGAATAGGCGATGCATATGTTAGGTATCGACTAGCCGTGCGAGCTTCACTCACGGGTCAGGCAGAGTGAATGCCTTCCGCAGAATGCTGATCCCATGGTGGGCATGGTGACCAAGCCTCCACGAGCTTATCAATGAAGAGTCGAATTTTTGGAGAGAGGTGTCGCTTGCTAGGGTAGATCACCCGAATAGGCTCTGCGGCCTCTGCATACCCAGCGAGCAATTGAACAAGCTTGCCGCTCCTCAAATCGTCGTTCACCACGTAGGAAGGAAGAGTCGCGATGCCCAGGCCAGCTACAGCTGACTGGTGTAATGACTCAGCACTGTCCATCTGTAGCCTTCCACCATGAGTAACGGACACAGAGCTACCATTCACGCGAAAATTCCAAGGAAGCAATCTCCCACCACTCACGAAATGCAGGCACTGGTGCTCGGATAAATCCTCCGGCGTTTTAGGCTCGGCGTGCTCAGCCAAATATTTGGGGGAAGCGCAGGTAATCATTTGTTGGTAGGCCACAGTGCGCGTTAACAACCGAGAATCTTCCTTCGGTGGCCCGATGCGCATGGCCAAATCAAATCCCTCATCGATCAGATCGACCAGCCTGTCAGAAAAAGTGATATCCACGCTCAGGGAAGGCCAATCCTTAAGGCAGCACTCAATGTGCTGAAGTACATGAAGTCTGCCCAGCGCAACCGGCAGACTCATCCGCAGTCGCCCACTGGGTGTCGAACGACGAAACGCAAGGGCATCCTCCACGTCGTCCAGATCCTGAAGAACGCCCACGCAGCGCTCATACAGAACCTGGCCGTCATCCGTCATGCTTAAACTGCGCGTAGTGCGATTCAGTAAACGTACCTGTAAACGAGCCTCGAGCCTGACTATCGACTTCCCCACTGCAGAGCGCGTAAGGCCAAGCTGTTTTGCCGCCGCAGTGAAGCTTCCAGCGTTTACCGAGCTCACAAACGCGGCAATATCATTCAGGTTATGGAGTTCCATACGGCCTCGGTGGTCTCAACGTTCGGGCGGCTTAGCACCTGTTATGGGGAACCCTATTCCCCAATACTAAGCATAGTATCTCAATTAGCTAATCCACTCCCAACGATCAATTGAGGTCATTATGAACACTAAAGTCCAAGCAGCCGTCCAAACCTGGGCCAATAGCCTTAGCGATCTGGTACCCGTTCTTAAGGGAATCGATACCACCACAAAAATGAGCGACATCCGCGACTCTTACGCAAAAATGCTCGCGCAAAATCCAGCGCCAGCTGGCGTTAAATTCGAAGCAGTCGACATGGGTGGCGTACCAGGCACACTGGTTACTCCGGACGAGATCAAAACCGACGCGGTCGTAATGTACATCCACGGCGGCGCCTACATTGTAGGACGTCCAGACGGCTACCACGGTATCGGCGGCAACTACGCGAAAATGCTCGGTGCTCGTGTGTACATGCCGGACTACCGCCTCGCTCCTGAGCACAAGTTCCCAGCATCAATTGACGACACATTGCGCGCTTACGAATGGTTGCTTGAGCAGAAAATCCCGGCTAACAAAATTGCGTTCTCTGGCGAGTCGGCTGGCGGCGCAATGGTCGTCAGCGTCATGGTCGCGGCTAAATCGAAAGGGCTTCCATTGCCTGCGGTTGGCTCCTCCATCTCACCATGGGCTAACCTTGAACACACCGGTGCTTCCATGAGCAACCGTGAAGGTCTGGATCCTCTGAACTCCAAGCCTGTCTTGGACATCCTCGCCAGAGCATTCCTAGGCGCCACATTGGCCAATCATCCTCTGGCCTCACCTGTGTTCGCGGACGTCACCGGTCTTCCACCAATCTTGGTGCAGATCGGCGAGAACGAGCTGATGTTGAGTGATGCAATGCGCCTTGCAACTCACCTGGCTGATAACCGGGTTCGCGTGAACTTGGAAGTATGGCCTGCGATGTTCCACGCCTGGCACTTCTACGCCACCATGCTGCCAGAAGGTCAGCAGGCTATGGAGAGTTCCGTTCGGTTCATCGAGGCTGGCTTGGCCGACGCTAACCGCTAAAACGCAGGACAACCGCGATAGCTTTGTGGCTGTCGCGGTTTTGCTCATTCCTGTTTCTATAAAAGCTTCATCAGGCTATTCAGAGAGCCTGAGCAAGCGCCCTGCCCAACCCCATAAATTTCACCAAACGCCCCTTCTTGGCAGGCCGTGTCCACTGAACTCAGAAGATGGTTTTTCCGATGACACCAGACCGCAGCACTATCAACCCAAGGGTCTATGCGCTGACCTTCACTGCATTTGTAATGCTCTCTTCTGAATTTATCGTCGCAGGTTTACTACCTGAAATTGCAACATCGCTGGCCATCACTATTGGGGCGGCGAGTGGGCTGGTGACAGCTTTCGCCTTAGGCATGGGCATCAGCGCGCCAATCATTGGTGTTCTAGCACACCGGGCCTCGAAACGATCCCTTCTCATCGCCGCGTGCGTGGTACTTGTTCTCGGAAACGGGATTTCCGCAGTCTTTAGCGACTATTACATCATCCTCATTGGTCGCGTGCTAGGAGGAATCGGTGTTGCTGTTTTCTGGACAAACGCCGCTCTTGCCGCGAAGTCACTGTCGCAAGGCCGCAATGAAAGCATGGCGATTGGTAGAGTCTTGGTAGGAATCTCGATCGCATCGGTCGTAGGCGTCCCGGTCGGCAAGCTCATCGCAGACGCTACCAATTGGCGGATGGCGATGTGGATGATGACGGCGCTGAGCTGTGTGGCTTTGCTAACCGTGTGGATTTGGGTGAGACCTACTGAAGAATCGCGGCAGAAAGAGAATCTGCGCGACACCCTGCGCGTAGCCTTCAAGCCTGACGTCTCAATGACCTTGGTCAGTTCATGCTTAATGTTTGCTGGCGTTGCCTCGGTATTCAACTTCTTGGCTACCTTCCTAGAAAAGGAGACCGGCTTCGGTGAGATGAACGTCACACTGATCCTATGTCTCTACGGCGTCGCAGACATTGTGAGCAATTTGATCCTATCCAAACGTGTGGAAGATGATCTTGAGCCACTGTTCAGACGGGTCTTGGTGACCATGGCCGTGGGCATGTGCGTCTTGTCAGTGTTTGGCAATCTCACATGGGCTGTCCCACTCGCCGTCATCATCGTTGCCAGCAGCCACGCCGGTGTCAGCCTGCTTATCGGAATAGACGTGCTAAAAAGGGCTGGGAACGCTGGTCAGTTGATCAACGCCATAAACGTATCAATGATAAATCTAGGCATCGGCATTGGTGCAGTCATCACTGGGTTGCTGGTAGATCGCGTGGGCGTTAGCAGCATAGGCTGGGTTGGCGCATGCTTCATTGCTCTGGCTCTGTGTACCCGACGGAAAATAGAACACAGCCACCAACAGCATAATGGCTGAGCCGTAGACGGATGCTTAAAAGTGCCCGAGCTTTAAGGAAGCGCCGGCCAATGCGGGACATGCCGCGTCGATACACAAGCTTCACGGGTTCAGCGGGCTGACTACTGGAACTAACACTCTGGTAACGCACAAATAAAAAGGGCCCCAGGGGCCCTTATGCACTCAAACTAAAGTCACTTGGTCAGCCAGGACTCAACGGTCGCAGAATGGGTTGAAAAGTCTTAATTAGCTTTGTTCTCAACCAGGCAATTGCCTCCATCCACTACGAGCAGCTCACCGGTGATGTAACTCGCTTCAGGCGAAGCCAGGAACACAACGGCGGCGGCCACTTCGTCTGGTCGCCCCGCTCTCCCGAGAGGCGCAGATCGTGCGGCTTTGACTTCATCAGGCGTGCTCGACCCTGTAGCTATCCAGCCAGGGGCAACTGAATTCACCGTGATACCTTGATGAGCAACCTCAAGAGCTAGACTCATGTTCATTCCTACCATTCCCGCCTTTGCAGCACTATAAGCAGCCTCCCCTGGATTACTGGCCCGTGTGCCGGTAGTTGAGCTGATGTTAACTATGCGGCCATAGCCTCTCGCCCGCATCCCAGGCAACACCCCTTGGGTTAACAGAAACGCAGTTGTCAGATTTCTAGCAATGGAAAGATTCCAGGTTTCGAGGCTCGTACTCGTGAACTCAGCGAACGGCTCTGGGCTCCCTTGCATCGCCATACCGGCATTATTTACAAGAATATCGATGCGCCCCCAGACGGCCTCAGCCCAAGCGACGAATTCACTCACCTGAGTTTCCTGAGTCAAGTCGACCGGTCGACCCACTGCTTCGAAGCCGGCGGCGCGTAACTCCGCAACCCGCTCATTGATGCGTGCGCTGCTTGCCGTGACGATCAACTTGGCCCCTTGAGCCCCAAGACGACGGGCAATGGCCATACCGATTCCAACCTCACTGCCCGCTCCACTAACAAGCGCCACCTGATCCGCCCAGCTTGAATTCATCATCCTTGCCTCCGTTGAAGGTTTGCGAGAAGCACATGAATGGAGGTGTAGCAGATAGCCGAAAACGAAGGTGGAGGATTCGGTCGCTTACGTCGATTAACTGGCCCTTTATTTATACTCAAACCAAAATCACTCGGTCAGTCAGGACTCAACGGTGGCGGAGCCGTGCTCAGCTTTCCATTCTTTGAGGGGCTTGTGGTTGCCGCCTTTAGTTTCGACAACCTCGCAAGTGTGAGGATTTTTTGTAGATCTTCACTGGGGTGGCTTACGAGAATCTGATTTGGTTTCGGTGGCGGGAGTACCACGAGCCTCATGCGGGACAAGCATTGAAAGCAAAGCTGCTTCACCTTCCCCAGCTATTCAAACAGCTGGAGCTTGCTGCAGAACTGGCTGCGGCCAAAGAACCAAAGTGACTGCCGGCCTTCCTTTGACCGGCATGTCAATCAGTGACGTACTGCTGCCGTTGCGAGGACATCACGCTTGCCCACAGGGGGCGACTCGCCCAAAGCCTCCACTTTAACTGGGGCTGTCTCACGCATCTTGAGCGCACACATTGTTGAGATCACGCCAAGCAGACTGAAAAGAAGCGCAGGGCCAATCCAACCGACCTGAGAGAACAATGCAGTAGCGATGAAAGGGAGCGTGCCTGCGATGAGAGATGCGCAGTTATAACCCAGCGAGATACCGGAGGAGCGCACTTCTGGGGGGAATTGCTCGGTGAACCAACTCGCTTCGACTGCAAAAATCGGATCGTGACTGAGGAGCAGTGCGATAGCCACCGCAGCAACAATCATGACGACAACACCACTGTTGATCATCATGAACATCGGTATGCCAAACGCTATCGTAAAGATGGTACCCAGGAGGAATACGGGTTTACGCCCAATTCGATCACTCCACGCCCCGTAAAGCAGATGACTTACCAACCCCAGTGCAGAGCCGATCATCGTGCCCCATAGAACGTTTTCTTTCGGAGCAACGTCCGCCAATAGGACGTAAGAAAGCATGAAGCTCGTAGCGATGTAATAACCGCCTGTTTCCGCCAGCCGAGCGCCGGCAATTTGCAGCACTTTGCGCCAATCTTTACGAATAACCTGCAAAGCTGGTTGCTTCAACAGGGTGTTTTCAGCTTTGGCCTTTTCGAAATCTGGGGACTCACTCACGCCAAGACGGATGTACATCCCCACGCCTACCATCACCACTGAGACCAGGAAAGGAGCGCGCCAGACCCAGTCACCCTCAAACAGGGCGGTGGACACCAAGAAAGCTCCGTTTGCCATCAACAGTCCCATCGGGATACCAATTTGCGGCACCGCACCGAAAAAACCTCTACGGTGCGCTGGGGCATGTTCACATGCCATAAGGACGGCACCGCCCCATTCGGCACCAAAGCCAATGCCCTGAATCATTCGTAGAAGGATCAGAAGAATGGGAGCAATTACACCGACTTGCTCGTAGGTCGGCAAGGCGCCGATGAGTACCGTTGCCCCGCCCATCGCCAGCAGCGACCAAAGTAGAACAGTCTTGCGGCCCAGGCGGTCTCCGTAGTGACCGGCTAAATAGCCTCCAAGCGGGCGCATGAAAAATCCGACTGCCATCGTCGCGAACGCGGCGAGAATGCCTACAATAGGCTCGGTAGTATGGAAGAAAACTTGCCCAAACCAACCCGCTGCAGCAGTGCCGTAGATAAAGAAGTCATAACTCTCAACTGCCGATCCGATCATCGAGGCGAATGAGACCTTACCCGCTTTGTTTTTAGGCTGAGATGACGCCGAATGAGTATTGCTCATGGCAGACTCCGAACATTTATTGTTTTTGTAAGTAGGTAGCCGCTGGGACTCCCCTTCGTTAATCGTCTTTTCAGGCGGTTTGATGCTCCCAGGTTTCGATCACTCGGCTGTCATCCCTCCGCCCCAGACCTGTCTCAGAAGCTTGCGAAAAACGCGTGTGGGCGATGTCGAGAAGTGGGACTTCCGCACTGCAAGCTTTAGCCGCCTCGGCAACCAAACCGCTATCCTTGACAAAGATGTCTACCATGCTCGTCACACGGGTGTCGGTGCCCTCGAGCATGCGCGGCCCACGATCTGATAGCATCCAAGAACCACCAGCTCCGTGTTGAACCAGATCCAGTACATGCGCTGGATCTAGCTGAAGTGAGCGCGCAAGACTAAGCGCTTCGGCAGCAGCTACCAGGTGCACTGAGCAAAGGTGTTGGTTCACCACTTTAATAGCCTGCCCGTCCCCGATTTTCACGCCAGCAGCTTTCACCTGACCCATAGCGCTCAGAACCGGTTGAACATAGGCAATCGCCCGCTCCGATCCGGACGCAAAAATGAGAAGGCTGCCTGTTTCCGCGCGAGCAACTCCACCCGTGACAGGTGCATCCACGACCACTGCGCCCTTCGCTGCGAGCTTCCCTGCTTGCTCCCGGACTGCAGCAGGGCCCACGGTACTCATGATGATCCAGTGTTGCCCTTGCCTGACCTCATCAAACTGCTGCACCAGCGCGGCCAGCTGCGATGGCGTGGCGACCATGACCACCACCGCATCCGCATCGACCGCTACCCGCCAATCTGCCGTAGCCTGTATGCCTTGCGCCTCAGCAGCCACTTGCCCGGCTTCACTCAGTTCCACACCCGCTACGGTATGCCCGGCCTTCTTGATTTGACCGGCCATTGGCAAGCCGATGGCACCCAAACCTATAAATGCGACTTTCATGGTTATGCTCCTCAGCTGAGCCAGACACGAATATTCGCGGCCATGGTTGCTGTCGAAATACCGTATCGATCATGCAGAGTGGGCAGCGCACCGGCATCTAGGAAAGCGTCGGGCAGAGCGATCTGCCTGAATTCCGGATGCACTCGCGCCTTCAACAAAGCCAAAGCAACCGCCTCGCCCAGCCCACCCACAGTGCTGTGGTTCTCGGCCACAATGACGAGCCTTCCGCTGCGACGGCACTCTTCAATAATCGTCGCCTCGTCCAAAGGCTTGATAGTCGGCACATGAAGCACTGCGACGTCGGCGCTGCCATCTCCCAGAAGTTCAGCGACCTCCAAGGCGCGCATCGTCATGATGCCGCTGGAGATAATCAGGACGTCCTTACCGCCCCTAAGCAGCTTCGCCTTGCCGAGCTCAAATCGATAGTCATACTGATCAAGCACCAGTGGTACCTTACCCCGCAGCAGGCGCATATAAACCGGCCCGTTGTAGGCTGCAATCTCGGTCACCGCTTGAGCGGTATCCAGCGCATCGCAGGGATCAATCACAGTTAGACCCGGAACGGCACGCATCAGGGCAAGATCATCTGTCGCCTGATGGCTTGGCCCGTAACCCGTGGTCAGACCTGGCAGTGCAGCGCAGATCTTCACGTTGAGGTTCTCTTCTGCGATGACTTGGTGAATAAAGTCATAAGCCCGGCGGGTGGCGAACACAGCGTAGGTCGTCGCGAAAGGCACAAGACCCTCCTTGGCCATACCGCCAGCCGCAGCCATGAGCAGCTGTTCAGCCATACCCATCTGGAAGTGACGCTCAGGGAGATCCCGAGCAAAGATATGCAGATCAGTGTACTTGGACAGGTCAGCCGTCATGCCTACGATACGGGAGTCCTGCTGCGCAGCGGCGACCAAGGCATGCCCGAAAGGAGCTGCTTCAGTGCGCTGTCCCTCACTGGCGATGGAGGCGATCATGGCAGAGGTGGTCAGGCGTGGTTTTTTGTTAGCGTCGGCGCCCATTTTAGTAGCCCCCCTTCTCATAGTTGGCATCAAGCACGCTCAGCGCGGCTTGCCACTCGTCTTGGTCAACGCGGATAAAGTGGTTCTTCTCGCGTGTTTCGAGGAAATCAACGCCCTTGCCCATTAGTGTGTCGAACAGGATCACCCGTGGCTTGAGTTCTGTCAGAGACATGGCATTGTCGAACGCGGTAACGACCGCAGCGAGGTCATTGCCATCTACACGCTGGACGTGCCAACCAAATGCCTGCCACTTGTCAACCAGAGGTTCGAACTCAAGTATCTCGTGAGAGTTACCGTCTGCCTGCTGCTTGTTAAGATCAACCAACGCGATAAGGTTGCTGAGCTTGTGGTGAGACGCCGACAGCGCCGCTTCCCAGGTGGAGCCCTCGTCCAGCTCGCCATCTGACATTGAATTGAATACCCACGCTGGGTTGTTTTTCAGGCGTAGGCCCAAAGCCATGCCGACCCCGATTGGCAAACCCTGGCCCAAGGAGCCACCAGACATTTCCATGCCGGGGGTATAGGTGGCCATGCCGGACATGGGGAGACGGCTGTCGTCCGAGCCGTAGGTTTCCAGCTCACTTTCGGGAATGATTTCGGCTTCGAGCAATGCGGCATACAGAGCGATCGCGTAATGGCCGTGAGATAGCAAAAAGCGGTCGCGGCCCTCCCAATGCGGATCAGCCGGACGGATCTTCATGGCATGGCAATAAGCGACAGCCAGCACATCGGCCCATCCTAATGCTTGGCCCACATAGCCCTGCCCCTGGACTTCACCCATGCGCAGTGCAAAGCGGCGGATCCGCCATGCGTGATATGCAACGCGCTGAAGCGGGGAAACCGCTTCGGCGCTTTGAGGAATTATTGTCATTATCGTTCCTAGGTGCTTGTTGAAATTGGCGACTGATTAGTGTCATAAATTCATCAGTTCCACTTAATCAAAAGCTATCACCCCGTTCTTCGACCGGACAAAGGATATTTTTGCAGTTATGAATGAACCAAATTCACCAGTCTTCCAACTGCGACGAGTTCCGCTTGCATCGTTGCGTGTCTTCGAAGCTGCCGGCAGGAGCGGCTCCTTTGTTCAAGCAGCGAAAGAATTAGGGTTGTCGGCAAGTGCCGTTAGTCACTCGATCAGGAAGCTGGAAGATCTCATCGAAATTCCCTTGTTCGAGCGCACGACGAGGGAGGTGAATCTGACCGTAAAAGGACGCGCCTTAATGGAATACATCCAACGCGGTCTTGAGGAAATGCACCAAGGATTGGCACTCATCAAGAGCGAGGAACCTCGCCCGCTGCGCCTGCATACCGCCCCCAGTTTTGGCACACAATGGTTAATGCCCAGGCTTGCGCGATTTGTGGAACAGCACCCGGACGTAGACCTGAGATTCTCCGCCAGTACGGATTACGCTCAGTTTGAAAACGATGACTTCGATCTGGATGTGGTGTACGGCGAGCCGCGCTCTACGCTGAACGAGAAAGTGCCTCTTGCCGTGGAGCATCTGACACCGCTTTGCAGCCCTGCTCTAGCCGAACGACTGTCCAGCGCTCAAGACTTATATGAGCACCGTCTCATTCAGTGCGATATACAGATGCTTCAATGGAAGGGCTGGTTTGAAACCAACCGACTGGTCGCCCCGCAAAACTATGCGCTGCGTTTTGACCGCAGCAACATGGCTATTGCGGCAGCCGTGAACGGGATGGGAGTGGTACTCGAGTCAACGCTACTAGCGCAGAACGAATTACGCGCAGGCACATTAGTCGCCCCATTGAGGGAGTCCACGCACGATATCCAATATGTGGGCCATTATTTGGTTTACCCCAAGCGCCGCACACGTCATCCGGCGGTCGAGACCTTTAAAAAATGGTTGCTAGACGAACTTGGGCTTTCGCAGAAGAGTTGAAGCTCAGGGGTTTGAGCTGCTCGGGGCCAGATGATGAGACTGCTCCGATAGCAGCAAGCCAGTGCGTTCGACCAGAATCACTTATAATTAGTAGATCGTTTTCGACGAAAGCGATGGACATGGCGCAAAAAAAGATACGGCACCATCTCGTATTTAGGCTACCGCCAAGGGTACACCGGATAAGCTAATTTACCTTTGATAAGCCCAGCGGTCATGGACAAACCAAGATTTCGAGATAGTGGAATTTACGGAGCATGTGCTGCCCGCACCTCCCATCTATGACTCGAATCTCGTCGCCGAAGCCATGGTGTCTTGGCGCAGCTTCCGAGCTCGAATGCTGCCGCCGCGCAGCAGGAACCCTGGCACCGATAGCGCATTTTTGCTGTCTGGTTTTCCTTATCTATCTGGATGGTTGACGAGCCAAGGTTTGCAACACATCCCGCAGGCGACATCGTCATCATGGGTATTTATTTGCGCTACAAGTCGCTCGACGTCAGGTGGTAAGTGGGTCTCGGACAACGACGCATCGCCCCTCCGTTCGCCCTTTTGGTGGCTGCGAAGTTTTACTTGAAGCTTAATGTTCGCTTCAAGTCGCCATGGCCAGACATCTGGGCGACCAAACAGGCGACATGGGATGAAAAATTGACCCACCATACCCGGTGGTCGATTATTTTCGTCCACGGTCAGTATGGCGTTGTTCCAATCCATCCAAGCCGAACATGTTCGTCTTCGCTTCTACAGCGATCTCAAGGCCGCTCAGTACGCAAACTCATGTCCCAACTCACTTTCCATCCACTCTAAAAAGCGTCTAACGCGCGGAAAGCTGGAGTGCGCTTTTGGGAACACAAGATGATGAGCGGCTACCGGCGCGCTGAGTGATTCGGGCGCGACTTCGACCAACGCGCCCGAGGCCAGGTACTTCTGTGCGAGCAACGTACTCTCCAATGCGAATCCAAGCCCGTGGCTGGCGGCTTCCAGTGACATGTAAGATCGATCAAAGCTCAACGCATAAGGTCTTTCCGGTCGAGCCAAACCATGTTGGGCAAACCATTGGGGCCACTTGAGTAGCGTGGCTTCAGACAACACCAAATCACAATCCAGTAAATCCGAAGCAACCTGGATGGGTCGCTGCGCAAGCAATTTCGGTGAGGTCAGGACGGCGAATTTTTCATTTTGTACTGTACGAACCTCATAGCTTGGCCAGTTGGGCATGCCATGGCGGATATCCACATCAATCTTGTCGCGACTGAAGTGCAAAGACTCGTATGAGCATGACAGGTTGAGCTGAATATCGGGATTGCTCGCGCGAAACGCCTCCAATCGCGGCATCAGCCAGAGCAGGCCGAAGCTAGGCGATGAATGCAGCCGAAGACAGTCGAGACTGACATCGCTGGCAGCACGCTCGGTTGCCACTGCAAGGCTGTGGAGGATCCCGGAGACTTCTTTCAGGTATTGCTCCCCCACCGGAGTCAGGGAGACACCACGTGCCGCTCGCACGAATAATTGCCTGCCAATCATCCCCTCAAGCTTGGCCAACTGGTGGCTAACAGCTGATGGCGTTAAATCCAATACTTCAGCTGCCCTGGCAACGTTTCCGAAGCGAGCCGTCTGCTCGAAGGCCTGAATTGCTCTCAGCGGTGGAAGGATGGTTGGCGTATCGGCATCAGTGCGCATGGCGTCCTCATTACATTTTTTAGATTATTGGACTGTCTTCCATTCAATCACCTGGTAATCGACTTGACGAGTGCTGAATTTTTTTCAGCATCGAGTGATATTCACGTTATTGCTCAGGACATCCTCGGAGAACAAGCTGAGCCCATCGGTTCTTCTTGGATCGACCAATAAAAACAATTTGAGGTACTCCTCCATGCTTCTCCAAGGCAAAGTCGCAATAATCACCGGCGCTGCATCTGCCCGTGGCATTGGCCGCGCGACAGCGATCACTTTTGCGCAACAAGGGGCTCACGTCGTGATCCTCGACCTGGATGAATCCGCTGCCCGTGATGCCGCAGCCTCTCTTGGCGAAGGTCATCTCGGTCTTGCCGCCAACGTTGCCGATGAATTGCAGGTTCAACAGGCCGTTGCCAAAATCATCGAGCACTTCGGTCGCATCGACGTACTTGTCAACAACGCTGGCATCACCCAGCCCCTCAAGACTCTGGACATCCGCCCCTCTGACTACGACAAAGTGCTGGACGTCAGCCTGCGCGGCACCCTGCTCATGTCACAGGCAGTGATCCCGGTAATGCGTCAACAATCTTCCGGCAGCATCGTGTGTATGTCCTCCGTTTCTGCTCAACGCGGCGGTGGTATTTTCGGTGGCCCTCATTACAGCGCCGCCAAGGCAGGCGTTCTTGGATTGGGCAAAGCCATGGCGCGTGAGCTAGGGCCGGACAACATTCGCGTCAACTCCATCGCACCCGGCTTGATTCACACCGATATTACCGGCGGCTTGATGGAGGATGATCGTCGCCACGCGATCATCGACGGTATTCCCTTGGGCCGACTCGGCGCCGCACAGGATGTCGCCAACGCAGCACTGTTCCTGGCCAGCGACCTATCCTCTTACCTCACAGGTATCACGCTGGATGTGAACGGCGGCATGTTGATTCACTGAGTACATCTGGGCGGGCCTGCGCGGCCCGTGCGGTTCTGGATCGACGACACGTCGGGTTTGATGTCCCGGCGGTCAATAAAAACAAGAGATCAGACCATCATGACAACCCTGTCGCTCGAAGCGGTTTCGACCGTGCGCTCCAATGCCTACCGTAAAACTGCCTGGCGCCTGATGCCATTCCTGATGCTGTGCTACCTGTGCGCCTACCTTGATCGCGTCAATGTCGGGTTTGCCAAACTGCAGATGATGAACGATCTGGCGCTCAGCGAAACTGTCTATGGACTTGGCGCTGGCATGTTCTTCATTGGCTACTTCCTCTGCGAAGTCCCCAGCAACATCATTCTCCACAAGGTCGGTGCGCGTGTCTGGATCGCACGCATCATGATCACCTGGGGCATCGTCTCGGCGATGTTTGCCTTCGTCGAAACCGCATGGCAGTTCTATGCCCTTCGCTTTCTGCTAGGCATTGCCGAAGCCGGTCTCGCGCCTGGCCTGTTGCTCTACCTGACCTACTGGTTTCCATCCTATCGTCGCGCACGCATGACCGTGTTGTGGTTCATCGCCATTCCTCTGTCGGGGATGGTGGGTGGCCCCCTTTCCGGCTGGATCATGAATCACTTCGCCGGCGTGCACGGCTGGGCAGGCTGGCAATGGATGTTCGTTCTTGAGGCCGTTCCGACCGTTGTTGTTGGTCTTTTGGTTCTGAGCTACCTGAAGGACGGGGTGCATCAGGCCACCTGGCTCAACGACGAAGAAAAAGCGCTGATCACTCGGGAACTGGCCGAAGACGATCAGCAGAAAGTCACCCATGCCTCCGTCGGCGAATTCATTCGCGACCGTCGTTTGTGGTTACTGGCTGCGATCTACTTCTGTGTGGTGATGGGACAGTACGCAATCACTTTCTGGCTGCCCACCCTAGTGCGTAATTCAGGCGTTTCCGACCCTCTGCATATCGGCTTTCTTACCAGCCTGCCCTACCTCTGTGCCATCGCCGCCATGCTGCTGGTTGGGCGCAGTGGTGACAAGCATCGTGAGCGCCGCTGGCATCTCATCGTGCCGATGATTGCCGGCGCTATCGGCTTGAGCCTAGCGGCGCTAATGGGGGGAAATCCAACCCTGTCCATCCTCAGTCTTTGCCTGGCCGCATCCGGCATTTTGTCTGCGACCTCATTGTTCTGGATGTTACCGACCACGCTGCTTGGGGGCGTTTCTGCCGCCGCCGGCATCGCGGCGGTTAACAGCTTCGCCAACCTCGCAGGGTTCTGCTCGCCCTATCTGATCGGCTGGATCACCACTATCACCGGCTCCAGTGCCATCGGCATGTACCTGATCACCGGCGTGCTGTTCGCCGGCGCCGCTTTGGTGCTGCGCATCCCCGCAGCCTTGGTCAATCGTTGAGTTAATGGAGTTTCACCATGACTACCAATCTTTCACTCGCTTCATCCACGACCCTGGTTGAACGCGCACACAATATCCGCCGCCATGCGCTGCGAATGGGCCAAGTACAAGGACAGGGCTATGTTGGTCAGGCGCTCGGTGCTGCCGACCTGCTGGCAGTCTCCTACTTCCATGCCATGAACCATCGGCCAGAAGATCCTGAATGGGAAAAGCGAGACCGCTTCTATCTCTCCATCGGTCACTACGCGATTGCGCTGTACGCGGCCTTGATCGAAGCCGAAATCATCCCGCTCGATGAGCTGGAAACCTATGGTTCGGATGACAGCCGTTTGCCGATGTCGGGCATGGCCGCCTACACCCCGGGCATGGAGATCACCGGTGGATCGCTGGGTCAGGGATTGGGTATCGCGGTCGGTGCCTGCTTGGGCCTCAAGCGTAAGGGTTCATCCTCCTTCGTATACAACCTGCTGTCGGACGGCGAGCTGAATGAAGGCTCGACCTGGGAAGCGGTGATGTCGGCCTCGCACTGGAAACTCGACAACCTGATCGCCATCGTCGACGTCAACAACCAGCAAGCCGACGGCTACTCCAGTGAAATTCTGTCATTCGAACCCATCGTCGATCGATGGCAGGCGTTTGGCTGGTTCACCCAGCGCGTCGATGGCAATGATCTTGACGCGCTCGTCGCCGCCTTCGATGCCGCGCGCAACCACTCAGCCGCCCAACCGCGCGTGATTATCTGCGACACAAAAATGGGCAAAGGCGTGCCGTTCCTGGAAAACCGCGAGAAGACCCACTTCATCCGCGTGGAAGAACACGAGTGGGATCTGGCACTGAGCAACCTTGAAGAAGGAAAAGACCAATGAGCAACGCCGCTAACACTCCGACTTCAACTGGCGAGCCAATCAAAAAACGCCTGACTACTTCGGCGATGATCGCCTCCATTGCCTCTGAAGGCCAAGCGACGAAATCGGCCCCATTCGGACACGCATTGGCTGCATTGGCTGATCAGCGCTCGGACATCGTCGGTCTTTCCGCTGACCTGTCCAAGTACACCGACCTGCACATCTTTGCCAAGGCACACCCGGATCGCTTTTATCAAATGGGCATGGCCGAACAATTGCTGATGAGCGCTGCGGCAGGCATGGCGCGGGAAGGTTTCGTACCCTTCGCCACCACCTATGCCGTGTTCGCATCTCGCCGCGCGTATGACTTCATTTGCATGGCCATCGCGGAAGAAAACCTTAACGTCAAAATCGTCTGCGGTTTGCCCGGCCTCACCACCGGATATGGCCCAAGCCACCAGGCTACCGATGACTTGGCGATCTTCCGCGCAATGCCCAACCTGATGATTGTCGACCCGTGCGACGCGCTGGAAATCGAGCAGGCCGTGCCCGCAATCGCTGCGCATCAAGGCCCGGTCTACATGCGCTTACTGCGTGGCAATGTCCCGTTGGTGCTGGACGAGTACGGCTACAAATTCGAGATCGGTAAAGCCAAGACTCTGCGCACTGGTAACGACGTCCTGATCATCTCTACGGGGCTAATGACGATGCGTTCGTTGGAAGCGGCAAAACAGCTTCAGTCGGATGGGATTGATGTTGCAGTGCTGCACGTACCAACCATCAAGCCGCTGGATGAACAGACCATCTTGGCCGAAGCCCGCAAGTCCGGACGCCTAGTGGTGACAGCCGAAAACAGCTCGATTATCGGTGGACTCGGCGAGGCCGTTGCCGGATTACTTCTGCGAAATGGAGTGACGCCAACCTTCCAGCAAATCGCTTTACCCGACGCATTCCTGGACGCTGGTGCGCTACCCACTCTGCACGACCGATATGGCATCTCAACGGCAGCCGTTTGTGCGCAAATCAAAGCCTGGTTATAACGCAGCTTTGTCGTAAGTAAATTGAAAAAGGCGCTTCGATTGGAGGCGCCTGTTTAGCGAGAAAGAAGATCTGAACTTTTCATCGCGGTCTGACGGGAATAGAACATCCGCTATTACTTGTCGACTGCGTCTTTGACTTTGCCGACAACTTGCTGAGCTTCACCTTTCTTTTCTTGAATCTTGCCTTCGACCTGCAGCTTCTCATTGCCGGTGACCTTGCCGACGCCTTGTTTCACGTTGCCGACTGCTTCGTTGGCCAGGCCTTTTATTTTGTCTGAAGTGCCACTCATGGGTTTTCTCCCGTTAGGAATAGGTGTCCTATCTGGACATTAAAATTGACCGGTGGGTGCGATTTGAAGTTCCACTTTTAATGACGACCACTCGTCAGTAAAGCCCAAAAAAATGGCGCTCCGTAAAGCGCCATTCCACTCACGTTACTGTCGCTGATCGGCCTTGAATCAGCCGACTCAATAACCCCGATCATGATGTGTTTAACGAGCAGTGATTATCCAGTAATCGAGCTTTACCTGCGTCCCACAAGAAAAGCAGCAGAAACGACATCCTTGTCGCCCTTCCCCTCTTTGTATATCAAGCCGAAGGGATACGACGGCTGGTCAGAGCCATGCGACCAACAAAGAAGCTCAGAGCCGCCCCCAACAGAAGCATCGCCAATGTGCTCCATGCCGCGCGCGAAATTTGCTTGGCAGCAATCTCCCCAGCCTCACGAGCCTTTTGCTCAGCTTGCTGTTTCAACTCTTCAAATTTCTGCATTGCTTGCTGATAAGCCTGAGCGTAGTTATCAACGATCTGAGTTGCCTCCTCCTTACTCTTGCCGGTGCGGGCAGCAACAATATTGACCAAAGCCTCTTTATCAGCAGCGTTGAGCGCCGGCTCACCGGAGGCTTTTACGCGCTCGAACCACTGCTTCAACTGTTCACCTGCCTGAGCAGGATTAGTAGCTGCATTGGACGCTGATTGCTTGCCGTCAGCGGCAGCTTGATCAGCTTTTTGCTCCACGTTCTCTGGAGCCAACTCAGGTTTGCCACTCTGCTGAAGCAGGGTATCCAGTTCACCCTGAAGGCTATTCCAGTCGAGCTGTACCCCTTGTTCGTTCAGTTGCTTCTTTACGCTATCACCAATACCAGGCGCTGCAGCTGCGATGCCGCTACCCGCAGTCGACACCCCTTTGCCAATAACGGAGCCTGCAGTACCCACCACGCTTGCGGCCAAACCAGCCAACAGCCAAGTCGTTAGTAAGGTTGTGACTGTCCAAGTTAGTAAGCCGTGTAAGCCGCCACGATCGGGGGCCGTCCTGCCAGAAACGAAAGCTCCGACTCCGATCGCCACTAGAGTAGAAACGAACAACCAGATTCCAGCACCAGTACCGAAACCGCTGAGCGGGTTACCGGCTTCCATCGGGGACACTGCGCTAGCACCGATAGCAGTCCCTAAAACGCTCAGCACTACGTACGTCACCAGTGCAATCGCGCTACCGGCCAATACCGAACTCCAGGACACGCGGAATAACGAACGATTCGTTTCATAGACAGTGGTCATAAAGACGGCCTTTATCAGTTATAGGAGCAAGGCGATGTGCCTTATCCAGTCTGAGTATGGCAATTGGATATACGTTCGCCTCTAGCCTAAATGCACTATGCCGTATAATGCAATTGCACCATCAGATGAAGGCATGAAATCTATTCTTTAAAGAAAAGTTGACGTCAAAATTTTTTTGGCGCGCCGTGACCTGAAGAAACGAAGGAGAGATCCCTCACTCATAAAATGCTTTTGGCTGCGGTGGAAACAATCCCTTGCTGTCTCAGCAATCAAAATAGCATCATCGCCAAACACCCCATAACGATGCGTACTCAGATGCCTCACAGTCCTGCACCCTTTCCACCAAACGAGGATGAAAGAGCCCTTTCACTGGAGCATCTACGGATACTGGACTCCGCTCCGGAGCCAGATTTCGACGACATTGTGATGCTGGCAAGCACTTGGTGTGAGGTGCCTGTCGCGCTTGTTTCGCTGGTCGATAGAGAGCGTCAGTGGTTCAAGGCTTGCGTCGGATTGGATGTGAAGGAAACCCATCGCGATTTGGCTTTTTGCGCCCATGCGATCCTGGCTCCCGCTGACGTGTTGATTGTGGAAGACGCCAAATTGGACTCGCGATTTCAAAACAGCGCGCTGGTGCTTGGCCCGCCCTATATTCGCTTTTATGCGGGAGCTCCGATCATTGACGATTCGGGGCATGCACTTGGCACAGTTTGCGTGATCGACACAAAGCCGAGAACATTGACAGAACAGCAGCGAACGGCTTTGTTGGCGTTGGCTAGGCAGACCGCTTCGTTATTGCAATTACGCCTGCTCAAACATCAACGTGAGCACCGAGCAGAGATTCTGGAGAAGGAACTCTCCCAGGCGAAGGCGCTGAATAAACTGACAGAAGAATCATTGCATCATGCGAGGCGCATTTCCTCACTGGGTATGGTCACTGCGAGTATCGCTCACGACTTCAACAATATCCTTCAGGCGTTAAGCGCAAGTTTGCAAATGATTCGCTTGCGAGCCAGGCGACCGGGCGATGTTGAACAGTTCAGCGATACCGGTTTGCAGGCTGTAGACCAAGGACGCCAGCTAGTCAGTCACTTGCTGCGCAGCGTTCGGCTGGACGGCCCGAATGTCGTCTGCATAGACGTCAATGCTCGGCTTGAAGGAATGCGTGATGTATTGCTTCGCACAGCGACCGAAAGTGTCGAGTTGGCTTTCGACTTGTCGGCTCCAAACACAATCGTGATGTGTGAGGAAGACCAGCTGAATGCAGCGGTGCTAAACCTTCTAACGAATGCAAGAGACGCGCTTGCGACAGCAGGTACTGTTCGCATTTCAACACGTCTTGTTTATGTAGAGGATGACGTTTCACTGACTGGAGGCAATTACGTAGTGCTCAGCGTAAGTGACAGTGGAACGGGCATACCCACCGATCTTGCGGCTAAAATTTTTGAGCCATTTTTCACGACAAAGGAAAGAGGAAAAGGCACCGGCTTGGGACTCTCTCAAGTGCGTGAGTTTGCAGAAAACGCTGGGGGCACAGTTAGGGTAAATACAGCACCTGACAAGGGGACAACCGTGTCCTTATACCTGAAAGCGTTAGGTCGAATCGACTCAGGGATCAACCCCGCATAACCTTCCTGACTTCGGGATTTGGCAGGCACCTTTCATGTGAAAAAGGGCCGCCAGGAATCAACGCCATATCAACGACGATCAAACGCCCCAAAAGCTTTCAAAGATCAAGTAAAACAGATTCGTTCACGCAGAAGTTCATCCAACTCACTAATCGGCAGTGGCCTACTGAACAGGTAACCTTGCACCTGATCACAGCCATTTTCCGTAAGAAATGCAAGCTGTTCAACGGTCTCGACGCCTTCTGCTATCACTTGTAGGCCGAGACTGTGCGCCAATTCAATAATCGTCTTAGCAATGGCGGCGTCTTGGGGATTGCTCGTCACTTCGCGTATAAACGCGATGTCAATCTTGAGTTTGTCGATGGGAAATCGTCGCAGATACGCAAGGCTTGAATACCCGGTGCCAAAGTCATCTATGGAAACCTTGATGCCCATTTGTTGCAACGTTTTCAAACTGGCGATGGTGTGCGAAGTGTTTTCCATCAGAGAGCTTTCCGTTAGCTCGATCTCTAGCCAATGCGGATCGACCTGATGGTCAACCAGCACCTGCTGGATGCTGGCGATTAGATCTCCTTCGATTATCTGCTGGCCCGAAACGTTGACCGCCACTCGGAATGGCTTCTCCCCTGCGGTTTGCCAATCGGCGATTTGCTTGCAGACTGACGTGATGACCCATTTGCCGACTTGGGTAATCAGCCCCAGGTTTTCCAGGATAGGAACGAATACTGCTGGCGAGACATTGGGCAGCCCTGGGCGTGGCCAACGTAACAAGGCCTCCAGTCCGCAAACAGTACCGTCGGCCAAATCAATCTTGGGTTGGTAATACAGCTCAAATGCGTGTTGCTCGACTGCATCACGTAAAGCAGCCTCCATTGCTTGACGCGCGGATGCCTCCACATTCATTTGTGTCGTGTAGAAACGGTATGTGTCTCTGCCGATCTTTTTGGCGCGATGCATTGCAGTATTCGCGTGCTTGATCAATCCGTGAGCATCGTCTCCGTCATTCGGGTATAGAGCGATACCGATACTTGCGGTCATCGCTGTCAACTGCCCGGCAAGGTGAAAAGGCTCACGTAACTTTTCACGCACCCGCTCTACTGTTTGCAGAGGATCCGCTTGCCCCTCACGAATCATCAATATCAACGCAAATTCGTCACCGTCCATGCGCCCTACGGTGTCACTCACGTTCAGGCAGTTAGTCAGTCGCTGACCTAGCTCAGTCAGCATCTGATCGCCCACCAGATGCCCCCACGTCTCGTTAACGTTGTTGAAGTCGTCCAGGTCAACGGTCACTACGGCCAATTGCCAGTTACTGAGCAATGCTTGGGTCAGCCCCATTTGCAAAGTCGTAAAGAAGAGATTGCGATTGGGCAGCCCAGTCAGACTGTCGTAATGCGCCATTTTTAGCAGACGCTGATCGGTCTCCTTGCGTCGGGAGATGTCTCGCGCAATGCCAACGATGATCCAATCGTCGCCAGTTTTATAAGCTTCACGGTGCATTTCTACCGGGATGTAGCTGCCATCTTTGCAGCGAATGCGCGTTTCTATAGGCTCGATTGGGCTTCGACCAGCTATGATCTGGTCATACATGATCTCCAACTGCTCGATAGTGTTATCGCTAAGGTCGGCAGGTGTTTTGCGCAAAAGCTCTTCGACGGAATAACCCATCACCTGGCAAGCGTGTCGGTTAAATTCAATCAGCCGCATGCTACTGCGATTGATCAGAAATATGGCATCGCCAGACGCATCCATAGCCGAGCGAAATCGCTCAAGGTCTATGGTGCGTTGTTGGAGTTGTTCTTCCAGCATCAGGTTGTGGCTTTTCAGATAATCTCCAAATGCCTTGAGCCTTAGCAGATTTCGAACTCTCAACCACAGCTCTGCACTTTCTACTGGCTTGTTGAGGAAGTCCTCGGCGCCAGCTTCCAAACCCAGAATTCGAGCGCTGTGCTCACCAAGTGCAGACAACATGATGATCGGGATGTTGGCCATGCTCTTATCGGACTTCAATTTACGTGCTACTTCATAGCCGTCCATGCCGGGCATCATTATGTCTAGCAGGATTAAGTCAGGCGGTTGCAGCTCAACAATGGAAAGCGCCTCCTCACCCGAAGACGCCGTCAGCGTAAGGTACCCCTGATCTTCCAACAGCATTTTTAGTAGCTTGCGGACTAGGGGTTCGTCATCGACGATTAACAACGTGGCAGCGGTTATAGACATGAAGGGAGCTCACATAGAGGGCTGTTGAGGCAGATTGTTTTGCAGCAACGTGTCGATGACCCGGTAGAGCTCCTTGTAGCGCAGAGGTTTGATGATGTAGGCGTTACACCCTGCCAGACGTGTTTTTTCTTCGTCCTCTTTCATGGCCATAGCGGTGAGCGCAATCACCGGAATAGCGGCAGTCAGCTCGTCACTTTTTAGCAATGAGGTGGCTTTGAGACCGTCCATTCCCGGTAATTGGATGTCCATGAGAATCAGGGCCGGCTGAAGTTCGCGAGCAAGCTTCAGACCGGTTTCGGCATCAGCCGCGCATATGACGCTATGGCCGGCACTGGTCAGGAGCAACCTAGCCAAGCGCATATTCGCGGCGTTGTCTTCGACGATCAGGATCTCGGCCACGGCGCCTCCACATGGGTCGAACTTCGGATAGGTAACCACGCCACAAATCGAGCGCCCGCCCCTTCAAGGCTGGCCACCGCAACACTTCCGCCGTGGAGTTCAGTCAGCTGCTTAACCATTGCCAACCCTAAACCGGTGCCTTCAAATCTACGTGCCAGACTGCTGTCGATTTGACTGAAAGCCCTGAACAATTTGTCCATATTGCTCTCAGCGATACCGATGCCGGTGTCACTGACACTCAACTCCAAAAACAACTCAAAATCGCTTTCTGGAATCTGGAAAGCATGCACCGGCCAGTCTCCTCCCAGCACCCCTACTTCCTCACGCAAAACCTGTCGCACCGCCAATGTGACAACCCCGCCCGGCGCACTGAACTTCACCGCGTTGGCCAACAAGTTGTAGACGATCTGCTTGGTCTTACGCAGATCAAGTTCAATGCTGCCGAGATCGCCATCAGTCTCAAGTTTCAGCTGAATGCTTTGCAGTGCGGCTTTCTCGCGCACGATCAATAAACTGTTGCTGAGCACGCTTTGAAGTTCGACGGGCTCCAGTTCCAGCTCCATCATTCCGGCTTCCACTTTGGACAAGTCGAGGATGTCATTGATCAAAGAAAGCAAATGTTGGCCGCTGTTGAAAATATCGTTGATATACTCGCGCTGAGTCTCGGTCATGTCTCCGACCATTCCATCCTTAAGCGCTTCGGAGAAACCGATGACGGCGTTTAGCGGCGTGCGCAGTTCATGCGACATGGTGGCCAAGAACTCGGACTTCATATGACTGGCGTGTTCCAGCTCGATATTTTTCTCTTCCAAAGTACGCTCAAAGCGTTTGCGCTCGGTGACATCCCGCGCAGCAGCAAACACGCCCTGCAGCTTGCGATCACGATCATGAAATGTCGCAGCGTTGTAAGAAACAACGGTTTCAGTGCCGTTGTAAGCGCGAACGGTAAGCTCGTAGTCGCTGACTTTGTTTTCACTCAAAACTCGCTTGATTGCGGCTTCGGCACTAGCAGGATCTGTGAAAAAGTTTTTGCACGGAGCACCAATCAGTTCATCCCTGGTACGGCCTGTGAGCGCCATCATTTGTTTGTTCACGTCAGAAATAATGCCTTGCGGATCAGTCATCATCAGGGCGTCGATGTTCGACTCGATCAACGAGCGCGTATAAAACTGCTGATCTCTCAAGCGCTGATCCAGCAAAGCCTGGGCGGCTTCCTCCTGCTTCCTTGCGGTGTTATCAGTCCCGATCAGCAGATAACCAATGATGGTTTCGCTGCTATCACGCAAAGAGGTGACCGACACCATCGCCGACAGCCGGCTTCCATCCTTACGGATGTAGGTCAACTCGTAAATGTCCTCAATACCCCGAGAAGCCTTGAATACAAGGGCCTCAAAACCAGGTGTGATTGGAGTTTTAAGTTCTTGGCTTAATGCTGCTGCTCGAGTAATCAATTCGGCAGGATCGGAAATGTCTGCCGGGGTGATTTTGTTGATCACATCTTCGGAAAGGTATCCGAGCATGCGCTCGGCGCCGACATTGAAGATCTGAATGACGCCTTTTTCATCGGTCGCAATACTGGAAAAGTAGGCACTGTTGAAGATCGCGTCTTGAAGCGCGCCAGCCTTGAGTACGGTTTGCTGCCGGCGAAACTCGACAAGCTTCTCAGCTCGAGTTTGGGGATGGATAGGCGGACGGTCTAAAGGCGGGGTATCCATTGATTCATTTCCCGTTAACTCGCGAACCTGACCGTTGTGACGGTGCCGTAAAGCGTGCTTACGGAAATCGCTCGAATGAGCGATTAGAGGTTTTAACAAGATAGCAGAGGCACAGCTCCTGAAGATAATCGCAGGAGCTTTCGTGAGTCTTTCAAGTCAGAGCATCTGTAGGGAAAAAATAATTTACCGGTGAGAAATCAGCGCTATCACCTGTCATTGGGCAGGGGTAGAGCGTGATTACATAGGTGGAGCTTCAGAAAAAAGGGCCCTGATGGGGCCCTTATTTGTAATCAAACCAAAAATCACTTGGCCAGCCAAGACTCAACTGTCGCGGAGCCATGTCCTGCTTTCCACTCTTTCAGCGTTTTGTGATTGCCGCCCTTGGTTTCAACGACTTCGCCGGTGTGAGGATTTTTATAGACTTTTAAGGTGCGAGGTCTACGGCTGCCAACTTTGGACTCAACGGCTGGAGCACGACGACCTGCATGTGGATCAAGCAGATTGATTACGTCCTTGAGGCTGTAGCCATATTTTGCGAGCAAATCGCGCAGCTTCGTTTCGAATTCGATTTCTTTCTTGAGGCCTGCATCACCCTTGAGGGCTTCGAGAGCTTGGAGCTGTTCGGCGAGGTGTTTTTCGAGTTGGCGGAATTCTGCGAGCTTGGACATGGAAACCTCCTAAGTAATTAGTATTGTGAAGTTACACCAAATATATGTTGGAATGAAGAAGGATTATTAACTCATACGATGAATACGTTACTTGGGGTTTTGGCTCCTATTAAGGCGGGTGTAGCAAGAACTCCAAGTGAACGGAGACTCTTTAAGAATAGGTGCGCTAGATCTCTCGTCTTTTCATCCAGCCATTGACAGGCTGGAACAGGTCGGCAGCGATTCAAGGTCGACGTCCGCCTCATGGTCAAAAGCTTTGATTTGCACGTAAGTGCTTAAACGAAATGCTTAGAGCTGCATGACGGCAAGCGCTCTACGCAGGGGCTCATCGGATATCTGGATAGGGCCGTGGAACGGCACATCCATGTCCAAAACGAGGTAAATAGAAGCGGCGATGAGCAATGATGAGATTATGAACATTCCAATTACCATCGAGTTACGCGGCGCGCGGTATCCGAAACTCGCGAAGATCAGTGTCAACCAAGCGGCTAGCATCCCGATTAAAGGGCCCGGAATCGCTCCCTCCGATTGTTCGACGATTCTCCAGCGTTGCTCAATGAGCGAATGGTATTGCTGACGGATATCCTGGAGCATAGTTTCATGAAAGCGATCCGGGGGCTTAACGCTAGTCAAAGACTTACCTATTTCATCCAGGTATTTAGCTGCTTCGCTGTTGCGATGCTGCAATGCCTCGTCCCCTCGATACGGGTTCGCGATAGCGCGCTCAAGATAGGTGATCAGACGGTTGCGCGTTTCTTGCGTCGCATCTCCATAGCCTCGGAGCGTCCGGTCAAAAATTATCAGGCTGGTTGCATACCCATGGAAGTTTGCGTCAATGGACTCAAAGGTGTTCTTGGCAGAGTTGATCATCAAACCAAAGACCAGCGAAGTCATAACTACAAAAATGTTGGCGACCAATCGAATGACGGTGTTCGTGTCGTCATCACGGTGGTGGGCCGCCAGCCTAGGATACCAATGCATCATTAGAAGCGAGGCAGCAACTAGGCACGTGAAAATGGCAAGTGCGATCCAGAGTGAGTTCATGCATCAGCGCCCTGATCAATGGGGTCAAGTCTTGAATGATAGACTGTCGATTGCTCTGCGAATTCTGCTCCTCTGATTTCGGGAATAGCCGTGATGTTGGGCTGGGATCCAATGTCTGGCCTGCGGAAAAATTCGCGCATCGGCCAGCAGGGGAGCACACGGCGGGATTCATACATGCTTCGAGTGGTCACGCTGGAGCAGCCATCCTAGTAGAATTCGTCGAGCTGATTACCGCCCCTTTTGAGATTCTCTATGAACTCGGAACTCACTGAAGAAGAAATGCGTCGCGCGTTATTCGGTACACCTCAGCCCGAAGAGCAGGTGTCTGCTCCTCAAGTACAGGAGCATGTGCCAGAAGTAGTTCCTACAAAGCCAGCAGCAGTTCCCTTGGTGAAGAAGAACGCGGCAAAAGCTTTTACGCCTAGGCTGAAGGTCACTCTCCGGGTTGGAAACGAATTTGAGGGAAAAATGACCGAGTTGATTCACGAGGCTGATACGTTGAGCTCGTTGCTTGCTGAGCAAGAGGCCGTGAAAGCCGCTAGGAAGAAGTACAAGTATGTGGACGTCGTCTCAGTAAAGTCGATGTAGCCGCGCCCAGGTTCGCTCTACCTCCAAGGTTGTTATAAGTGGCTTCAACGCTGCGGGTAGGGGTATTCAGTATTCCTGTTGCTGTAGCGTCTCTGTACGAGTTAAACAGCCGGAGAGTGACGGGGAGTACGATGACAATTCAGACACCACACGACACCGAAGACCAGAAGTGCAATCGCCGCAATTTCATATGAGTCGGGCAGCCGATGCTCCCATAGAAATCCAAAAACCAGCGCCGCTAACGTCTCAATCACGAGCACTTGTCCGCTTAGTGCCAGTGGTAGAAGTCGGCTCGCCTGATTCCAGCACGCATTACCCACAACCGAAGATAAAAACGCTACGCCACCGGCTACCATGACAAAGTGTAGCCATTCGGAGTTGCCATGCGTTCCGACCTGCCAGCCCAGGACAGGTACCGCCAAAAGCAGTGACTGAGCGCCAGTCATGACCCCTGTCAGCAGTGCCCAGTCATGGGCGGAAACGCTGACTACTTGAGCCAGCCGCCGAGCGTTGCTCACTGCGAACCAACTCCATGTCACTAACGCGCCCGCTGCGCATAGAATTCCGGCGACGATTGTCAGTATGTCTGGCTTGTCGCCGTTGATCAGTGCGTGCCAGCTGATGAGCACGACCCCGCCCACAGCGCAGAACAGAGAGGGAGTGAGCTTGCGCAAAGAAATAGCGTTGACGTCATGACGACCTGCCAGCGTGACGAACACCGGAATGAGTCCGACGATCAGAGACGTTGTGGCAATGCCAACCAACTGCACACCGGTGCCCACTAGCGTGTAGTAAATGAGGTTCCCAATCAGGCTAAGCCAGAAGAGTGACTTCCAGTCGGCGATAGTGAGATTGGCGCAAACGCGCCTCCAGCGGGGCATAAGCAAGGCCACCGAAATCGCGCCGTAGCAGAGAAATCTCAGAACGGCGAATTGCAGGCCGCTCAGCCCCGGGGTGAGCTGGGGGCCGAGGAAGATCACTCCCCAACACAGGCCCGCGCAAACTCCGTAGACAATGCCCTTTAGCAGTAATCGATCAGCAAACATTTCATCCGCGCTCCAAAGCGTTATGGGTAAAGTCTGGAGCAACTGATTCGGGGAGTATTGTCGGTAACTACGGGATTTTTTACCCAGACTGTTTTTGCGTTTTACGAAAAACCGCCGGGGTCGTGGCCCTCACGCGCTGCATGGCACGGGTCAGCGATGCCTGGTCGCAAAAGCCGGCACGCAAGGCAATCTCGGATATGGTCAATGAGGTTCCACGCAACCATCGTTGAGCTTCTTGCAGGCGTAAATCAGTCAACCAAGCTTGCGGACTCATCTCGAACATTAGCCGGAAACGTTGGTGCATCTGACTCATGCTCATTTTTGCTACTTGAGCCATGCTTTCATTGCTCCAGTTCGCTCCAGGATCCGCCTGAATACGAGCGATCAACAGCTTCATGGGGTCTGGAAAGCGGGAGATATCCGGATTTAGAGACGACAAAAGCAGAGGCCCCAATTGCGAGGCCGCGATGGACAATTGTGCATTGCCGATTAGCTCAGCGAACTCTATAAGCCGACGAGTAGCGGGGGAAATGGGCACATATATTTTCTGAGCAAGACGCTCGATCTGGAGCGTTTCCATAATCGTGGGCGCACAGTCCAAAACTAAAAAACGGCTATCGAGGTTAGTCTGCTGCGAATGGATCGAGCCAGGTTTCACAAGCGCTGCCAATGACTGATCAATGCAGCCGCCGCGACCGTTTACGTCAATTTCCATTTCGCCACGAATTGGCAGTACCAATTGAGCATGCTCGTGGTGGTGGTGACGGTCTTCCCTCTCATAGCTGCGAACTTCAAGACTAAGAAACATTACTGCACCTTCCGGCCCGTCTGGTTATCCAAGGTTGACGTCCCAAAACGCCCAATGCGCGCCCGCGTTAGGTCAGACTTGCCACTGATTCTAACATCTACGGATCAGAACGTTGATCGCACAAGCTGTATTGGCCATACGCTTAACACTTACGCCGCTTATGTTGAAGATGAGCTATTGCGCTCATCCCAGTCGCTAAGCTGCCGCCGGGCTAGAAGGGAGCCCGGCTTGAGGTTGCTCTGGGTATGCACATGGGGCACTTACTAATCAGAGGCTAGTAGTTTTTTAACTTCGGCAATGATCAAGTCGATGTTGAATGGCTTTGCCAAAACTGCATCAAACAGATCCGATCTTTCCATGCCGATATGGGCCTGAGCACCGCTCATCAAGATGATCGGCAAATGCTGGGCGGAGGGAAGCGCTCGGACGGCTGTAGCGAATTCTAGGCCGTCCATCACCGGCATCATAAAGTCAGTAATGATCAAGGCTGGCCGCTCTCTATCGAGCACCTCAAGCCCTTTCTGACCGTTGCTGGCCGTCACCACCATGAACCCCTCATCCTCCAGTGCGAAACTGAGAATGTCAGCGATCAAATACTCGTCGTCGACGACCAAGATGGTGGTCATTTTAATTCAACCCGCACAAAGGCTTAAGATTTTGAACCGGGCGATGTCTCAGTGGGGACTGAAGGTTCATGTCTTGAAGCCTTTTTCAGGAAAACGTTTTGATCACGGATCACGACCTCAAATCGCGAAGGATCGTAGGAGTTGTCTCGTACTTTAAGAATGGAAAGCGTCCTGCTTAGTTCAGAGTGATTCTCAGAGAATCGCATCAGCATCAGGTTGTCGACGATGCTGGACAGGTCAGAGTTCGGCGCGCTTACCTCTGAACCGAACAGATCACGCATTTCCCAGGATGCAAATACCGTAACGCCCCTGGATCGCAGCTCGTTCATCAGAGCACTGAAGAAGTCATTAATCCGCGCTGGATTTGTCGTGACTCGCGTCATGCCGCTTAGGCTATCGATGAACAAACGCTTGATGCCCTTTTCTTCGACGATACTCAACAGCCGTGCACCCAACCCATCCAATAGGCCTTCAGTAGTAGGCTGCCAGGCGATGCTCAGAGCTCCGCTATCTTCCATACCTTTGATATCGACACCCAGTGATTGGCCTTTCAATCGCAACCGTTGTGGGCTTTCGTAGAAACCAAAATGCAGGCCAGGAGCTTCCACTGTCGACTCAGCCAGAAATTTGAGGCCAAGGGTGGTTTTACCAATCCCGGAGGGGCCTATAACGAGAGAAACACTCGAACTGTGCAGGCCGCCCCCTAAGATATCGTCCAGTGATTCAATGCCACTGGGGATACGCGTCATATCCGCGCTATCGGGAGCGGATGGATGGCTGTAGAGACTTTCCAGTCGCGGGTAAACCACCAAACCATTTTCGGTAATTTCACACTCGTGAAGACCGGTCATTGCGGAGCTGCCGCGAGTCTTACGAAGCTGAATTCTACGCACTGACCGAGTACCAAATAGCTCCTCGCCCATTTCAATTACGCCATCAACCATGGTGTGCTCAGGGCTGCCGTCGTCGAGACGGGAGCTGGTGAGAAACAGCACCGTGCATCCAGCAAAAGCAGCGTGCCCTTGCAACTCAGAAATGAATTTCTTGGTGTCGATGTGCGAGTCGGCTTTTGAGCGCGCATTGAGCAAACCGTCCACAACCATCACGGTGGCTTTCTGACGGCTTATCTCGCGCCGAAGCAGTTTCACTACCTCATCCAAACCTTCGTTTTCCAGAGTGTCAAATGCGCTGACAAACTGAATTTCGGCGCCCACTTTGGAAGAGTCGAAAAAGCTCAGAGTAGAAAGGAACTGAAAAAGACGGTCGTGTGATTCGGCCAGCAACGTGGCGACCAGAACCCGGCCTCCATTTTCCGCGTGATGGAACCCAAGTTGGTTGGCGAGGATCGTTTTTCCAGACCCTGGGCGCCCTTGAATTATGTATGAAGCGCCTGCTACCAGCCCGCCCTTGAGCAGAGCGTCGAGCCCTTCGATTCCACTTTCGAGGCGTTTTAGCTTTTCCACAATGCGACCCTGATCTGAAAAACAGGCTGTTTAAGCCGAGTGGACGGAATGCTAACGCCATTTTTACTTCAGAGCCATTCGCACATTGATAAGGTGGATGACTGGCCTATAGCGGGTTCGACTTGAGATAGATATGGGGATCTAGATCAACTAGCGGGGCTCGCCTCTTCACCCTTACTTATAGAGGGGCAGAAACCTCACCGAAAGGCCGAGAAAAACTATTGTTTGCGCCATACCAGTGCGGGAATTACCCGGATGTAAATTAGCTCGCTGACCAGTTCAATCAGCGTTTGGGTGATGACTGCTGCCGCAGCTAACGCTCTGATCTCTTCGGGTAAAGCAAGTGCCAAGGGCAGAACCACCAACGAGTTCCGTGTCGAGCTACTGAACACTACTGATCTTGCAGTGATGGCCGGCAATTTAAATGCTCGCGCAACCAGCGCACCAACCAATGGTGCCAAGAGCATGAAACCAATGTAGAGAGGAATGACGGGCAGCAGCTTGTCCACGTCTCTGACCACCGCTGAAATTTGAGAGCCGATCACTACGACCAATACAGCCGCCATAGCCGGCACGGGCATCCAAGCCCAAGCATTGTTCCAACCCTCAACGACGCGTGACCTTTTTGCACCGGCAGCTGTTGCTACCGCCAATACCAAGGGCAAAGCAATCAGCACTACGAAAGCCTCAACAAATGGGCCCACCGATATAACCACCGCCGAGTCATTACCCAGCATGAAGGCCAGATACAGGGGCAGTAGCACAAGCTGAAGCAAGAGTAGTAATGGCGTTGCCGCCAGAGTCAGTTTGGAGTCGCCCTTACCGATATGGGTAAACACCACCACATAGTCGATACAAGGCGTCAGCAAGACCAATAGTGCACCCACCAAAATCGCTGGGTGATCCGTTAGGCCCATGGTCAACGCCCAAACCAACAGGGGGATGGCGACGAAGTTGGCTGTCAGTAGCGCCGTCATGAAACGCTTGTTTGCAAGCCCTTCACGGAGATCCAGGAATGGGATCTGTAGAAACATCGCGTACATCAGCACAGCGATGGCTGGTGTCACCAACGCACCTAACGCTTGAGAGGCATTAGGTGCGAGCAGGCCTCCGATAGCCGCGACAATGACCGCGACGAAGTAGACGGGGATCTGGTTCTTTTCTAGCTGTTCTCTGTCCAAGAAATGCCCTTAAACGCGTGAATTCAATTTTCGATTGAGCAGGGTAATATCTGTAGCCACTACAGGTTCAAGAAAATGCTTGGGGAATTCGCATGTCAGGAATCGGGGCGTTGTCTAAATCAACGGGTTGCCACATTGAAACGATTCGCTACTACGAGAAAATAGGCCTTTTACCTCCGGCCCTACGGTCGACCGGCAGGCACCGAATCTACACAGAGAAGCATCGTTCAAGACTCGTGTTCATCCGTCAGAATCGTGAGTTAGGATTTCCCCTCGACGATATACGAGAACTAATCGCGCTCGCAGCAGATGCTGATCGTCCGTGTGCTGACGCACTGTCCGTGGTCAAGAAGCATTTGGCCGAAGTAGAGTTGAAAGTAGCCAAACTCCAGCAGATTCGAATTGAGCTGCTTTCCATGGCAGGCGCTTGTGAGTCAACCTGCCTGGGCTCAAACACCTCTGATTGCACTATTGTTGAGTCCTTGTTCGAACCCGCAGCAGGGACACGTTCCAGATGCTGCTCGTGATCAAGGAATTACAGCTATTCGACATCAAAACAAGCAGTCACATCAGAAACGGCATGGAACGTTGTCAAACCACCGTCAATTAACCCGTCACTTGAGCGCTCGTGGGAGCTGCGATGCGAAGCCGGAAAAGGATATTGATGCCGATTGCTCAGATGCGGTAGGCTCAGGTTAGGAGATGGCATTCCTCCTTAAACCGCCTTGTGCTGATGATGCCTACGTGAACCCTGGACAGGGTGCGTAGGTGTGCCTCCCTGTCCTCCAATTTAGGACAGGCTATGATTTTACTCCGCTGTTTCCCTCCCGCTTTTCATGCATCCCTCTACCAGTCAAACCACACAGGTCTGATGAGGAGAGCTTGCTGTGTTTAAGTCATTAATCGTCATTGCCATTGGTGCGTCACTGGGAGCCTGGTTGCGCTGGATTTTGGGCATGAAGCTGAATGCTCTGTTCCCGACGATTCCTCCAGGTACTGTGGTCGCGAACATGGTTGGGGGTTACATCATTGGCCTGGCCATCGCCTTCTTGGCCGCTTCTCCTACCCTTAGTCCAGAGTGGCGTCTCCTGATCATCACGGGTTTCTGTGGCGGCCTTACCACCTTCTCCACATTTTCAGCCGAAACGGTCGCCTTGATTCAGGAAGGCAGACTGCTATGGGCGCTCGGCTCAATTTCGTTGCACGTCTTAGGTTCGTTAGCGATGACCGCTGCCGGGCTTCTTTCCTACCAAATGATTGGTACTCGCTGAGGAAATAGAAATGAAAGGCTTTATGGTCGTTTTCTTTACTCAACAAAACCGTCGCTATCAGGGAAAGATGCTAGGCGAATGGATCGTCGACGTGGCTAAAGAAATGGGGTTACGCGGCGCCACGCTCTGCACTGGAATCGAAGGGTTTGGGCACACCGGAAAACTGCATTCATCGCATTTTTTTGAGCTGGCGGATCAACCCACGGAGATTCGCTTGGCAATCACGGAAGATGAGGCAGAACGGTTATTCACACGACTGGACTCCGAGGAAATATCGGTGTTTTTCACTAAGACGCCAATCGAGATGGGCACTCTTGGAAAAACGCCTTCCAGCGCAGACCCTTCCAAAACTTCGGAGCTATGAACATGAGCTACACGGATATTCCAGCTGGTAACGCCATCCCCGATGACTTTTTCACCGTTGTCGAGATTCCTGCAAACCACTCGCCGATCAAGTACGAGGTGGACAAGCCAAGTGGGCAGATCTTCGTCGACCGCTTCCTCAGCACACCGATGTTCTATCCGGCCAACTATGGGTTTATCCCGAATACGCTGAGCGACGATGGTGATCCGCTGGACGTCCTGGTGGTTTGCCCTTATCCCGTCTCACCTGGCGTTGTCATCCGCAGTCGCCCGGTTGGTGTGATGTACATGACTGACGAAGCCGGAGCGGATGCCAAGGTGATCGCAGTGCCTCATGAAAAACTCAGCTCAATGTACAGCGACGTCAAGGAGTGCTCAGACCTCCCTGCATTACTCCTCGCACAGATCCAGCACTTCTTCGAAAACTACAAGGCGTTGGAGCCGGGCAAGTGGGTGAAGATGGGTCGCTGGGGGAGCGCAGATGAGGCGCGGGAGGAGATTCGTAAATCAGTGGCTGCTCATATCCAAAAATAGTCTTCCACTCAAACGTTGAATGGGGTCGAACCGTCCAATGACAGCGCGGAGCTTTTAATCGATCCGCCCGCAAACCAGGGTTGCAGCGTCCCCCCTAGGCGACGCTGCTTCACTCCCTTTTTTGAGGACTGGCAATCATCGTTGGGAGAAATTACATTGAGCTTCAGAAGTATAAGTAAGCGAGCAATACTCGCCAACGCCGACAGGGGCTAGTAAAGATGGACGCATACCAGCGCCGCCGACGCTTCCAATTCTGGTTAGGCTCATTTCCCGTTTTAGTGGGCTTTACCTTTCTGGTTCTTGCCTTGATTCTGGCGGGCCAAGGGAGCACGGTAACCCCTCAAGAACTCGATGGTGTGAGCTTGAGTCAGCAAACGAAATCTGCCTCTCAACTTACTAACCAGAAAGCAGCAATTTTGGCAGTGTCTCAATAGCAAATCTCCCGATGCTGCAGGCTTAGTAGCTCAGTCCAAAGCATGCCCAGGAGACTCGTCGGTAAAAGTCCGGCGAAGCCATCTACTCGACCTGCTAATTTCTTCAGTTGATCGAGCTACACTGGTTTCCGTCGTCTCATCGACCAGATGTCCAATCAAATAGATGAAGGATTACAGAATGCGCACCATCGGGGTCATGGCAGTTGTGGCGCTCTTTGGTGTGACCTGTGCAGTTGCTCAAGATGCTCAAAGGAAGCTTCTGCAAGCCAAGGATAGCGACATGGCCGACTATGCCGACGGGTTTTCTGGTGGCCCCGATTATTGGGACGTCGCAAACCTTGTAAATGGTCAAACTCTCAACGTACGCAGCGAACCCGGTGCCGGCAAGCAGATTGTCGGCTCGCTATTGATCGGAGAAAGGGTACGCAACCTGGGCTGCAAACCGGTTGGCTCCAGTCGTTGGTGCCAAATCGAGTCTGGCCCTAAACAGAAGCTCACGGGCTGGGTTAACGGCAAGTATCTGCGCGAAGCCGCCGACTCGCCGCAAGTTGCCACCTCCAGCAGCGATGCCACGGGCTCGCTGCCTTGCGCGACAGCTCTCGGTCAGCCGAGCAGCGACTGCTCTTTCCGCGTGACCCGTGGTCTTGCCGGCAATGCCGACGTTTGGATCGAGCTACCGACTGGCGAGGAGCGCTATATCCAATTTCGCGAGGGCAAGCCCATCGTTACCGATCCAGGGCTCGCTTTGATTTTCGAGCGCACCGGCGACCTGACGCTGATTCGCATCGGTAGTATCGAACGCTACGAGATTCCCGATGCACTGATTTTTGGCGGATAGCCAAACCGGCGATTCGCACGATGACGCTCTACAGCAGCGAATGGTCTAGTTAGGCGCAAAAGAACCTGTGATTTTCATTAATCTTCACTGAGTTGCTGTCAAACCTTATATAGAAACCTTAAGACAAACCAACGTCATTTCTTATGATTTTATTAGCGCAGCCTATCGCCACACCCTTAACTTTCTAAGTTGCGATATCTCTTCATACGGTACATTTCACTATCCGAATGGGTGAGCAGTGTATCGGCATCATTTCCGTGCTCGGGATAATATGCAACGCCAATACTGCACAATGGCATCTTGAGTGTGCCGAACTCAGGGCCCAATGGCTCAGCCATGACGTTGTGAATCTGCTCTAACTTTTTGGAAATCGTGTCCCTCGACTGGACATCTGTTAGTAGCACCGTGAATTCATCGCCGCCAATGCGAGCCACGGTGTCTGTCTCACGCACACAGCTTTTTAGACGCTGGGCAACAGTGCACAGAACACGATCCCCCGCTGCGTGGCCATGGACATCATTGATACTCTTGAAGTCATTTATATCCAAAAATAGCAAAGCTAGCTCATCACAGTTGCCCTGCGCACTCTGCAGTGCAGATATAAGTCGATCACTAAAAAGCGACCGATTGGTTAATTTCGTTAGCGGATCGTGATGAGCAAGGAAGCGTAATTCCTCCTCGGCTTTAGCTAAAGCTGTAACGTTTCTTGCCACCCCAATCCTAGCACCAACCTCCTCCGACCAGAATGCAGCCCACAGAATGTAAACGACTGCCCCATCCTTACGGATGTAACGGTTCCGGAAATCGAAGTGAGGTTGACCATTCATGACTCGGGTAATCGACGCTCGCGTCGCATCCAAATCTTCAGGATGCATATACCTGGTGATATTGGTGCCAATCAGTTCATCAGGGAGGTAGCCCAACAGGGTCTTACATGCATCACTGACAAAAACAATGTGGTCGCTCTCATCAACCACAAAAACTGTATCCAGCATTAGGTGGATCAGTTTGGGGTAGAGGGCTTGTAAATCGATGGCCATAAGTCATGTGCGATCTGAGTCGTAGAGCGCGATGATATCCCGATTTACAGGGTGGACTGCGCGGAATCTGTAGGCATAAGTTATCTCAGAGTGTGAGCATGGTGCGCCCTTTCTTAACCCACGCTCCGGGTTGGGCACGAATTTATGGGGAAGATGCTTGAGTGGATTCACGAGGGCGACACGCTGAGCACGTTGCTTGCTGAGCAGGAAGCTGTGGAGGATGAGGTTACAAGTATGCCGACGTCGTCTCGGTCAAGTCGATGTAGGCACGCCTGACCATGAGCGCAAAAAGAGCCTGTCGTGCGGCGCTGCCAAAGCTGTTTGGAACGAGCTGCTTATTTGGTTAGTCTTGCGGTCAATATCGCGACTTCAAGGGGAGCCCCTCGGGTGATCAAACCGATAATGCTGTTACGCCGAGGCTTCGCCTCCATGCGTTGGCGCACCAGGGTCACGTTATGGATCGCAGCAACCATTGCCGGCTTGCTGGTGGTGGCTTTTGCAAGGCTCGCGGACATAGCCTTGGCTCAGTTTGCCCAACAGACCGCAGAGCGAGCGTGGCTTCCTCTTGTTTACACCCCACTGATCGGCATGCTCGTAGTCTGGCTGACAACGCGCTTTTTCGTGGGCGCCCAAGGCAGCGGAATTCCTCAGGTAATCGCAGCAACACGACTTGCGCGTCAAGGTAAGCCCATCAACAGACTGGTTTCATTGCGCATTGCTTTCGCCAAGATAAGCCTTGGAACTCTGGCGCTGACGGGCGGCTTTTCGGCGGGGCGTGAAGGCCCCTCAGTGCAAGTTGCCGCATCCATCATGCACTTCTTTCACCGCTTCCTGCCCAATGCACGAATCGTGCGCAGCGAGGATCTCATTCTGGCGGGAGGTGCAGCGGGTATTGCGGCAGCATTCAATACGCCCTTGGCTGGGATCGCATTCGCGGTAGAAGAACTTGGACGCAAGCTGGAGACCCGTACCAGCGGGGTTCTTCTCAGCACCATTATCCTCTCTGGGATGGTTGCCATTGCCTTGCAGGGAAACTACAACTACTTCGGTCATTTCGGCATTCAGGACATCAACCTCGACATAGTCATCCCGGCATTAGTCATAGGGATTGGGTGCGGGTTATTGGGTGGTTTGTTCAGCCGAATGTTGTTATGGCCACAGCGGCATCCACACTTCATTATCTGGCAATGGCGGCGACTGCACCCCGTGTGGTTTGCCGGCATGTGTGGATTGGTCGTCGCTATATTGGGTTGGCTGAGTGGCGGAATGTCGTTTGGTAGTGGGTACGGCATTACCTCGCAGGTCATCGCATCCGATGTGGTCGTGCCATGGCACGCGCCCATTACTCGCTTCCTGGCGACCGTAGTGACCTATTTCTCTGGTATTCCAGGCGGTATTTTCGCCCCCTCGCTTGCTGTAGGGGCCGCAGTCGGCGCCAATACCGCAGAGCTATTTCACTTGGCCGCGCAACCCACTATTGCACTCTGCATGGTTGGTTTTCTGGCTGCCGTCACTCAGTCGCCAATCACCTCCGCAATCATTGTGATGGAGATGATTGATAGCCACAGTATGGTGATCAGCCTCATGGCTGTAGCTTTGATTGCCAAGGCTGTCAGTTCAAGAATGGGCCCTGAGTTGTATCAGCAATTGGCGCGAGGCTTTCTCGAGAATGCAGACTCTGCAGCCACGCCAAAGAATCCAACTAGATAAGCCTACCGCGTGATCGTTCTAGCCAATGAGCTCAGTTGATCCTTCTCATGCTGCAGCGCTAACGTGGACTCTGCACGAGTGATCAGAAGATCCACGTGCCTGTCGCATGCATCTTTAAAGATCGCTGGGTTTATTTCAGCGAGACTGATGAGGGCTTTCAACAGGCGCATGTTAACTTCCAGCAAAGCTGCACCGTCCCTGCTGATCGGGGCAAAAAAATCATCGAACAGATCATCAACCGTCAATCCTCGGAGAAAGACCTGTTTACACCCTTGGTCTGCTTGCGAGCCAGAGACGTTAGGCTTGCTCCAGCAAGTTAAAGTCCTCACTCCCCGGCCAATGACATCGATGGCTGTCCCGGGGTCATTCACCGCAGGCGACAAGGCGCGAGAAGCGATTTCCGAGAGCACACAAAGTCCGAAGCGTGGATCATTTTCAAAGGTTCGACGGACGCCGATGGTCAGAGTCGCTAGAACCTTCTCTCTTGCAGTATCGGCCTCACCGGCCATCGTGTTGGCCAAGTTCACAATGTGGAGGAGTGGCATTCCCTCGTGCACAAATGTCCCTGGAAGCACCTCCAGATAAATCTGTATTTGATCGTCCTGCGCGATAGCTCCCAGTGCACTGACATCAATATGTTGCACATAGCCTGTTAGCTCACTTTTGACTGTGATTGCGCCAGAAGGTAGCGACAGATCGTTGGGGTAAGCTGAACCGCCTAAGTAGGGCCACTGAACTCGTTGAGTGATTGCCTCTATCGCAGCCTTCTCAACGCGGTCGATGGTTTCCCCAACCCTTCCGAGCTTTGAAAGGTGATCGATCCAGCGCAGGAGGGTGTAAACGATCAGGATGACCACAATTATTGTTACTGCGAACAGCAACACCCGACCTTGCGTGCCATAAGCACCCGTGCTCAACGCGATGATCCCCACTAGGCTAAACAGGAATGAGCCTATAAACGTGGCAAGGGCATTTTGGGTCGTGGTGTCTTCCATAACCAAGGTGGTGGCACGCGGTGTCACTCCGCTGCTCGCGGCCCCGTAAGCGGTGACCATCGTGCTTAACGAAAAGGTGGTGACGGCCAGCATGCTGGAGGCAATGATCCCCAGAATCTTGTCCACTGCGTCCGCACCGATACGTGCTGGCAATGATTCTGGGATGAAGTCTTTGAATACAACAGCGAGCAGCGCCGTAGCTACCCCCAGAAGTGAGAACAGAGAGGCTCTGAACCACAATCGTTTGGTGAGTTGATTCGTTACCCAGCGCCAACGAGCGATCATTTACAGTCCTTACCTGAATACATCTGATTTTGATGTGGCTCGCAAAGTATCTATGTGGAGATGAGTAGGTTTTCGAAACGAACTCTATAGACGACCTGCGACACAACAAAGCCTACAACCGAAGCTATCACTGGTCTTTACAACTCGACTCCAAGATTAGTAAAGCTGATAGATCTGCGTTAGGCGTACGAGTTCATCGATGACCTATTCCCTTTAAAAGTAAAAACTCCTACCTGAACAACCGTGCGATGAAATTCAACAAGGACGGCACCGTGACCGTTCACTACGGGCCAAAAGAGAAATGCGGTGAGGTCGCCAACTGGCTGCCAACGCCGGGCGACAATTGGTATCTGGGCATGCGCATCTATCGGCCCGGTGCAAGCGTAGTCAGTGGCAAATACACCATCCCGCAGCCGACAGAAATCAAATAATCGGCGAATCAAACAGGGCAGCGACTCGTTGCAAGTCGCGGCCCTGACATCGATCAATTCACACGGACAGCCGGTGGCGGCGTCCACTCACCGCTGAGCACTTCGGGCTTCGGCCAATAGGTGCGGATGGTCGTCTCGAATTCGCTTTTCGGCGCTGGCAGCCAGTTGGCTTCTTTGTCCTTGCCCGGCGAATCGTGCTGGATATACAGGGTCAGCGAGCCATCGGCATTGGTCTTCATGCTCTTGCTGTTCTTGGTGCCGAGGGAATAGCGCTTGAGGTCGTTGGGCGCAAAGAAATGCTGCGGGTCGTACATGGTCAACGACCAGAAACCATTGGCGGGCGGTGTCTTGCCTTTGGGGAAAGTGATGGTATAGCGGTGGTCACCATTAAGACGCTCGCCCTTGTCGTCCACTTCGAGGAAGAAGTAGCGCGTCTCCTCGGGCTGGTTGGTGTACATGTTCGACTTGGCGGTGGCCGTGCGGCTGAGGTAATCGTTGCCCCAACGCGCCACGTTGGTCGGTGAGTTCCAGCCATTGGGTAGGCGTGAGCCATTGGTGCGGAAAGCGAACAGCGGGGTGATGGCCTTGTCTTCGGTCTCGACCGCCGCTTTGACGATGGCGTCCTTGATCGCCGAGTCTTTGTTCGCCGCTTCGAGCAACGCCTTGATCATCGCGTAACGGCTCTCTTCGCCGGCCAGCGGTGGCACCTTGGCCAGGACTTCCGGCAACTGGTCGAAGAAAGTCTCCGGGATCACCCAGCGCGACTCGGCGGAGGTTTTCTCGGCCTGCGGGAAGTGCGGCGTGGCCTTCCAGTCCTTGGTCACGGTTTTGCCGGTGTACTTGCTCAACGGGTAGATGACCATTTGATTGAGCACAGGCTGAATGGCTTTGCGGTCTTCGTCGCTGTCGTCAAGGAACGCCCGTGGGCCGGCTGCAACCAGTTCGGTGGGAGACTTGATGACCTGCGTGATGCCCTCGGGCACCTTGCCTTTCCAGTTCGGCCCGACCACCAGATAGTTGCCGGGCTTAGTGCCGTATTGTTTACCCAGTTTGGAGAACTCTTCACTGCGTGCATCGTAGAGCGCATACACCCAGAAGCGATCACCGAAGTCCGGCACCTGCAACACCATCGGGTCGTCGTCGGTGGCGCCATAACCAAAGCCATACACCACGTCCTGGTTCGGATGCGCGACCCAGCGTTGTTCCGGCGAAATATAGCCGGTGAGCAGACTGACATAGCCCGTCGGCGCTGCCGGCAAAATGCCGCCGATCAATCCCGGCTCCGGCGCCTTGGCAAACGAGGCGCGACGATTGAAAGCGTTGACCAGCGGCCAGCCCCACAAATAGGTGTCCTGCGCGATGATCGCAGCACTCGAAGGGGTAATCACGGTGCCTGTCGGAACACCCGGCACCTCAGCAGCAGGCTTGCCCGAGGAGTTCTCACCAGCCTGAACACCTGCGCTCAGAACCGCCAACATTGCAAGGGCCAGCAAGGAATAGGTGAATGCATTTTTCATCGGGTTCAAGCTCCATTTGGGTAATCGGTAAACGTTCCCTCGTACTCAAGTGGGGGAAACAAGCCGTGTGACAAACCATCGACTCGACTGATAACCCTAGTCGGATTTCGAAGATGTGAAAGAAAGCAGCCGTTCCGAGAGAGCGCTTATGAGTATTCAGGCAGGAACGAGAATGTCCCCTTTGCCCTGATAGTGGCCCATCGCGAAAGGCAGCAATCGGCCATTGCCAACAGTGAACGCCGCCATCAAGAAATCGATAGCACTTTTCACACCCACTTACCTCCAATGACATGTGTGTTTCTCGTGACAACTTGGAGGTCTCTATGTCGATACGCAAGATCGTTCTGCTTTCCTGCCTGGGTGTGGCACTCGCTGGGTGTGCTGGCTCACGCCAAGAGTCCCCTCCGACAACCATGCAAGTCGACCTGCAAAAATACCAGGGCACCTGGTACGAGCAGGCCAGGTTGCCTATGTTCTTCCAGCGCAATTGCCAGCAATCAGAAGCTCATTACGGTCTGCGTGATGATGGCCGCATTGACGTCACCAATCGTTGCAGGGAACAGGATGGCGAATGGAAAGAGGTACGCGGAATTGCCGAATCGCAGCAGCCAGGCAAGACAGACAAGCTTTGGGTGCAATTTGATAACTGGTTCAGCAGCATCGCGCCAGGAATAACCAAAGGCGAGTATTGGGTACTTTACCACGACCCCGCTTACCAGTTCGCACTGGTCGGCCACCCGAACCGGGAATATCTCTGGGTACTTTCGCGCGCCCCTGAAATTAACGGCGTCAACCGCGAACAGCTGCTGAAAATTGCTCAGCAACAAGGGTATGACACCAGCAAACTGATCTGGCGTCCGGCAGATCCGACCAAACCTTAGTCAGCAGGGCTACTTAAGCCCTGAGACCGTTGAGGAAATGCGCATGCTCAAGAGATGGATACTACTGTTATGCATTGGCCTTGCAAGTTGCAGTCGGGTGGATGTGCATACCTACAGCCAAGAGACGCCCACGCTTGAGTTGCGCGAATTCTTCGAGGGCCGGGTCGAAGCGTGGGGTATGTTTCAAAAGCGCTCGGGCGAAGTAACAAAGCGCTTTCATGTGGTCATCAATGGCCACTCCGAAGGCCGCAGGCTGATCCTCGACGAGTCGTTTACCTACAGCGACGGTACTACGCAAAAACGCGTGTGGACGCTAACCCCTGCGGGCCATGGCCAATGGCGCGGAACCGCTGGCGACGTGGTGGGCGAGGCGCTTGGTGAGGTGTCAGGCAATGCACTGCGCTGGAAATATGTGCTGAACCTTTCGGTGGATGGCAAGGAGTACCAGGTTCACCTAGACGACTGGATGTACCTGATGGACAAGAACACCATGATAAATCGCTCGTTCATGAGCAAATTCGGTGTGGAGGTCGGCCAGATCACCTTGTTCTTCCGCAAGCAGCCTTGAGGTTGCGGGGAACTGTCCCTTGATGGCACTGCTGCGGATGTCTCAGTGAACATAGTCGTTTGAACCGCTCATGGCCGTTTTCAGACTGTCGCGACCGGCAGCAATCGGCCAGAAGCGGACGGTCGCGACTGACCGCTTTCGACCCATAGCGGTCATCCCACTGAAGTCGCCATGCTGGTTCGATGCCTATGTGAAGTCGAACAGCACCAACGCGGCGGACGGGCTCTCAAGGGTGGTGAAGCTTGTACTCCTGGCTCAACCCGCCATAGCCGTAGGCGCTGGCGCGGCAGTCGATCACATGTATGTTTGAGTGCGGGTGTACATTTCCTATTTCTTTGGCCAGCAACTCGAAAGCCTCATGCTGATAGCGCGCTTTCTGGGCCTTGGTATTGGTTTCATCCGTGATTGTGACCTCCAGACGGAACGAGTTGCGTCCTTGTTCAGCCAGTGAAAGGTTCTCGATGAACCAAAGTTCATGAGGCAGGAACTGCACCATCACCAATGTCTGTTCCGGTCGCTTTTCCAGTACTTCACAGGTCAAGGCGGTGAGTTTGGGGACGATGCTATGTACTAGTTCAAGGTTCGAATCACCAGAAATCTTGAGTGTAATACCGGGCATGTTGAACTCCTTTGCGAGCAATGAATGTCCAGTAAAGAGTAAGAAGTTGCGTTGATGCTGAAAAGCCGGAAGATATGCATTCATCTATCGGAAAAACGGCAGGATCAACATGCGCCCCTTTGACCTGGATCTCTTGCGTTCCTTCACCGTTGCCATGGCTTCCGGCAGTCTTTCGGAGGCCGCGCCGCACCTGTGCCGGTCGCAATCAGCGCTGAGCGAACAATTACGCAAGCTGGAAGCATTCACCGGTGTAACGCTGCTGGAGCGGGGCAAAAAGGGTGTCCGGCCTACGCCCGCAGGGGAGCGATTGATGGTGCATGCACGAGAACTGTTGGCCATGAGTGATCGCGCTCTTGAAGACGTACGCGGAGTGACGTTTGCCGGCGAATTGAGATTGGCGATCACCGACTACTTCTTGCCCGTTTCGATTGCCGAGTTGTTGAAGCAACTGCGCCTGAGATATCCACGCCTTCGACTGCATGTGTCGGTGCGAAAGAGTATGCAGATAGAGAACGGTGCAGATGCAGGCGACTTCGATATCGGCCTTTCAATGCGAATACTTGATGGCCGCAGCCTTCCCGAGGGCATCCCGGTACGTCGGGAAGCATTGCATTGGGTATCAGCCATGGGGTCTGAGCCGAGGAACGAAGAAAATAGCGCGTTGCCACTATTGGTGCTACCGCAGGGATGCAGTCTCCAACGCCTTACCCGAGAGACGCTGGACGCACATAAGGTGCCTTATGTAATTGCCCATTCCGCGTCCGGAGTAGCAGGGCTGCAATCAGCACTGATGGCGGGGCTGGGGGTCGCTTGCCTGAATGCCTCGGCTGTGCCGGTGGGCGCAGAGATTTGCCGGCCAGCCTTCCTGTTACCGGCTTTGCCCGACGTTGAGTTCAGCCTGTTGCCTGCGCGTACTGGCGAGTCTGATTTGGTCGGTGCTGTCCGGGAAATGCTTGCCAGCAAATTTGGGGAATGAGTGACAAATCCCTGAAGCGAAGACGCCGGGTTTTGGACGTAATGGGGGGCACAGTGAAGAGGCTGCTTTTGGCCGAAAGCGGCCAATTGCAAGATTCCGATCTGACCACTAAAGAAAGCTGGAACTGTATAGCTCCAAACCGGATCCCCGAATCCCCATTTTCTCGGCAAGTTCTACCGCTGCCAGACTCGCCAAAGTCCGCAGACGCTCACTCCGCGAGCGCACCGGCACCCAGCTTGCATCGTTAAACGAGTCTGTAATTGGGTTGGAGCTGCTGTAGCTCGTTTCAGATCAATGCATCTATGAAGGAGGTGCGCCTTAGCATGCCGGTTAATTGCTCTCGCCTAGGGAGAATTTGTTTCCCAGGGCAGATTCCAAAGGATGAGGCGGATAGGCGAGTTTTCCGGCGTTTAGCCTTAATTCCGCAGCACGTTCAATCGGGAAATGGGGTGAGGTAATCCCACCAACGGGACGTGGGCGCTTTCAGTCGTCTCCCCAAGGATCGAATTTGTCCCCATACCTAGCGTGTAAAGCACGATTGCGTTCGATCCTCCAGATCCACGGATCGTAGTCCTCTGGCAATGCGGCGAGTTTGGCGCTGATGATCATTTGCACCGTTTCATCACGCAGCAACCTATGGGTCAGCTCGCGGTATTCGCCACGCGTAACCACACCATAAGTGGCGTGATTTTCTTTTACGTAGAGGTCGGTCAATCCCACTCGCAGATGGCCGTATTTTTCTACGTCATCGGGGTAGACGTCCTCAAGGCTAAGGTGCCCCATATCGAATTCCTGGTTTCAAAGCCGCCATCGAAAGCCTGCGCCATCATTGAAATCGTTCCTTCGCGACAGCGCCTACGTAAGCCAGCCAGCAGCAGGCCATTAAGTGTGCGCATGATAACCTCGGCATAGACATAACTGTTCTGAGAGTCCGCTTTGAACACACCTGACGCACGTGCCGATTTCAACACCCTGATCAACGCTCCAAAGTTTTCGGACGACCCAGTCGGGCAGCACCAAAAGAAACGGTGGCTACTGCTGGCTGAAAACATTTACCAAAGCACCACAATGGAGGCACTGCTCGAAGCGAGAGGCAAAGCGGAAGGCTACATCTATGGCCTAATGGACGCCGGTCACCTCTCGACCAAGGACTACGAGCGTGATTTCCTAATTCTGTGCATCGCTCAAAGGCGGCGTGACTTTCTGCGCAAATTGCTGAAAGATTACGGTTACTGAAGAAATAAACTCATGCCTTAGCAGCAATCCCAAAGCGTCTCAGGGCATGTTTTTACGTCCCCATCAAGGCTCTCAGCTTGAGCCGTAGTTCCTCCTGGATCGGTACTGAGCTAAGGCCCAAGTCAGGATCAGTCCGAATCAACCGTCGATCGTGGTCTGGCCAACTTTCAAAAGGATCGTCATCCAAGGCGAGCCAATTCGTCAGGCCTGCCCTGGTTGCTGCAGCACGGATCTGCTGATAGCGGCTGTACATGTCATAGCCCTCAAAAGGCGCCTTGGGCATTCTTGAATGCCATGTACTGCTCACGGTGAGATCCTGCAACTCGGGCGGCAAGGCAGCGCGTGCACGGCGGTAACCGAGGATGCGCACCCAGCTTGTCGATAAGCTGATTTTGACTTGAGGAAACTCCTTCAGTATCGCTACCAGTATTCCGGCATGCATCATGAGTTGTCCGGGTGCACGCAATTCCAAACCACTCCTGGTACGGTATACGTCGTCCGGATGCAGCACCCCGTCAAAATCGAGAAACAGTATTCGGTCATTCGGCTTCAGCCGGCTGCTTGTCGGGCGGTTCGAATCAAGCATGGTGAAGATCTCTCAAACCGGCCTTCTCGGAAGTTAACTGCTTACGGAGGACACTGCCGTATGCACTCAATCAACTCCTCCAGTAGCTCGTCAAGACTGACTAGGCCATCCGCATATCGCTGCATCTCAGCAAGGTGCGTAGAGGAAGGCCTCACACCTTCTAGTGCCTGACAACCAAGAACCTCAGCCACTGCTTTGCGACGTCTCTCGCGCTCGAGATCATCGGTCTGCACGTGCCAGCCCTCCTTCGTTTAGAAAGCCTCCACCAAAGGGGAAGCGTGGTATGAAGTACTTACTTAAAGGCCTTACTGAAGCGTTGAGACAGCGTTGCAGCATCAATCACTGCCCAGCTCTCCGGATCAATGCTCATCCTGATCCAATTGATCGCAAGTCCCACCATAACCAACCCGGCCAAGACCCCTTCCCAGAACGCCCAAACGAAAGTTGTCCGAACTAGGTAATCCGGGTCAATGCTCCCGGAAACTAGATGAATCGGATAGGGAGAAAGAAAGCAGCCCGCAACAGCCACAGCAACCATGAGGGGAACTGCAGCAGCAACGATCAGGATTGGGACTTTGATCTGGAGCTGCCTAGCCGCCACGAGTTTCCCATTGGAGCCCTTCACGGCGTAGATGATGGCTTTGTTCTCCGTCTTGTCTTTTTTCTTCGTGAAGATGCCGTACAGGGTCACTCGCTCCCCCGCCTCAATCTCTTCAAATATCTTTCCTGGCAGCAATACATTCGGCAACACCTGCCCATCGATAACGATGCGCGCGGTCACAGTTCCCTCCTGGGCGGCAATCACTCTTGGCTTCTCGATCACTCCAGTGACCTGCCGGCAATCAAATCGAATCAAAACGTGCTCCTGCAATTTTCTAAAGGCGTAGCCGAACGCACTGCCTGAATGACAGCGTGGGTAAAACTGTTAGTTCAGTTACGCTCTAAACGAGAAAACGGTACTCAGTGCTGCGGGCTTTCTCACACCATCACCAAGCAATAGGTAGACGGTGCTTTTGGTTTCAAACATGCACGGGTGGTCATGCGAAACTCCAAAATTTGTGCGCACAAAGTGGCCGGGAGAAAAACGTCGGCGGCTATCCAGGACGACCTCATGGGAGTAGACAGCTTTGGGTAGCAGCCCCATTGATGCGAGACGATCCTGCTCCGCCTGTGTGAGCTGGAGATCAGCGATGATCCATTGCTTCACTAGGCAGAAAGGCTTCCCCGGAAAAGTCTGTTCGGCAAGCCCTATTAATTCTTCTTGCGCGCCATGCCAACCATGAACGACTTCCCCACTTCCATAAAAAAACTGAGCGACTTCATCAAGGGTTACTGACATGGCGTCTCCCGTGTTGGAACCATCATTTGCGTGCACTGGTGTAGATATGGCCCGTGCCGGTTATGAACTCGTAGACCGGGTTTTCCTCGGTACCAGCTTGAATGCGAATTTCAGAGAGAAGCTCCATTACGTATGACCCCTGCTCGCGCTTTGTGGGTGGAAGGATGAGATGAATGTTCGTCACAATCATGAACTCACCCTGCTCCGCTGCACGCATCATTTGTACGGTTTCCACATCCGTAACTAGATGCGCAACCGGGCTGAAGTCTCCATCCTCTAATCCCATTCCCTCAATCAGAAACGAGTACTCGCACCGACTGATATCCATGGATTTCCAGAGCATTCGAATCCCGTCTGGAGTTTTAAATTGCCCCTGCAAATTGCTGCTATTGGTTACAAACACTGCAGATAAACCCCATTCCAAATCCTGCCAAGCTCTGAATAGGCTCAGCGTAAGGCAGACCTCGATTGACCCTGCTCATGCTTCTGGCAACCGGATAGGGATGCTGCCGAAAGGCACGCGATTCCTTGGCGGTATACATCCGATTGGATGGCAATCATAAGCAAATATCCCACCATTAACAATTAATGATATTTGGTGGGCCATTGCGAGTATGGCTCTATCCTTCATTTTGAGAAACTGAACGTGAAGGAAGAGCTAGCCGTCACGCTGCGCGCCATCCGGCAAATGAAAGGATTGGGATATGAGGCCCTTGCGGGAACCATCAGCCAGAGCAACCTCAGCTTGCTGGAGCAAGGGAAAATCCAAGCGACGCTACCGACCCTCGTCAAGATCGCCGAAACGCTCGATATCAACCTTCTGACTCTATTGGCGTTGTGCTTGGCGATCCGTGACAAAGAGGCTCCTGAACATTTGATAAAAAATGCGCAGAAAGAGCTTCAAGGCTTCATCGAATCGGGTGGCCTTAAAATCATGGAGGATCAGATTCAAGACGGCGCATTGAAAAAGCGCTCTCGAGGAACTCGAGCGGATGCTCAGAGGGTGAGCGCCGTTGTTGAACTGAAAAAGCGGGGTCTGACGCAAGCTGAAGCTGCGCGTGAACTAGGTTTGCCGACATCGACTGTTCAGCGGTATTGGCAAAAGGGATAGGCCGTTAAAGGCGAAACGTCCACCATGAAGCGCCTCATCATCGCCTCATCCATCTACGTTTCTATACGGGATCGAGCGCGTCAGTGAACCTAGTGACATGCGGGTTTTGACTTTTATCATCGTCATTTAAGCACAACATTCCACGCACGATTGATTCGGGGACGACGGCTGGCTTTGGGAAAATTTGAGTCCTAGGAATGCGAAAAGCAAAAGCGGATATTGCTGCTGCGGCGACGCCCTCTGAATAAAGCACAACCTTCTGAGCCATACCATCCTCAATCATGTGATTGATCTCAAGGATGCTAATGGGCGAGATTTGGATCGCCTTCAACATTATCTAATGTCAACTGGAACAAGAATTCGCAAGTTATACCGCTCGAGAACGACAACGAAAAACCGCACTATCTCCCCCCCCCTACGGTCAAAGCTCACAGCTACTGGCCTACCGAACCCCGAATGGCTCTCGTTGATAAGGTCGCGCAAGCTTGTAGTGACTAAAATCCGTGATTCCTATAACTCCAGCTGACACACAAAAAACCTTCATTTTTTTAAGTAACCACTGCGGAAATTGTGGGCATCAGTGCAGGACGACTGAGATCCACTCTGTGAGCGCCGTGGGATTTCTTTGCCCTCGAGTTACTGGGTGGGCAGGACGGTTAGGCCTGAAGCCTTATAGAGAACTAATTACCCGGATATTGCTGGTGTCCATTTCTTCATGCTGCGAGATGGACACTCTTCTATTGAGCAAGACCCAAGCAAACCGGGGCTTTGGTGGTGTCTGTCGGTACGTCACATAGGGGGTATAGCGACTCGCCCTGGAGCATGTGCATCAGTGGCGTCGGCAACCGATTCTGGGAAATGGCCGACACCGCCACGGCATCCGTCGGCGACAACACGGCCGCCAGGGCGAAGGCCACCGGCAGGGGAATACTCGGCAACAACCAGTGAATGAAGTAACCGGCACCCACCACTGTAAACAGCACCAACCCCACCGCCAGCGTCAGGATCGGCCCGCGCAGGCGCCACAATTCACGCTTGGGCATGCGCCAGCCATCAGAGAACAGCAGCGGCGGCAGAAACAGGAAAAGAAACAACTCAGGGTCCAGGGCGACATGCAGCCCCAGGGTCGGCCAGGCCAGCAACGCACCGGCGGCGATCTGCACCAGTGGCAACGGCAGTGGGATGATACGCCCGACAAGGCGCGAAACGCTGACCAGCATCAGCAGGATAAGTACGGTGTAGGCGGTTTGCATAACGCGGGATTCCCAGACAATCAACTTGCAACAACACACATCAGGCAACAACTCGCCGTTGAAGTGCCATATTAGCCGCCTATGCTGCGCGATGGCCTTTGCACAAAAGTCGCACACGAGCAAAACGTAAGTGTGACGAGCGGCGCCGAAAGCCGCTGGCCATGGCATAATCCGTGACCTTTAATCTGCGTGAGCCCAAAGGGGGGCAATTCCTTGACCGCTTCAAGCAAAACGTTGCACCTTTTCGGCATCAAAGCCTGCGACACCATGAAAAAGGCGCGCACCTGGCTCGATGAGCACGCTATCCAGTATGAGTTTCATGACTACAAGACGGCCGGTATCGACCGCGAACACTTGACCCAATGGTGCAATGAGCACGGTTGGCAGGTGGTTTTGAACCGTGCGGGCACCACCTTTCGCAAACTCGAAGACGAACGCAAAGCCGATCTCGACCAAGCGAAAGCCATTGAATTGATGCTCGCGCAACCCTCGATGATCAAGCGCCCGGTGCTTGATCTCGGTGACAAAACCCTGATTGGCTTCAAGCCAGATAGCTATTCGGCGGCCCTCAAGTAGGCCAGCCCACTCCATTTTTGTAGAGGTAACAGCATGTCCAATTCCCTGTTCAGCCTGGGCTTCGGCGTCGGCACTCAGAACCGCCAAGGTGCTTGGCTGGAAGTGTTTTACGCACAACCGCTGCTCAATCCATCGGCTGAAATCATCGCGGCCATCGCGCCGATCCTCGGTTACACCGAAGGCAACCAGGCGATCACTTTCACCGTCACCCAGGCCCTGCAACTGGCTGACGCGCTCAAGGGCGTCGACGCTGCCCAAGCCGCCCTGTTGAGCCGCCTGGCTGAAAGCCACACGCCGCTGGTCGCCACCCTGCTGGCCGAAGACGCCGCACTGACCTCCACGCCTGAGGCCTACCTCAAGCTGCACCTGCTGTCCCATCGCCTGGTCAAGCCTCACGGCCTGAGCCTGGCCGGTGTGTTCCCGCAGTTGCCGAACGTGGCCTGGACCAGCCAGGGCGCAATCGACATCAATGAGCTGGCCGAGCGTCAACTGGAAGCGCGCCTGCGTGGCGACCTGCTGGAAGTGTTCTCGGTGGACAAGTTCCCGAAGATGACCGACTACGTGGTGCCGAGCGGCGTGCGTATCGCTGATGCCGCGCGCATCCGCCTGGGCGCCTACGTGGGCGAAGGCACTACCGTGATGCACGAAGGTTTCGTCAACTTCAACGCCGGTACCGAAGGCCCGGGCATGATCGAAGGCCGCGTGTCGGCTGGCGTGTTCGTCGGCAAGGGTTCGGACCTGGGCGGCGGTTGCTCCACCATGGGCACCCTGTCGGGTGGCGGCAACATCGTGATCAAGGTCGGCGAAGGCTGCCTGATCGGCGCCAACGCCGGTATCGGTATCCCGTTGGGCGACCGCAACACCGTGGAGTCGGGCCTGTACGTGACCGCCGGCACCAAGGTTGCGCTGCTGGACGAGCAGAACCAGCTGGTCAAGGTGGTCAAGGCCCGCGAGCTGGCCGGCCAACCGGACCTGCTGTTCCGCCGCAACTCCGAGACCGGTGCCGTGGAGTGCAAAACCCACAAATCGGCCATCGAACTGAACGCAGCGCTGCACGCTCACAACTAAGCAGCGACTCGATGCCACTAACGGCCCGCACCTGACCGGTGCGGGCCGTTTATACGAGTCTTGATCACCATGCTTGTGCCCTCTCCCTGGCGCGCCGATTTTCCGGCCATCGCCACCCTGCAACGGCAAGACCAGACCTATCTGGACAACGCCGCCACCACGCAAAAACCTCAAGCCCTGCTGGACGCCATCAGCCATTACTACGCCAATGGCGCAGCCAATGTGCACCGTGCCCAGCACTTGCCGGGCGCCCATGCGACCCAGGCTTTCGAGGACAGTCGCAGCAAGGTGGCACAGTGGCTGAACGTCGGTGACGAGGGGCAAATCATCTTCACCCACGGCGCGACATCGGCGCTGAACCTCCTGGCTTATGGCCTTGAGCACCTATTCAACCCGGGCGACGAGATTGTCATCAGCGCCCTGGAGCACCACGCCAACCTGCTGCCGTGGCAGCAACTGGCAAAGCGTCGCGAGCTGGCGCTGGTGGTACTGCCGCTTGACGATGACGGCTTGATCGACCTGCAAGCCGCCGCCCAACTGATCGGCCCGCGCACCCGCCTGCTGGCGGTGAGCCAACTGTCCAATGTGCTTGGCGCCTGGCAGCCGTTGCCGCAACTGCTGGCGCTGGCCAAGGCCCACGATGCACTGACGGTGGTCGATGGCGCCCAGGGCATCGTGCATGGTCGCCATGATATGCAGGCCCTGGGCTGCGACTTCTACGTGTTTTCCAGCCATAAACTCTACGGGCCGGACGGCGTCGGCGTGCTGTATGGCCGCACCGAAGCCCTGCATCACCTGCGCCACTGGCAGTTTGGGGGCGAGATGGTGCAGCAGGCTGATTATCAAAGCGCCAGTTTCCGCCCGGCGCCCCTCGGTTTCGAAGCCGGGACTCCGCCGATCGCCAGCGTGATCGGCCTGGGGGCAACCCTGGATTACCTGAGTTCCCTGGACCAGCAGGCGGTGACGGCTCACGAAGCCGCCCTGCACGACTACCTGTTGCGTGGCTTGCAAGCGCGCAATGGCGTGCGCTTGCTGGGGTCGCCGCACGTCGCCCTGGCCAGCTTCGTGGTGGAAGGCGTGCACAACGCCGACCTCGCCCACTTGCTGACCGAACAAGGGATTGCGGTGCGCGCTGGCCACCATTGTGCGATGCCGCTGCTCAAGCAGATGGGATTGTCGGGGGCGATTCGGGTGTCATTGGCGCTGTACAATGACTCCGATGACCTGGAGCGCTTTTTTGAAGCGCTGGATCAAGCCCTGGATATGTTGCGATGAGCTTGCCGACTGAGGCCGTTGTCGCGCTGGAAGCGTTCCAGGCAGTCGGCAGTTGGGAGCAACGGGCCCGCCTGCTGATGCAATGGGGCGAGCGGCTGCCCGCCTTGCCGGACGAAGACAAGGTAGACGTCAACCTGGTGCAGGGCTGTGAAAGCCTGGTGTGGCTGGTGGGGCGCTTGCAGGATGGGCATTGGCAGTTTGCCGCCAGCAGCGATGCACGGCTGATACGCGGGCTGGTGGCGTTGTTGCTGGCGCGGGTCAACGGTGTGTCTGCCGCCGAACTGCAAGCCGTCGACTTGCCCGGCTGGTTTGAGCAACTGGGCCTGTCGCGGCAGTTATCGCCGTCGCGCAGCAATGGGTTGAATGCGGTGCTGCAGCGCATGCGGGAGTTGAGCCTTATACAAAACTAAATGTGGGAGCGGGCTTGCTCGCGAAGGCGGTGTATCAGTCGACCTGTCTGGTGACTGACACTCCGCCTTCGCGAGCAAGCCCGCTCCCACATTTTGATCTTTTCAGGGTGCAGAGATCGGTGTTGCCTGAACTCTGTCAGCAGGCCGGCGCACCCCGGCCACTATCTTGTCCACCGCCTTGGTCGCGGCCACCATGCCGAAGGTCGCAGTCACCATCATCACCGCGCCAAACCCGCCGGCACAGTCCAGCTTCACGCCATCCCCGACAAAACTCTTCTGCAAACAGATGCTGCCGTCCGGCTTCGGGTAACGCAGCTGTTCGGTGGAGAACACGCAGGGCACGCTGTAGTGGCGGGTCACAGTGCGGGAGAAGCCATAGTCGCGACGCAACGTGGAGCGCACCTTCGACGCCAGCGGGTCATTGAACGTACGGTTCAAGTCACACACCTGAATCAACGTCGGATCAATCTGCCCGCCCGCGCCGCCGGTGGTGATGATCTGGATCTTGCGCCGCTTGCACCAGGCAATCAGTGCGGCCTTGGCGTTCACACTGTCGATGCAGTCGATCACGCAATCGATATTGGGCGTGATGTACTCGGCCATCGTCTCGCGGGTCACGAAATCCGCCACCGCGTGCACGGTGCAATCCGGGTTGATGCCTTTCAGGCGCTCGGCCATGACCTCGACCTTGGCCTTGCCCACCGTGCTGTCCAGCGCATGCAGCTGGCGGTTGCTGTTGCTGACGCATACATCATCGAGGTCAAACAGCGAAATCTCGCCCACGCCGCAGCGAGCGATGGCTTCCGCCGCCCACGAACCCACCCCGCCCACGCCGACGATGGCCACATGGGCCGCCTTCAGGCGCTCCAGGCCTTCAATGCCATACAAGCGGGCGACGCCGGCAAACCGTGGATCTTCTGTACTCATGACCATTACCCCAAAAACCGGCGCGCATTATAGGGCTACACAGCGACAAGTTTTAAACTACAAGCTACAAGTAAGAGAACTTACGACGAGTTGCACTGCCCAATGTCCGGTTTTTCCCGGCTTGCTGTACGGTCGGTGAAAGGCCAGTGTAGGATGCGCGCCGTTCGGCGCAGGCCGACACCTCTTTTCGTTCCACACCCTTTGGAACCCGAAATAGCCATGTCATCGCGTAAATTTGGACTCAACTTGGTGGTGGTGCTGGCAATCGCCGCGCTGTTCACCGGCTTCTGGGCGCTGATCAACCGCCCGGTCAATGCCCCTAACTGGCCCGAGCAGATCTCCGGTTTTTCGTACTCGCCGTTCCAGCAAGGCCAGTACCCACAGAAAGACCAGTATCCGACCGACGATCAAATGCGTCAGGACCTTGCGATCATGAGCAAGCTGACGGACAACATCCGTACCTACTCGGTCGACGGCACCCTGGGGGATATCCCCAAGCTGGCGGAAGAATTCGGCCTGCGGGTGACCCTGGGGATCTGGATCAGTCCGGACCTCGAGCGCAACGAGCGCGAGATCCAGCGCGCCATCGAAATCGCCAACAGCTCCCGCAGCGTAGTGCGGGTAGTGGTGGGCAACGAGGCGCTGTTCCGCGAGGAAATCACTCCGGAAGCGCTGATCGTGCTGCTGGATCGGGTACGGGCCGCCGTCAAGGTGCCCGTGACCACCTCCGAGCAATGGCACATCTGGGAACACAACCCGCAACTGGCCAAGCACGTCGACCTGATCGCCGCGCACATCCTGCCGTACTGGGAACATATCCCGGTGGACAAGGCCGGCCAGTTCGTCCTCGATCGCGCACGGGACCTGAAGAAGACCTTCCCGAAAAAGCCGCTGTTGCTGTCGGAGGTTGGCTGGCCGAGCAACGGCCGGATGCGTGGCGGTGCTGACGCCTCCCCCGCCGACCAGGCGATTTACCTGCGCACGCTGGTTAACACGCTGAACCGCCAGGGCTACAACTACTTCGTGATCGAAGCGTTTGACCAGCCATGGAAAGCCAGCGACGAAGGCTCTGTAGGCGCCTATTGGGGCGTGTTCAACGCCGCACGCCAGCAGAAATTCAACTTTGATGGCCCGGTGGTCGCGATTCCGCAATGGCGAGTGCTGGCGATCGGCTCGGTGGTGCTTGCGCTGCTGTCCCTGACCCTGCTGATGATCGACGGCTCGGCCCTGCGCCAGCGCGGCCGTACGTTCCTGACCTTTATCGCGTTCCTGTGCGGGTCGGTATTGGTGTGGATCGGTTATGACTACAGCCAGCAATACAGCACCTGGTTCAGCTTGACGGTGGGCTTCCTGCTGGCACTCGGCGCCCTGGGCGTATTTATCGTGTTGCTGACCGAAGCCCATGAGCTGGCCGAAGCAGTCTGGACCCACAAACGCCGGCGTGAATTCCTGCCGGTTGAAGGGGATTCGGACTACCGCCCGAAAGTCTCGATCCACGTGCCGTGCTACAACGAGCCGCCGGAGATGGTCAAACAGACCCTCGACGCCCTGGCCGCCCTCGATTATCCGGACTACGAAGTCCTGATCATCGACAACAACACCAAGGACCCGGCCGTGTGGGAGCCGGTGCGCGACTACTGCGAAACCCTCGGCCCGCGCTTCAAGTTCTTCCACGTCTCGCCCCTGGCCGGTTTCAAGGGCGGCGCACTGAACTACCTGATCCCGCACACCGCCAAGGATGCCGAAGTGATCGCGGTGATCGACTCCGATTACTGCGTGTCGCCAAACTGGCTCAAGCACATGGTGCCGCACTTCGCCGACCCGAAAATCGCCGTGGTGCAGTCGCCACAGGATTATCGTGACCAGAACGAAAGCACCTTCAAGAAGCTCTGCTACGCGGAATACAAAGGCTTCTTCCATATCGGCATGGTCACCCGCAACGACCGTGACGCGATCATCCAGCACGGCACCATGACCATGACCCGTCGCTCGGTGCTGGAAGAGCTGGGCTGGGCCGACTGGTGCATCTGTGAGGATGCCGAGCTGGGCCTGCGGGTCTTCGAGAAGGGCCTGTCGGCGGCGTACTACCACGACAGCTACGGCAAGGGCCTGATGCCCGATACCTTTATCGACTTCAAGAAACAGCGTTTCCGCTGGGCCTACGGCGCGATCCAGATCATCAAGCGCCACACTGCGAGCCTCTTGCGCGGCAAGGACACCGAGCTGACCCGTGGCCAGCGCTACCACTTCCTCGCGGGGTGGTTACCGTGGGTGGCCGACGGCATGAACATCTTCTTCACCGTGGGCGCCTTGTTGTGGTCGGCGGCGATGATTATCGTGCCGACGCGGGTTGACCCGCCGCTGCTGATTTTCGCGATCCCGCCACTGGCGTTGTTCGTGTTCAAGGTCGGCAAGATCATCTTCCTCTACCGTCGTGCGGTGGGTGTGAACCTGAAAGATGCGTTCTGCGCGGCACTGGCCGGGCTGGCGTTGTCGCACACCATCGCCAAGGCGGTGCTGTACGGGTTCTTCACCACCAGCATTCCGTTCTTCCGTACACCGAAGAACGCCGATAACCACGGTTTCTGGGTGGCGATTTCCGAAGCCCGGGAAGAGATGTTCATCATGCTGCTGTTGTGGGGTGCGGCACTGGGGATTTACCTGGTGCAGGGCCTGCCGAGCAATGACATGCGCTTCTGGGTGGTGATGTTGCTGGTGCAGTCGCTGCCGTATGTGGCGGCGCTGATCATGGCGTTCCTGTCGTCGCTGCCGAAACCGGCACCGAAGCAAGAGCCTGTGGCCGCTGCTTAAAATCCTGCGCAATGCACTAAACGGCGGCCTCTGGCCGCCGTTTTGCTATAAGATAACGGCCATTTTGTGAGACTTGGCCCAGGCCATTGCTTTGTGTGGGAGCGGGCTTGCTCGCGAATGCGCCGGGTCAGTTCATACATTGTTGACTGACACTCCGTATTCGCGAGCAAGCCCGCTCCCACACAAGCTCCCTCCCACATAAGCCTTGCGCCCTGACATGCTTCTGGAGTTTTTACATGACGGCCCACGCCGACCTTTCGCCGACCCTCCAACTCGCTATCGACCTGATCCGTCGCCCGTCGGTGACGCCGGTCGACGCCGATTGCCAGAAGCTGATGATGCAGCGCCTGGGCGACGCCGGTTTTGCGCTTGAGCCGATGCGCATCGAGGATGTGGATAACTTCTGGGCCACCCACGGCAAACACGAAGGTCCGGTATTGTGCTTCGCCGGCCACACCGACGTGGTGCCGACCGGCCCGGTCAAGGCCTGGCAGAACGACCCGTTCGACGCGCTGATCGATGAAAACGGCATGCTCTGCGGCCGTGGCGCAGCCGACATGAAAGGCAGCCTGGCGGCGATGCTGGTCGCTTCCGAGCGCTTTGTGACCGACTACCCGGACCACAAGGGTTCGGTCGCATTCCTGATCACCAGTGACGAAGAAGGCCCGGCGCACCACGGCACCAAGGCCGTGATCGAACGCCTGGCAGCCCGCAAGGAGCGCCTGGACTGGTGCATCGTCGGCGAACCGTCGAGCACCACCCTGGTGGGCGACGTGGTCAAGAACGGCCGTCGCGGCTCCCTCGGCGCCACCCTGACCGTGCGCGGCGTGCAAGGCCATGTGGCCTACCCGCACCTGGCGAAGAACCCGATCCACCTGGCCGCTCCGGCCCTGGCCGAACTGGCCGCCGAGCACTGGGACGATGGCAACACCTTCTTCCCGCCTACCAGCTTCCAGATTTCCAACCTCAACTCCGGCACCGGCGCCACCAACGTGATCCCGGGCGACCTGACGGCGGTGTTCAACTTCCGCTTCTCCACCGAGTCCACCGTCGAAGGCCTGCAGCAGCGGGTCGCGGCGATTCTCGACAAGCATGGCCTGGACTGGCATGTGGAGTGGGCGCTGTCGGGCCTGCCGTTCCTCACCGAACCGGGCGCGTTGCTCGATGCGGTCTCCGCCAGCATCAAGGCCGTCACCGGTCGCGAGACCCAGGCGTCCACCAGCGGCGGCACCTCCGATGGGCGCTTCATCGCGACCCTCGGCACTCAGGTGGTGGAGCTGGGCCCGGTCAACGCGACGATCCATCAGGTCAACGAGCGCATCCTCGCCAGCGACCTCGATGTGCTGACCGAAATCTACTACCAGACCCTGATCAAGTTGCTCGCCTGATGCTCGCTTGCCCCATTTGCAGCGCACCGCTCCATGAAGTGGACAACGGCGTAGCCTGCCCGGCCGGGCACCGTTTCGACCGGGCGCGCCAGGGTTACCTGAACCTGTTGCCGGTGCAGCACAAGAACAGCCGTGATCCGGGCGACAACCTGGCGATGGTGGAAGCGCGCCGCGACTTCCTCAACGCCGGGCATTACGCCCCGGTGGCCAGGCGCCTGGCCGAACTGGCCGCTGAACGCAAACCCCAGCGCTGGCTCGACATCGGCTGTGGCGAGGGTTACTACACCGCACAGATCGCCGACGCCCTGCTGCGCGCCGATGGTTATGCCCTGGATATTTCCAGGGAAGCGGTCAAGCGCGCCTGCAAGCGCAACCCCACGGTGACCTGGTTGATCGCCAGCATGGCCCGGGTGCCGTTGGCCGATGCCAGTTGCCAGTTCCTGGCCAGCGTGTTCAGCCCACTGGACTGGCTGGAGGCCAAGCGCCTGCTCAGCCCGGGTGGTGGTTTGATGAAAGTCGGCCCGACCCGCGGCCACCTGATGGAGCTGCGTGAGCGTTTGTACGACGAAGTGCGCGAGTACACCGACGACAAGCACCTGGCGCTGGTGCCGCAGGGCATGAGCCTGCAACACAGCGAAACCCTGGAGTTCAAGCTCAGCCTGGCCGATCCCAAGGATCGCGCCAACCTGCTGGCGATGACGCCCCACGGCTGGCGCGCGAGTGCCGAACGCCGGGCCCGGGTGATCGAAGCCGCCGAACCGCTGCTGGTCACTGTGTCGATGCGCTACGACTATTTCGTGCTTCAATAACCCATTATTTTTGTGGGCCTCGGGGCCCACACCGAATCCGCGAATGGATTTTCAAAATCCCGCAACGAGGAACATCCATGCGCCAACCTGATATCGAGATTTACCTCAAGGACGCCGACGTCGACCACAAGGCCATCGCCGCCTGGTTGGGCGCCGCCCTGGGCCCGTGCACCGACTGGGTCCAGCGCGGCCAGACCTACAAGTGCAAAGCCGGCAGCGTACCGGTCACCTGGCTGCCGAAAGCCGTAGGCAAATGGAACAGCCTGTACCTGGAAAGCGACCAGACCCCGTGGGAAGACGACATCGCCTGCGCCCGCGCAGCCTTTGCCGCGCTGAACGTCGAAGTGCGTTGCGCGCCGGGCAGCTGGGTAGAGGAAGAAGGTGAAGAAAGCGCGGATACCTGGATTCGTATCAGCGCAGACGGTGAAGAGCAGATCACCTGGAAAACAACCTGAGGGATCGTTCCCACGCTCTGCGTGGGAATGCAACCTGTGACGCTCCGCGTCACGATTAAAAGCAGACGCGGAGCGTCCAAAGAAGCATTCCCACGCAGAGCGTGGGAACGATCACGCCAAGGTTACAGGCCCACCACATCCTCAGCCTGCAAGCCCTTCTCTCCCGTCACCACGGCGTATTCCACCTGCTGGCCTTCAGCCAATGAACGATGCCCTTCACCGCGAATGGCGCGGTAGTGCACAAACACATCCTTGCCATCTTCCCGCTGGATAAAGCCATAGCCCTTGGCGTCGTTGAACCACTTCACATTGCCGGTTTCGCGCGTTGCCATCTGTTTTGCTCCCACATGCTTTTTATAAGTACGTTTATTGTTGAGTCGTCGCAGTTGAACTGCCGAGTATAAGACAGGCTCAAAAAGCTTCAACTCAAGATTACTTCGCCGCTTTTTTGCCGATTTTCGGCTAATACTGCACACTAGCGCCCCGAGCACCTGCCCGGTTTTTTTCCCCACTCAAAGCAGAAGCCGTATGACCCGTTCTCCCTTTCGCCGTCTGGTATTTGGCACCTTGCGCCGGCTGTTGTACCTCTGGGTTCGCTCAGAGACGATCAACCAGTCGTCCCTTACCTTGAACCTCGACCGCAGTCGTCCGGTGTTTTACGTCCTGCAATCTCCATCCCTCACCGAATTGGCGGTGGTTGATACCGAATGTACCAAGGCCGGCCTGCCGCGCCCGGTGCTGCCGGTGTCGGTCGGCCCGCTGATGGAGCCGGCGGCCTTCTTCTACCTGACGCCCGACCCCGACTGGCTGGGGCGCCAGGACAAGCGTGGCGCCCCACCCACCCTGACCCGCCTGGTGGATGTACTCACCGAACACGCCGAAGAGAATGCACAGATCATTCCAGTCAGCGTGTTCTGGGGCCAGTCGCCCGACAGCGAGTCCAGCCCCTGGAAACTGCTGTTCGCCGACAGCTGGGCCGTCACCGGCCGCCTGCGCCGGCTGCTGAGCATCCTGATCCTGGGCCGCAAGACCCGGGTGCAATTCTCCGCGCCCATCAACTTGCGTGAGTTGATCGAGCACAATAAAGGCCACGAACGCACCGTGCGCATGGCCCAGCGCATCCTGCGGGTGCACTTTCGCAACCTGAAAACCGCAGTGATCGGCCCCGACCTGTCCCACCGGCGCAACCTGGTGAAGGGCCTGGTGAACATGCCACTGGTACGCCAGGCGATCCTCGACGAGGCCGAACGCGAGAAAATCACCCCCGAGAAAGCCAAGGCCCAGGCTCTGCGCTATGGCAACGAGATCGCCTCGGACTACACCTACACCGCCATCCGTTTCCTCGAAGTGGTGCTGAGCTGGTTCTGGAACAAGATCTACGACGGCATCAAGGTCAACAACATCGAAGGTGTGCAAAAGGTCGCCCAGGGCTACGAGGTGATCTATGTACCGTGCCATCGCAGCCATATCGACTACCTGCTGCTCTCCTACCTCCTGTTCAAGAATGGCTTGACCCCGCCGCACATCGCCGCCGGGATCAACCTGAACATGCCGGTGATCGGCAGCCTGTTGCGCCGTGGCGGGGCGTTTTTCATGCGCCGTACCTTCAAGGGCAACCCGCTGTACACCTCGGTGTTCAACGAATACCTGCACACCTTGTTCACCAAGGGTTTCCCGGTGGAATACTTCGTCGAAGGCGGACGCTCGCGCACCGGGCGCATGCTGCAACCGAAGACCGGGATGCTGGCGATCACCCTGCGCAGCTTCCTGCGTTCATCACGCATGCCCATCGTGTTCGTGCCGGTGTACATCGGCTATGAGCGGGTGCTGGAAGGCCGCACTTACCTGGGCGAACTGCGCGGTGCGAGCAAGAAGAAAGAGTCGATATTCGATATTTTCAAAGTGGTCGGCGCCCTCAAGCAGCGCTTTGGCCAGGTCGCCGTGAACTTCGGCGAACCGATCAAGCTGGCTGAATTCCTCGACAGCGAACAGCCCGACTGGCGCTCCCAGGAGCTGGGCCCGAACTACAAGCCGGCGTGGCTCAACGAAACCACCAACCGCCTCGGCGAACGGGTGGCGCAACACTTGAACGAAGCGGCGGCGATCAACCCGGTGAACCTGGTGGCCCTCGCGCTGCTGTCCACCACCCGCCTGGCCCTGGACGAACAGGCGATGGCGCGCCAGCTGGATCTGTACCTGGCACTGCTGCGCAAGGTGCCCTACTCGCCCCACACCACCCTACCGGAAGGCGACGGCCTGGCGCTGATCAAGCACGTCAAGGACATGGACCTGCTGTCGGAACAGAGCGATGCACTGGGCAAGATCCTCTACCTGGACGAGCAGAACGCCGTCCTGATGACCTACTACCGCAACAACGTGCTACACATCTTCGCCCTGCCGGCGCTGCTGGCAAGTTTCTTCCAGAGCAGCTCGCGGATGAGCCGCGAACAGATCCTGCGCTATACCCGTGCGCTCTACCCGTACCTGCAATCGGAGCTGTTTATCCGCTGGTCCCTGGACGAGCTGGACGCGGTGGTCGACCAGTGGCTCGAAGCCTTCGTCGAACAAGGCCTGCTGCGTTTTGAAAACGACGTGTACCTGCGCCCGGCGCCCAGCTCACGGCAGTTTGTGCTGTTGACCCTGCTGTCCAAGAGCATCGCCCAGACCCTGCAACGCTTCTACATGGCGATCTCGCTGCTGCTCAACAGCGGCCAGAACAGCATCAGCGCCGAAGAGCTGGAAGACCTGTGCACGGTCATGGCCCAGCGCCTGTCGATCCTGCACGGCCTGAATGCCCCGGAGTTCTTCGACAAGAGCCTTTTCCGACATTTTATCCAGACCCTGCTGGAGCAAGATGTGCTGCGTCGCGACGAGGCCGGCAAACTGAGCTATCACCCGCTGCTGGGTGAGCTGGCCGAAGGTGCAGCCAAACGCGTATTGCCCGCGGAGATTCGCCTGTCGATTCGCCAGGTCGCACTGCATCGCAGCGAAGAGGCGGCAGACCAGCCTGTGGTACCCGAAGAAACACACTAGAGTGACCGAGGCGCCAGGGTGTTTCTGGCGCCGTTGACAAGGAGCTGCACCATGAAAAAAATCATCCTCCTGGGCCTGACCGCCCTGCTGGGAGCCTGCCAGACCATGAGCCCCGCGCCCAAAGCCAGCCTCGATGGCGAAGTCTTCTATTTGCAACGCATCGCCCTCCCGCCCGCCGCCACCTTGAGTGTGACCCTGCAGGATGTGTCCTTGATGGACGCCCCGGCCGTGACCCTGGCCGAGCAGAAAGGCCCGGTGAAAGGCCAGGTGCCACTGCCCTTTCATCTGAGCTACGACCCGACCCAGGTCAAGCCTGGCCACAGTTACTCGGTGAGCGCTCGCATCGAACTGGAGGGCAAGCTACTGTTTATCACCACCGAACGGCACTCCGTGCAGTTGAACGGCCAGGACCCACAACCGCTGCGCCTGCGCGTGGATGCGGTTGCACACTGATTAAAATATCGAACATAAGGAAGCGCCCATGCTCCGTAACTCCCTTCGCCTCACTGCCCTGTGCGCCGGCTTGCTGCTCGGTTCCAACGCCATGGCCTTGTCCCTCGGCAGCCTGTCCCAGGGCGACGCCACCGGCGGCCTCAAGGATGCACTGACCCAAGGCGCACAGATTGCCGTGAAACAACTGGGTGTGCCCGGTGGTTTCAGCAACAACCCCGAAGTGAAGATCGGCCTGCCGGGCAAGTTGGGCAAAGTCGCCGACAAGTTGAAAATGTTCGGCATGGGTGACCAGGTCACGCAACTTGAAACCAGCATGAACAAGGCGGCCGAGTCTGCTGTCACCCAGGCCCAGCCGATCCTGGTAAACGCGGTGAAAAACATGAGCGTGACCGATGCCAAGGGCATCCTCACCGGCGGCCAGGACTCGGCCACCCAGTACCTGAACAAAAGCAGCCGTGACGAGATCCGGGCCAAGTTCCTGCCGATCGTCAAGGCCGCTACCGACAAGGTCGGCGTGGCCCAGCAGTACAACGCGCTCGCCGGCAAGGCCGCCACCTTTGGCGCCATTGATGCCAAGAGCGCCAATGTCGAAAGCTACGTGACCGAACAGGCGCTGGACGGGCTGTTCAAGATGATCGCCCAGCAGGAAGAAACCATTCGCAAGAACCCGGCGGCGGCTGCCACCAGCTTGGCCAAGAAGGTGTTCGGCGCGCTGTAGATCATACCCGGCAACTAAAAACGCCCTGAACTATTCAGGGCGTTTTTTTTAATAGCGGCACTTGCAAGGCAAATCACTACCCACGGCATTGCTGTTGCTGATGTTGGTGGTGTTGTTTTCGGTTTTGATATTAATGTTGATCTCGGGCTGGCCATTGCCATTGGACCGACCGGAATTCGGCCCTATTCCAAATACAGCCCCCAACATGTGCAGTGGTGAAACCAGTACTGGAAAAATCATACACACTCCTCGATATCTATGGTCAAAAGCCCCCTCTGAGTGGCAAGGCAGCCCGAGTGGTTCCCGGGCTGCCTCGAGTCAGCGGCTATCGATGGATCGGAAAGAGTGCCGATGACCTCTGGTAGGGTTGGTGGGCCTCATGCACCGGCGCCTGGTGATACGGCTTGGGCCGCGCAGGCAGGACAGGCCCCGTTGGTCGGGAGTGATGGCCGTGGTTGAAACCGGGCCGTCCATGGCCGGGCTTGTGCGGTCGCGCCGTATCAGCTTCTTTATTGGAACCAGGCAACAGATTGCCCAGCAGTGACCCCAGGAAAGCACCTTTGAAAGCTGCCAGGGCAGACAAAATAAACATATGACACTCCATGAACTCATTGTTGTTCATCGGGACCGCAGGCTTGCGGCCCCGACAACGACGTCTGTCAATCAGACAATTCTGAGTGGAGCACCATGGGCAAACGTTCCGTCGCCCAGGGTCGCAGTTTGCGTCTATGTGTGAATGACCAGAGGCATTTCCTTACAGGACACCCCTGCCACTCGCAGCCTTACACCGCCTCCTTGCGCACCCGAAACCACGCCGCATACAGCGCGGGCAGGAACAACAGGGTCAATGCCGTCGCAACAATCAAGCCGCCCATGATCGCCACGGCCATCGGCCCGAAGAACACGCTGCGGGACAGCGGGATCATCGCCAGTACGGCCGCCAGCGCCGTCAGCACAATCGGCCGGAAGCGCCGCACGGTCGCCTCGATAATCGCCTGCCAGGGAGCCAGGCCGGCCTTGATGTCCTGCTCGATCTGGTCCACCAGGATCACCGAGTTACGCATGATCATCCCCGACAGCGCGATGGTCCCCAGCATCGCCACGAACCCAAAGGGCTGGCGGAACACCAGCAGGAACAGTGTCACCCCGATCAGGCCCAAGGGCGCCGTGAGAAACACCATCGCGGTGCGGGAGAAGCTGCGCAATTGCAGCATCAGCAAGGTCAGCACCACCACGATAAACAGCGGCACACCGGCCTTGACCGAGTTCTGCCCACGAGCGGAATCCTCGACCGTGCCGCCAACTTCCAGCAGGTAGCCGTCCGGCAGTTCAGCACGCACGCCTTCGAGGGTCGGCAGGATCTGCTGCACCAGGGTGGCCGGTTGTTCCTTGCCGTAGATATCGGCGCGAACGGTCACGGTCGGCAGGCGATTACGGTGCCAGATGATGCCTTCCTCAAAGCCGTATTCCAGGGTCGCGATCTGCGACAGCGCCACGCTCTTGCCGTTGTCGGTCGGCACCGCCAGGCTTGGCAGCAGCGACAGCTCGGTGCGCTCATGCACCGTGCCGCGCAGCAGGATTTCGATCAACTCGTTGTCCTCGCGGTACTGGCTGACGCTGGAGCCCGTGAGGGAACTCTGGAGGAATTTCGACAGGTTGGCGGTGCTCACGCCGAGGGCACGGGCGCGGTCCTGGTCAACGTTGAGGTAGACGATCTTGCTCGGTTCTTCCCAGTCCAGGTGCACGTTGACCACGTGGGTATTTTCGCGAACCTTGGCCGCCACTTTCCGCGCCAGGGCCCGGACTTCTTCGATGTGCTCGCCCGTTACCCGGAACTGCACGGGGTAGCCAACCGGCGGGCCGTTTTCAAGCCGCGTAACCCGCGAACGCAGGTCCGGGAATTGTTCGTTGAGGGTTTCGATCAGCCAGGTGCGCAAGCTTTCGCGCTCCTCGATGGTCTTGGCCAACACCACAAACTGGGCAAAGCTGGCGGCCGGCAGTTGCTGGTCCAGCGGCAGGTAGAAACGTGGCGAACCGGTACCGACATAGGCCACATAATTTTCAATACCTGCATGTTCCTTGAGCAAGGCTTCAAGGCGTTTGACCTGGTCAGCCGTATTGCTCAGGGACGCGCCTTCAGCCAGTTTCAGGTCGACCATCAGTTCCAGTCGCCCGGAAGCCGGGAAGAACTGCTGGGGCACAAAGCGGAACAGCGCCACCGAGCCGATAAACAGCAGCAAGGTCAGGACGATCACCGTCTTGCGCCGACGCACGCACCATTCCACCAGGCGTCTTACGCGCTGATAGAAGGGTGTGCCGTAGGGATCCGGCCCGTCGGTGCCATGCTTGGCCGCATGAATCTTCGCCAGGTCCGGCAGGAGTTTTTCCCCCAGGTACGGCACGAACATCACGGCGGCGACCCACGAGGCCAGCAGCGCAATGGTCACCACCTGGAAGATCGAGCGGGTGTATTCACCGGTGCTCGATTGCGCCGTGGCAATCGGCAGGAAACCTGCGGCCGTGATCAGGGTGCCGGTGAGCATCGGGAAGGCTGTGCTGGTCCAGGCGAAACTGGCGGCCTTGAGCCGGTCGTACCCCTGCTCCATTTTGATCGCCATCATTTCCACGGCGATGATCGCATCGTCCACCAGCAAGCCCAGCGCCAGCACCAGCGCGCCGAGGGAGATTTTGTGCAGGCCGATGCCGAGGTAATACATGGTGGCAAACGTCATGGCCAACACCAGCGGAATCGCCAGGGCGACCACCATGCCGGTGCGCACGCCCAGAGAGAAAAAGCTCACCAGCAACACAATCGCCAGGGCCTCGGCGAGCACCTGGACGAATTCGCCGACACTGGTTTTTACCGCTGCCGGCTGGTCCGACACCTTGCGCAGTTCCATACCGGCAGGAAGGTTCTTCTGCAGGCGTGCGAATTCGCCTTCCAGGGCCTTGCCCAGCACCAGGATGTCGCCACCATCACGCATGGCCACGGCCAGCCCGATGGCGTCGGCGCCCATGTAGCGCATGCGCGGTGCCGGCGGATCGTTGAAGCCACGATGAATCTCGGCCACGTCACCGATACGGAACGTACGATCACCGACGCGGATCGGGAAGTCGCGAATCTCCTTAACGGTCTTGAAGTTGCCGGACACCCTTAACTGCACCCGCTCGCTCGGGGTTTCAAAGAAGCCGGCGGTGGACACCGCGTTCTGTTCCTGCAACGCCTGCTGCACGGCCGCCAGCGGCAGGCCGAGGGTGGCGAGCTTGAGGTTGGACAGCTCGATCCAGATCTTCTCGTCCTGCAAGCCCAGCAGTTCGACCTTGCCGACATCCGGCACCCGTTGCAGCTGAATCTGGATGCGGTCGGCGTAGTCCTTGAGCACGGCGTAGTCAAAGCCATCGCCGGTCAGGGCGTAGATATTGCCGAAGGTGGTGCCGAATTCATCGTTGAAAAACGGGCCCTGGATATCCGGTGGCAGGGTCTGGCGAATATCGCTGATTTTCTTGCGCACCTGGTACCAGAGGTCCGGGATCTCTGCGGAGTGCATCGAGTCCCGGGCCATGAAGGTGACCTGGGATTCACCGGGCCGCGAGAAGGAGACGATGCGCTCGTAGTCGCCGGTCTCCATCAATTTCTTTTCAATACGCTCGGTGACCTGGCGCGACACTTCCTGGGCCGTAGCGCCTGGCCAGTTGGTCTTGATCACCATGGCCTTGAAGGTAAACGGCGGGTCTTCGCTTTGTCCCAGCTTGGTGTAGGACAAGGTGCCGACCACTGCCAGCAGGATCATCAGGAACAGTACGATCTGGCGATTACGCAACGCCCATGCGGAAAGATTGAAACCCATCGGGGACTACTCCTTGGCCGCCAGACTTACCACTCGATTGGCGCGATCCACCGGGCGCACTTGCTGGCCCTCATGGAGTACATGCACACCGGCGGCGATCACCCAATCAGTGGGGTTCAAGCCTTCCAGCACCGGCACGGTTTTCTCGCCAAAGGCGCCGATCCGCACCGGTGTGCGCTTGAGGGTATTGTCGGGCTGCACCACCCAGACGTAGGACGCGCCGTTCTCCGCGCTCAGGGCAGACAGCGGCACCGCCAGGGGAATCACCCCGTCAGCCTGAATGAAGACGCGAGCGCTCTGCCCCAGTTCCGCAGGCACTTTGCCGCCGGTAAACGCGACGCGGGCGGCGAAGGTTCGCGACTTTGGATCGGCAGCCGGCGACAGTTCGCGGATGCGGCCGTTGAAGCGTTGGTCGGGCTGGCTCCACAGTTCCACGGACACCGGCTGGCCAATCTTGAAACGCCCGAAGCTTTGCTCCGGCAGGCTGATCAACACCTCCCGCTCGCCATCGGTGGCCAGGGTGAATACGGTCTGGCCGGCCGACACCACCTGGCCGACTTCCACTGCACGCTTGGCGACCACGCCATCCTGGGGTGCGCGCAACACGGCGTAACCGGCCTGGTTATTGGCCACGTCGAATTCGGCCTTGATCTGCTTGAGGCGTGCTTCACCGGAGCGGTAGAGGTTTTCGGAGTTGTCGTACTGGGAGCGGCTGACCATCTGACGGTCCATCAGGGTCTTGTAGCGGTCACGCTCGGCGCGTACCAGGCTCAGGTTGGCGTCGGCAGCGGCGACCTGGGCGCGGGTGGCTTCCAGTTGCAGGCGTACGTCCTGAGGGTCGAGTTCGGCCAGGGGCTGGTTGGCCTTGACGCGCTCGCCCTCCTCCACCAGTCGTCGGCTGACTTTGCCGCCAATGCGAAAGGCCAGGTCGGGTTCATAGCGGGCACGCACCTCGCCCGGGTAGCTGTCGGAAGCCTGCGCCGAAGGCTCTGGCTGAACCACCATGGCCGGGCGGACGGTGGTTTGCGCCGCTTCTTCATGGCCACAGGCAGCCAACAGGAATAACAAGCTGGCAGGCAACGCGAGTGGCAGGAAATAGCTGCGCATGCTGAAGGACCTTTCGCTAATGGTGCTAGGAATAATTATACTGGCCAGTATGTTATTAATACCAAACTCACCAGTCCAGTAATAAAGTGAAAATGTCCGACAATCCTGTGAACACCAATAGCCCCGGGCGTCCCAAGGACATGGCAAAACGCCAGGCGATTCTTGATGCGGCGAAGATCCTGTTTTTGAGTAATGGATATGCCAGTACCAGCATGGATGCCGTGGCAGTGGAGGCCGGGGTGTCGAAGCTGACGGTGTACAGCCATTTCACCGACAAGGAGACGCTGTTCTCGGCAGCGGTGGTTGCCAAGTGCGAAGAGCAGTTACCGGTGATGTATTTCGAGCTGCCCGAGGGTATGCCGGTGGAGAAGGTGCTGCTCAATATCGCCCGCGGGTTTCATGTGCTGATCAATAGCGAGGAGTCGGTGAACCTGCATCGGTTGATGATGACTTCCGGGAGTCAGGATCCGAAGTTGTCGCAGATCTTTTTCGAGGCCGGGCCGATGCGTATGTTGCAGGGGATGGAGCGGCTGCTCGGTAAGATCGACCAGAGTGGCGCATTGCGTATTGCCAAGCCGTTCACCGCGGCGGAGCATTTTTTCTGTTTGCTCAAGGGGACGGCTAATTTTTGTTTGTTGTATGGGTGTGGGGGGCAACTGAGCGCAGAGGCGGCCGAGGAGCATGTACAGGAGGTTGTGGGGCTGTTTATGCGGGCTTATCGGGCTTTTTGAACTGAGTACATATCCGTTATTTAGGTAACGGCTTCGATTGGTTCCGCTCTTACAGCG